>JANQJC010000091.1 GCA_028281825.1 Flavobacteriales bacterium
GTGGACGGCTTGCAACACATCCGTGGTGGGTGACAGGCTATATTTCAAGGTAATTTCAGGCAGCCTTGACTTTTTGTATACTTTTTGGTCAAGCAAAAAGTATTGGAAACATATACCATCATTGCCAGGAGGCACGACGAAGCAATCTCAAATTCCCTTCCCCTCGAAGGGGGACCAAGCTTAGCCACAGTTAAACCCCAGAAAATGAGGGAGTGTAACCAAAAGGCACAAAAAAGGCCACCCTATTGGGCAGCCTTTCCATATCAAACATTAAAAACCCTCTTAGTGAGTAGCAAGGTATGAAGCAACACCATCATGGCTTGCAGTCATCGCCTCTTTGCCTTTCTCCCAGTTAGCTGGGCACACCTCACCACGCTCTTCAAAGTATTGCAGTGCATCCACCATCCTCAAAGCCTCATCTACGTTACGGCCTAGCGGCAGGTCATTCACCAATTGGTGACGCACAATACCAGCTTTGTCGATTAAGAACAAACCACGGTAAGCCACCAACTCGCCGCTAGCTGCCAATTGGTCATTCTCATCATAGTAAAAATCACCGGCTAATACATCGTAGTTGTGAGATATCGTCTTATTGGTATCAGCCACTATTGGATAAGTGATGCCTTGTATACCACCTTGGTCTTTGCTCATTTGCAACCAACCCCAGTGCGATTGCTCAGTATCAGTTGATACAGCAACAACCTCTACATTGCGGGCTTTAAACTCATCCAATTTAGCTTGAAAAGCGTGAAGCTCAGTAGGGCACACAAAAGTGAAATCTTTTGGGTAAAAGAATAGAACCACATAGCTCTTGCCTTCAAATTGCCCTAAGGTAAAATCATTAACTATCTCCTCGCCATTCACTACTGCATTGGCACTAAATCCAGGAGCTTTTTTTCCAACTAAAACTGCCATAAAAATTATTGTTTTATTAGGTTAATTATTACTTATTTAAAATCGGGCACAAAGTTAAAAATTATTGCTCGAACAAGCACCCAAAACACTAGACTTAAAGAATTGTTCACATTGCTAAACTATGGAACAAAACCCTTCATTGCTATAGAGTAACAAGTATTGTAGTGAGCCTATCTCGCAAACTCATATACGAATTCGGATTTTTTCTTAAAGCCATAGCCCTCTTTTTCTGCAAAAACTTGAATTACATTTCCTGCCTCGTCATAAACTTTGTAAGCGCCAAAATTATTATTGTCCAAAGTGTAAGTAACCCTGCCGGTCATATCGTCATACAAAAAAGCATTTACACTTGCATTAACAGGTTGGACTCTAAAGTCATCAAAATATGCAGTACCAGAAACTCCTCCTTCAAGGTAGACTCTAAAGTCATCTCCAGATACCTGATATTCGTAATCATCAGGAATTTCAATATCCAGGCTAATTAATATCCACTTGCCAGAAACAATGCCATTCGCGCTATTTCTGCTCACAGAAACATCCGCTATTACTGAAGAGTTCTTAGTTAATTTGGCATGAAGTTTTGCATCACCCGGACTATCTTCGTGCACCCAAACGGATGCTCTGTAAGTCCTCCCTGTCAATAGGTTTTCATCGGCAGAAGAATTCTTCCTTGCTATAAAAATAGGACCTTCAGTTAGAGAATACAAAGAAACAAAATGATTGCCGGTATGCGCATCAATCGTCATGTGAGAATTATCTTCGACATCCTCTCCCTGGCTTTTTACTTCACCACCATAATAGTCGTACCCTGAATAAGCTGTGAAATAATCTTCAAAACTTGTATGGGTAAAGCTCTCGTAGTTAACATTTGAACCACTGGCAATCGGATATTTATTGTCATACCCAAATTTGGTGGACGAATACCTATCGGCACTGTTTTTTTGCTCTATTGAACGTCTTTTTTGGTCAAAGAGGGTAGTTTCACCGAGATATTTCCAGTCGCTATTAATATTAGACGGATTGAACTCAACAAAACTCGTTTCGTCATAAAGGCCATAGTCTCCAACAGGGCCAGTCCAAGAATAACTTGGCCCACTCACCCAATGTGAGCCAGTAACGGCTGTATTTTCGAATTGGTAATTACTGGTGCTAAAACTTCTTATTGTATAATCCTCCGATAAAGTATTGATTATACTTGAACTAAAGTCGTCTGAACTGGTAATTTCAGGATTGAGGATAGTAGTGCTTGAAAAAGTAGAACTGATTTGATTGGTATAGCCTTGGTCAATTGATTTTGGGCCTGTTTCTTCATAATCAGTAACACGATATGCTGGAACAGACCGCTTTAAGGTAATATCTTGACTAAAGTTGCGATTTTCCACTTCTACGGGAGCCCACGTTACATCATCAAAAAGAAGATAGTTTGTAGTGTCTGAAACTCCCCTTTCGTAGATAATCTGTTGTGTCAATTGTGCTGGATAGCTTCTCATGATACAAATAATATGATTGTGTTGATAACAAGTGCCTGTTGGCGGAACCACGTGTAATTCAGAGTCCTTGAAGTGATAGTTTTCTGTTATGGTACCTTGTCTTACTGTCTCATAATTGTTAATTGACTTTGAGATTATGATATCATTTATGTCTCTGGTAACTGAACTGGTGAGTACACCCCATAAAGATGAAAACTTATCTGAAATATCGATAAGGTATGTTGTATCCATAAACCCTCCAGTAGTGCAACCCCCGGCAGTCTCTTCCGAAGATGCTTCATCTGACATAACAACTGTAGGCTCATAATTATCTATACCTGAAGGATCCGTCAGGAAATTATATTCACTTGTACCTAAAGAAGTATTTGTTTGCCCCCTGTTACTTATAGTAACTGAAGAATACCCTACTCCAGGCCCCATCATGTGATAGTCATAATTAAATGCCCGGGCTTTAAGATAAATGTAGTCAAATGGACTATCACTATCCCCATACTGTTTGATTTTTTTCGGAAGTGAAAAACGATCTGGTTCAGATGGTGTTACGCCACCTTCATAAGAATACTCTTGCCTGTATGTATCACCAGTACAGTTATTAATGGTTATTTTCTTTACCCTAACCCCTCCCCCATAAACTTTCTCACCTACTGGTAACTCAAAATTAAAATAGCCATTACCTGTATAGTGTGTTTCTGAGACAGACTCACTATTATATGAACTTATTGGAGCAAAGTCATAATCATAAGCATCAGGTGAGCTTTCGTATAGGGTATCATAAGTAACTTTGGAATTGGAAAGGTTAATAGATGTTGTGCCCCGATTGTGCAAATATATGTTGCTGTTTATATGACTCGGTAAAAGAGAGCCTAAGGTAGTCCCAGTCGGGGTGTTATTGACCAGGTCAGTAAAATCAGTTACTTCATCTTCCAAAGTATAAAACCAGCTTTCTCCAACGTCACCAGAAACAGCGGTTGCATCTTTTATAAGATAAGTGCGGCCTGGACCTTTAAACCCACCATTCTCTGCGAATACCTTTTCATATTCATCCGACTCATATTCAATATGTATTGTTCCTCCCAGGGGAGAGGTAATCTTTCTGAGACACCAAGCATCAACATAGTTTTTAGATTGTAGGGTGGTATAATTACTATGTCCGGCAGACGTAATATCCTTTTTGAAGTAACCCCAATTATCAGTAGCCTCTGGGTCATAATCCGGATTGTCTAAAGAATAGTCTTTATTGTAGTCAAATAAATAAGATGGGCTTATTTGAGTATGCTCAGTATCGTATACTATTATTTCGTTTAAAGTAAGTTTGCCGCTTTCATCATATTGCCCATCTGCAATCGATAGATTGGTTTTTACTTCATCTTGATTATCCGTTTTGGCAGTTGTACTAAAGACGTTAACGTTATTATAATAACCACGGGCTAAACTGTAATCCGTTTCAAAATCAATAGTCTTTAACGAAACTGCTTCTATACTTGTAGAGTTGGTATTATACCAGTCTGAAGAATAAAAATTGGCATGAGTGTTTGATGTAGGCCCCATATCCCAGACTAAAGATGGGGGGACTATAGTATCTAATGAAGGTAAACCTGCAAGATCTTCATTTTTGAATAGTACAATTTTATCAACCTTTAATTGCGGTGTAACAACTGGCCTGTCATCTTTCCATATGGCTTTCCAGGTCATTTCAAAACCTTCATCATTTGCCGAACCGTCCGTTACAAACTTTATCACCATGGTACTTCCGGTGGAAGTTGTTGTTCCGCTTGGTGGGCTTGAGGTCCCACTGAATTCACTGAGCAAGTTTGCTTCAGCAACATAACCTTCATATACTTTCACTGAATCATAATTACCAACACCATTACCAACTTCGAAAAAAGGAAATTCTACTTCTACTTTGTCGGCCCCTTTAGGTGAAATTTCGAAAAAGTATTCTACTGAACTTGTGTATGGATTATCCGGCCCCCCATTATCATATAGGGTGCCATACCATGCATCAGTACTGGTTTGACCGGGAGTGCCTATGTTCACTGCCTGGTTAGGCTCTTCATCATAATACTTAGGCAGGCAATGTTCATCATTTCTTATATCACGGACAAAAATGGCTGTGTGAGTCGATGTTTGTATACTATTCAGATAATAAAGTTCTTGTGTAGTGGTGCCGAAAACACCAGTTCTGCCGCTCACTTTCCCAGAAGCGCCTATTTCTAAATCTTGGGTTTCTTCTTCCTGGGCTGCGCTAAATGTATTTGAATATCCAAAGAAAGGCCCCCTAGAAGTAAAAGTGCTAGTCCATTGCTGGTAATCAAAACTTGCCCAATACCCTAAATCTCCATCATTTACCATGCCATCACTATTACTATCAACATATTTAGGGCCAGTGATAGCAGTGAGCAACCACTCATAAGCAAACTTAACATCTTCCTTGTATTCAATCATATGGTCACCCAAGTCATCATCTTTGATAATGTATCCATCGTTATTTGTGGTTATAGTCACATCATCGTAATAATTTTCGGCTCCATAATCATTGTCAAGGGGATAGTTTCCATACTTCGAAGAATCAATATATACCGGCAATGAATAATGATAAGTAACACCCGTTTCTGTTGTTATCCTGAATGCCCCAATACCATCAGGGGGATATATTGAGCTTGAGCGTGCATGTCCTGACTCAAAGTTGATAAACCCGGAAATACCATTATCTATCTCATTATTCGTAAAATACTCAACATATCTTGGGGTAATCAGGCGGTTCTTGTTTGCTGTCTCACTATAGTTTTCTGTGTTATACCCTTCATGGTCTTCACCAGCAAAATCCAGGTAGAGCGAACTACCATCGAAAAAAGCTTGTTCATCCGGGTAAATAGGCGTAGTATATTGGTCAATTGGCGTAGGGTAATACCTGGAATATAGAGTATCTGCATAATCCCCCAGAAATGTAAACTGTGCCTTTTTTTCAAAATCTTCTGGATTACTGGATGCATTCACCCCATATACTGTGCCATTTTCTGTTATATCCAAGGTCACTGTTGCATACTCAAACATCATGGGTTGCATTACTCCAATCAGGCCAGGGCTTGCTACAAAATATTGGTCATAGTCAGGAAAATAGAAACTAGGAGTATCAATTTTCCATGAACTCTCATAAAAATCTAAGATGCTGTTAGAACCACTTTTAAAGTTCAATACACCCCTGTGTAACTTAAAGTCTTTTTCTTGAAGGTTGACAACATTTGCACCCTTCCAGTCGTCAGGCACGCCAGAAACGCTTCTACTCACCATACCACCAGCTGATAAACCCCAACCAAGACCTATCTCTGATGCAGGTTGGTTAACACTAATACCAGCCTGGTAACTTACCGATATAGGGATACCTCCCCCATCGGGGCTTGGCACAACAAACAAGGGTAAAGAGTAAGAAAAATCCCCAGTAAACTTATCAACGTTTTGCGCTGATGAATCACTTAATATGATAAGCGAAACGATAGTTATCAATAGTTTGTTAATTCTGTTATTCATAATAAATAATTAAAAATCTTTACCTATTCAACACGAGCTATTTCAAAACCGAAACCACTTAGTTTATTTTCCATTACCATATTTCTAAAGGATGCAGAGCAGAGATATATAGGTTCAGGATTTAATAAGCCTCTCTTAACACCAATTTTTTGCACGCTCGAGAAAAAATCAAATTCATTTATTTTTTGAGTATCAATTATATAAGGTTCTGATAGGAGTCTTAAACCCAAAGTGTGTCCCTTTGGACATTTATATACCTCTTTATCAAACTTTACTTCATATCCTGATATCATATGAATACCCTTTTCACGCTCTTCAGAAAAATCCCATGGATTGACTCCAGCAAGTGTGTTTTTGGATAAGTTTAATGACACGTCCGGTAATAATTGATAGTAGCTTGCTTCTCCTCTTTTGAATAAGATTGGTTTAAATTCTATTCCCTTTAAATTTCTCTGCTCAAAGCAAGATTTAAGCCTTTCGGAACCAATTACTTCACCACCAATTGTTTTTGCTATATCTTTTTTCGGTATGCTGCTTTTCTTTAATAAAAGTGGGCTGATTTGAATTCTGTTTGCTCCACAAACCTTGCATGCAACAGATTCATCGTATAAGGTTCCACATTCTTCTCCTGCTGGTTCGAATACACTCTTTATTTTCATGTGAAAAAGCTTCGCGGAATTAAGTTCTCGTTTGGTATAGTATCGTTTTATATCCCATGAAGAGAAGAAAAAACTATTAAACTTTTCCTTCACACTTTTTGAAATTATTGGAATTTGATTATAACTTTTATCATTCTTTTCCAATTCTACAAGCCTTACAGAGGTGCCTATATTTACCCCCTCATCTGCCTTAAAAAGTAAATGAGCATAGTTATAATTCACACGCAATTCAATCAGCTTTTTCATCAAAAACACCATTTATTGGCTCACTCAAAGCCAGGATAAGGTATATTATACTCACCTGTTTTCATTCGATTAACTATCCTCTCTGGGCTAAATACCATACCTATTTCAGCCTCCTTGTTCTTGCCTGTGAGTTTACCTACATACCTGTGTTCCTCATCCAAACGCCACACCCACCAATTTCCGGAAACTTTTATTTCTGGATTACCATAATCACTACTGCTTCTGAACAAAAGATGTTTATTTTCTCCAAGGTGTCGAGTACTTCCTACCTTTTCCCAA
>JANQJC010000061.1 GCA_028281825.1 Flavobacteriales bacterium
GATTATCATGTCTGGAGTAAGTTGCCCATCATTGAGCATACAGGCATATAGAAAGGGTTTTAATATACTACCTGTACTTCTGGGCGCTGTTATGATGTCTACCGCATTACCGTGGCTTTCATTATCGTCTTTATCTGTTTGAGTGTTGCCGCAGTAGGCTATTACTTCCCCACTATTGATATTGAGTACCAATACAGCAGCATTATGTACTTTGTTCTCACTTAACTTTTGATGGTGTAAATCCACGATTTGGTTCACCTGGCTTTGCAAGTGCTGATTGATGGTGGTTTGTATTCTGTGACCTTTATGGCCTTCAGCACTAGCGCGGTCGAGTAGGTGAGGAGCCAGTTGTGGCAATGGGTGTGGTCGGCCAGGTAAGGGTTCTGCAATGGCCAGTTCTAAATCCACTTCATCCAGCTTACCTATTTCATGCAGCCTGTTGAGTAAACGATTGCGCTTTTCAAATAGGGCTTTCATATTCTTGCCTGGGTACATTAAGCTAGGGGCGTTGGGTAGTACAGCCAATGTGGCTGCTTCAGCCCATGAGAGGTTTTCCTGTGAGCGGCCAAAGTACCTCCATGCTGCGGCATCTAAACCAACTACATTGCTTCCCATAGGGGCGTTGGATGCCCATAGTGCCAGTATCTCCTCTTTACTGTACTTTAGCTCTAAGCGGGTAGCCATAAATACCTCAATCAGTTTCTCAGGAATGGTGCGAGGTCTATCTATCCTGCTTAGCCTGATTACCTGCATGGTGATGGTGCTGCCACCACTTACCACGTGCCCATGGCTTATGTTTTGCTTTAAGGCCCTTGCAAAGCCCCGCAAACTAAAACCTGGGTGGTTATAGAAAGTCCTGTCCTCAAATTCTATCAGGCAGGTTTTGAATTTCTCTGAGAGTTTATTGTTGTGTGGAAAACGCCATTGTCCGTCATTGGCTATTCTGGCGCCTAAAAGGTTACCGTTCCTATCTTCGATTACAGTACTTGTCGGCACCTTGAATAATGGGTTTGGCAAACAAAACCACCATCCGATGAAAATAGCCAAAAATACCATCAGCAAGGGGTATCTCAGTTTTTTCAGTATGGCGGCTGTCTTTTTCATCTTTCTTGGTTTTGAAATACACCCGGGCGGCAAGGAACCAGCTTAATTTGTGGTGCTAGGTATTGCGAGGATTCCCTTGCTCGCTCCGGATGATATTTTCAGTGCATTATTTCATTTTATTACTAACACGAAATTAAACCGCACAATATTTCTATTTTGTGTGCTTTATTATTTGCGGAGACTAGTAATAAATTCGCAAGCATATTTCGATTAATTGATTTTTACGTGAAACCGCTGAGCAGCAGATTAACACCCCAACCCATCCTCCCCCTCGAGGGGAAGGTGCCTACATTAAGTCTTCCCTTGAGGGAAGATTTAGAAGGGTGTTTTGCTAGGAGGGTTCTATTCCTTACTCTCATTCTCTTTCTCACTCTGAATCTCTCAGCCCAGCAATTTGATTTTCGTAATTATTCAGTAGGTGAGGGCTTGGCGCAATCCCAGGTATATGCCCTGTTGGAAAGCAGCCGTGGCCATATATGGATGGGTACGCGCGGGGGTGGCGTAAGCCGTTTTGATGGACTTCGCTTTAGGAACTACTCTGTAAGGGATGGCTTGATTAATAATTACATCCAATGCTTGTATGAGGATGCCAAAGGCAATATTTGGATGGGTACCGATGTAGGCTTAAGCAAATTCAATGGCAAGAACTTCGAGAATTTTAACATTGGCCTTGAGGTGAGGTGTATCCTTAATAATGAGGGTAATCTGTTACTGGGTACTGATAGAGGTATTTATTCTTTTGATGGTAAAACAGCTACCATGTACGCTACAGGTGATGGTGATTTTTCGGTTCCTGTGAATTGCCTTTTAAGGCAAAAGAAGTTTATCTGGGTAGCCACTAATGCAGGGCTTTATAGAATAGCAGATAAAGAGGTGGGCAAGCGCTTTACACGACAGGATGGTTTGAATAGCAACCTGATACAATCCCTGGCTTTGGATAGTGCCAATAACTTATGGATTGGTACTTATGGCGGTGGCTTGAATATCATGTCGATTGGTGGTTTTATTGATATCGATGCAGAGAATAAACTGAAGGGAAAGATTATTTTCTCCATCCATGCCTCAAAGGATGATGTATGGTTGGCTACCTATGATGCGGGGGTATGCCGATTTAACACTAAGGATAGCACTTTTACCTATCTGGATGAGGGTGACGGATTAGCTAATAATCATGTACGTTCCATTGCCAGTGATAATTGGGGTAATCTATGGTTTGGAACCTCGGGTGGTGGGGTGAGTAAGTTCTACGGGCAGCAGTTTATACATTACAACCGTGTGCAAGGCTTGCCACGTGGGGCAGTTTATTCAGTGGCTGAAGATAGCGATGGTAATATATGGCTGGGTACTTCAGACGAAGGCTTGGCATGTTTTGATGGGGAGAAATTCACCATTTTTGATGTGGACTCAGGTTTTAGAAAGGTGAAAGTGAAGGCGATATTTGAGGATGAGGCTTGCAACCTATGGCTGGGTACAGAAGGCTCAGGCCTGGCAAAATTTGATGGTGATACCTTTTTTTTCTTCGACAACTTTAAAGGTTTAAGTGGCAATTGGATTAGGGATGTGTTGGAAGATAAAGACGGGAACATCATTGTTGCGACGGCAGGCGGCGGTATCACCAAGATGATACCTAATTTGAAGTCGGCAAGGGGGTATGAGTTTGAGTACTATGTAACTGCCAATGGCTTGCCTGAAAATCGCATCAATTGTTTGCTTTTGGGTAGTGATAATAAGGTGTGGTTTGGCACTGCGAATAATGGCTTTGGCCATTTGGAAGATGATATTATTAGCATCACTAAGGAAGATGGCTTGATAAACAATACTATCAGAAGCATGGTTAAGACAGGGAGTAGAACCATTTGGCTGGGCACCGCCAGTGGCATCAGCCGATACAACCCTGTGAGCGATACGGCTAAGTTTACCAATTACACTACAAAAGATGGCCTCTATTCCAATAATATCTACCTGCTGCAAAAAGACAGGGATGGTAACCTATGGGCTGGCTCAGAAAGCGGATTGGATAAGCTCACGCTTGATGAAGTGGGTAATATCATCGATATCAGGCATTATGGTAAATCAGAGGGCTTTGCAGGTGTGGAGACCTGTCAAAACGCTTCTTACATGGATCACAAAGGTGGACTTTGGTTTGGTACAGTAAATGGGCTGACTAAGTACAACTCTGCTTCTGATACCAAGAACGAAATACCACCATTAACCCATATCAATGGCATCAGTCTTTTTTATGAGTCCATCGGTGAAACGAGCTATGGAAATAAAGTGGATAATTGGGGTATGCTGAACGCAAGGCTGGTATTGCCTTATGACCAAAACCACCTGAGTTTCGATTTCACGGGCATCAACCATCGCAACCCTGAGAAAGTGTTTTACCAATGGAAACTGGATGGCTTTGAGGAAGAGTGGAGCCCGTTGACGGAGAAGAATAGCGCCACTTATTCCAACCTACCGCCAGGTAAGTATGCTTTTTATCTTCGCTCTTGTAATGAGGATATGGTGTGTGCCAACTGCAACGATGTGGTTCAATTTACCGTGGAACCACCTATTTGGGAAACACTGTGGTTTAAGATAGGTGGAATAGTGGTGGCCTTGCTTATCATCGCCTCGATAATTAAAATAAGGGTAGACCAGGTGAGGAGAAAGACGGAACAAGAACGCCGCCGATTGACTATGGAGCGCGACCTTTTAGAGTTGGAGCAAAAAGCCCTTCGCTTGCAGATGAACCCTCACTTTATCTTTAATGCCCTCAATTCTATTCAGTCTCTGATTGTAAAGAAAGATGAACAAACTGCCCGCTACTTCCTGGCTAAATTCTCGAAACTGATGCGCGGTATTCTAGAAAACTCTCGCGAGGAGCGCATTACCATTGAGCAGGAAGTAAAGACGTTGGATAACTACCTGGCATTGGAGAAATTCAGCAGAGGGGATAGCTTTGATTATGAGATAAGCTTATCAGATGAAATAGAAAGCGAAGAAGAAACGATACCACCCATGATGATACAACCCTTTGTGGAGAATGCTATTGTGCATGGCATAGCCCATAGAGAGGAAGGTGGTAGGGTAGAAGTGCAGTTTGAAAAAGAAGGCAACTACCTCAAATGTACCATTACTGACAATGGCATAGGTAGGGAGCAAGCTTCCCAGCTTAAGAGCCAACAAGAAGAGCAACACAAATCGACGGCACTAGCGGTAACCCAAGAACGACTGGATATACTTCACACCCAAAAAAATGGCAGCAAAGGCCTTGAAGTGATTGACCTGAAGGATGAACAAGGTAATGCTTTGGGCACTAAAGTGATTGTGATGATACCACTGGGTTGATTTTGGGCATTAAGATGAAACAGCATTTTGGGTTAATGAAATCACTTAGGAGATTAATAGATGGGGCTATTCAACAGCTGTTAATTTCATAAATTTGATAAGTAGCAATTCTATACGTTTATGAAAAAACTATTACCCTTTGTTTTTCTGTTTATTGTCCAATTATCCTTCGGCCAAAACTGGGCGCCGATTAACTATGGTACCAAATATCATTATGAGGCAAATTCCGCTGGGTATGCTACGAATACGATTTATATTGAGGGTATCATAACTGGAGGAGGTAGCCCCGACACTACCTTTGTCTTTAATGATATAATTAAAACTAATAATGCCTGTGATTCAATATTACAACTGCCTAATCCTGATAAGCAAGCTTATTGCGATTTGTGCCGTGCTTGGTTAAACCAGCCCCAATTTCTCCAAAGAAGAGTTACCAAGTTGCAAAATGGAGGTTATCTGTTCTTTGATTCTCTCCAGTTTTTTATTCAGACATATGCACAAGTCGGGCAAAGTTGGGCATTTGATATGCCTTTTGGGATAATAGCAGAGGTAGTTTCAATAACGGAGGAAGTCGTACTTGGTGAGCTTGATTCAGTTAAAACAATTTCTCTAACTACTGGTGATAGTATTCTTTTATCAAAGCATCATGGCATTGTATTATTTCCTGATCAAAATACCCCAGGTGTTTATTACCGATTGATAGGGATGGAAAATCCTGATTTGGGTGAAAAAGTCCCCAATTTTTGGGATTTCTTTGATTATGAAATAGGTGGTGTTATTTGTATTACATCGGACTTTAGTGATAATGAAAATGGCTGGAGTTTTGATACATATAAAATGACCTTTACTTCAAAGGATGTATTGCCTGAAAGGTTCCAATATGGCCACAACAGGATTATTCAGACCACTGGCGAAACAAACATGGGCAATCCATATGAGCACTTTCAACAGGATACAGGATTAACAACTGTATACCAAAACGGTACTTGGCCAGGCACCAACTCATATAATGGACACAGAGTAGCATACTACCTTGAGGTTGCGGGACAAACGACTCTTTTTACTTACTTCACGAAAATTGAAAAACAAAATGGTAAATATGTAAAGTGGGTTGGACCGGAGGTTAACCCTGGGTTTGACGTTTCATTTCTATATGATGGCAATCTGAACTTTATAATGTATCCTGCTTGCGGGGAAATTTTCATGTATCAAAAGTATGAAGAAGGGAGTGGGTTGGCCAAAACAATACAAGCCTATTACCCTACAGATAGCTTAATTGGAATGGCGCAAGGGTTTGTCCAAATATCCAATTATTCCTACTTAAGCAATGGCACTCTCAACCCCGATTTCTGCTTGCCACATGATGTATACGTAAAAGAGATAAAAACAAGTCAATTGACTATTTCCCCTAACCCAGCAACAGATAGAGTTCAACTCGCTTTTTCTCAACCCATTAAAGGTGATATTGTCATTTACAACCAAACTGGTCAGGTGGTGTTGCAAGAAGCCATTACTGGCACTAAGCAACAGATTGAGGTAGGTCATCTGCCTTCAGGGCTTTATATGCTGAATGTGAGGGCAGAGAATCACTCTGCTTTTGAGAAATTGGTTATTTCCCGCTAACAAACATTGCGCATCCTGTGCAGGTTGAAGTGTTGAAACTTTCATATTTCATACTTTAGCCCGCAAATGACTCGCAGCAGGATAATTTCCATATTACGCAAGGTTTTTAAGTGGTTGGCCTTTCTGCTGCTTGGCCTGTTGCTATTTTTCATTATTCTGGTAATTGTTATCCGCACGCCTTGGGCACAGCAAAAGATAGTGAACCAAGTCACTTCATTTGTGGCTGAGAAGGTCGATACCCGTTTTGAGGTACAGCGCCTGTTTCTCACTTTTCGCGGCAATGTGCAGATTGAAGGGGTTTACCTGGAAGACCAGACCAAAGATACCCTGGTATATATCAATGAACTGGAGGCGGGTGTTTCCATTCTTCCGCTCATCAAGGGTGATATCAATATCAGTCGTGTGGATTGGGATGGTTTGGTAGCTAATGTAAATAGGGGGCAAGATAGCACCTTCAATTTCCAGTTTTTGATTGATGCCTTTGCAGGAGAGTCAACAAATGACACTACCAAAACAGAAACAGAATCCGAGTTGCCACATATTGGTATAGGTCCTATCAACCTTTCCAACTTCAAGGTGAGATATAGCGATAAAATCATGGGCATGGATAGTAGGCTAAGTTTGGGTAAGTTCAGGCTACGCAGCAGGGATATTGACTTGAATGCCATGCAAATCAATCTCCATAGTGTTGAGTTGGCTAATGTTTCTGGCGAAGTGGAGCAATGGCTGGCTATGCCTGACACTGAAGAAGAAGATACCAGCAGCAGTCCTTTGCCTTTTATCGCTTTCGATAAAGTAGCCCTTGAAAACATCAACTTGAGTTACAAATCCATTCCGGACAGTATTGAAACCACCCTAAGGCTTGGTCAATTTGAAATTACCGACACCGAGGTAAACCTTAATGAGCAAGACATCGCCGTGGATGAAATCACATTGAAGAACACAGACCTTGTGGCATTACTGCCAGCACCTGCACCAATCGATACTACCGTTACCGTTATAGATACTACACCACCTACACCATTTGTATGGCCTGATTGGAAGGTGAAAATTGATGGGATTGACTTAGCAGAGAACAATATTCAATTCCAAATGGGGCAGCCGATAGAAACTCCGGGTCAGTTTAATGCCAGTGATATTAAGCTGGAAGGCTTTCGCCTATTGGCGGATGAGATTAAATTGAAAGACAGGAAAGCACACCTTCAAATTAAGGAGTTTGCTTTTAGGGACAAATCGGGCTTTGAACTGGACCAATTGGCCTTCAACCTGGAATTGAATGACAAGGAAATAGTGGTCGGACATTTTGGTTTCTCAACGCCCAATAACAGTTTACAAAGTGAGTTAAAGGTCACTTATGCTGCCATAGACAGCCTTATTCAAAACCCTATGAGTTTGGGTTTTAATCTCGATTTTGACGAAGCCAACCTGTCTTTGACAGATGTCTTTTTCTTCTCCCCAGACTTGGCTCAGGATACTTTTATACAAAGCATAAGCCCTTATCCATTAATGCTCTCGGGAAGTATCACTGGTAAGTTGAGTGATATAAACATTTCCGACATACGCCTTTCATGGCTAAATTCGCTACAACTGGTTGTGGACGGAAGGATAGAAGGCTTACCCGATACCCATGCCATCAGTATGGATATCCCCGTCTTGGAACTTATAGCTTCCCGGCAAGATTTAGCCGTGTTTATTGAGCCATCAGATAGCTTGCCATTGCCGAAATATTTATCCCTTAAGGCCAAATTGAAAGGGAATACCACAAGCATGAGAACCAATATCGTGGCACAAACAGAAATGGGTAGCGCGGCCCTGGTAGCTGGCATTAATGATATTATGGACATTCCTGCTGCCAAAGGGACTTTAAAGTTGGGTAAAGTGCAGATGGCGCAGTTAGCAGGTGTGCCCGAATTGAAGCCAGTATCCCTTACCCTTGATTTTGATGGTAAAGGCAAGGATATAGAACAGTTGGTCCTGGAAGCAAAACTGGCGTTTCAAGATTTAACCTATGATGGCTATGACTACTCTAAGCTTGGATTAGCTATTAACGTTGCAGACCAAAAAGCCAATATTGTGGCCAATCATACCGATGATAACCTCGATTTTATACTCAGGGTAACTGCAGTATTAGATACTCTTAATCCCGCAGCCGACTTGACACTTGACCTTAAGGGTGCTGATTTAAGAGCTTTGGGATTGAGTGAAGAGAGTTTAAAAATCGGGACGGATATCACGGCCTCATACATGGGAAAAGAGCAAGCTTTTGATACTTGGGTGAAAGTGAAGAAAACCATCGTGGTGAAGGGGCAGGACACCTACCGCCAGCAGCCTTTTGAAGCCAGCCTTAAAAACGAAACCCACAGAACGGAATTGGATGTGGCTTCAAATATCATCAATGGGCAACTGAGGGCTAATACTTCTATTGATAGTGTTATAGCCTCTTTGTCAGGTTATTTGGACAGGCTTAGCAACCCTGATTCATTGAGGGCTGGGATACTGGATGAAACCTTGGATGTGGCGGCTCACTTTACCATCAATAACTCACTGTTTTTGACAGAAATTGCCTTGCCAGAGTTAACCTACATGGATACCATCCGATTGGATTTAGACTTTCATCCATCACAGGATAAACTGCATCTTAAGGTAGGTGCACCCAAAGTGATTTATGCGGACTATCAATTGGATAGCCTCAACATTCATGCGGTTGCGAATGCCACAACAGTTGATGGTGCCTTAGCCTTCAGACAGTTAAAAGGTGGCCCGATTGATATTCACCAAACGCGATTGGGTTTTGGGTATAAGAACAATATCGGCAGTGTGGAACTGGGTGTGAAGGATTCTCTTGGTGGTGAATTGGCGGTTTTGGCAGCCGATATTGATTTAACAATTGATACTGTTACTCATGTCCATTTGGTTCATGATAAGCTGGTGTTGAATGGTGAATCATGGAAAATACCAGAAGCCAACAAGATTTTATTGAGCGATTTAGGTGCATTGTATTCCCAAGTTAGTATAAGCAATGGCCCTCAAAGTGTATCCATTGAAAATGTCCAACCAAACGACCCAACTGGTGTGAAAGTAAACTTTGATGGCTTCGAGCTATCAACTTTTACGACTATTCTGCATACCAGTGATAGCTTATTAAGAGGGAACCTGAATGGCTCCCTTCAATTAACGGATATGCAGACCGCTCCAGGAATTGTGGCAAACATCAATTTGCGTGATTTAACCTTGATGGGGAACAACCTGGGAGTGCTGCAACTACAGGCCAGCAATCGCAATAAGGATAAATATGACCTGAATTTATCCCTCAAGGGCAAATCTATTGGGCTATTCAGCGAGGGTTATTTTGTTTCATCAGACCATCCTTCTATCGATATGAAAGTTGATTTGAAGCGAATGGATATGCAATTGTTGGAAGGCTTTGCGGAAGGACAATTGAAAAACTCAAGTGGGTATGTTTATGGCAAATATGATATCACTGGCCCAAGTAGCGATATGCAGTATGAAGGCTACCTTGCGTTTAATGAGGCTTCTTTCAATATCACCATGATAAACAACCAATTTACGCTATCCAATGACAAGATAAGTGTGAATAATGAAGGGGTGGTATTCAACAAATTCAGCCTTATTGATGCCAATGGCAAGAAATCAACATTGGATGGCACAGTGAATACACAAGACGTACTTAATCCTAAGATAGACCTTAGGTTGATTTCAAAAAACTTCCAGTTGCTCAACTCCACCCGCCAAGATAATGATGTGTTTTATGGAAAAGCCTTGATAGATACGGATGTGAAGATTACAGGTACGGCAAGCTCGCCCAAAGTAAAAGCCAAGGCTGTTTTAAGAAAGGGAAGTGACATCACCCTTATTGTTCCTGAGTCTCGGGCTGAGATTGAAGAGCGAAAAGGGCTTGTTCGATTTGCCAATATGAAAGACACACTGAATACCATATTGCAAGCCGACGGGGAAATAGAAACACAGGGAATAACAGGTATTGACCTGAGCAGCTATTTTGAGATTGACCCTGAGACGAGATTCTTGATTGTGATAGACGAGCGCTCTGGCGACCAAATTGAGATAGCTGGCGAGGCCAAGCTAAACCTTGAGATGACCCCTAATGGTTTGATGACACTCTCTGGTATTTATGAGGTGAAGAAAGGCAGTTATGACATGAATTTCTACGGATTGGCCAAGCGTAATTTTAAAATAACCTCAGGAAGCAAAATCGCCTGGAGCGGAGACCCACTGGATGGCGAAATGGATCTCACCGCCCAATATGATATTGAAACATCGCCTCGAGATTTGATGGCGGACCAATTGTCGCAAAGCGATGCTTCTACATCTACCCTATACCGACAAAACCTTCCTTTTGAAGTATTACTCAACATCGATGGCGCGTTATTAAAGCCTGAAATCTCATTTGATTTGGATATGCCTGAAAGTTCTCGTCAGGCCCTGGGTGGCAATGTTTATAAGCGCCTGTTGCAAATCAATCAGACAGAGACGGAGCTGAACAAGCAGGTATTTTCTTTGATTGTGCTTAATCGTTTCTTTCCCAGTGGCGATGGAGATAGTGAAGGCACTAATACTGAAACTGTAGCACGTTCAAGCGTCAGTAAAATGCTATCGGGGCAATTGAATGCATACAGCGCCAAATATCTCAAAGGGGTTGAAGTGAATTTTGATGTGAATAGCTATTACAGTGACGTTGATGCGAGAAACAAAACCGACCTGGACATTAGCCTTAGGAAAGCACTTTTTAATGAACGGTTGGTTTTTCAGGTAGGTAGCCAGGTAGGCTTGGAAGGCTCTGATGAAAACCATCAGGCCAGCGATGTGATAGGGGATGTTAGTTTGGAGTACCTGCTAACCAAAGAAGGGCAGTATCGCTTGAAAGCTTTTAGAGAGAATCAATACCAAGACTTGGTGGAAGGCCAGTTGGTAGTGTCGGGGTTGTCCCTTATGTTTAATAAGGATTTCAATACTTTTAAAGAGTTATTGAAACGAGCCAAGCAACAAGAGCAGGAGGGTAGTGATGAGTAGCGGAATAGCCCAAATAACATTTTTCTTGTTGGTTGTAATGCTTTTTAGTGCCTGCAACACACTTAAATACCTGCCTGAAGGTGAGAAGCTATACACAGGTGCCCATCTCAAGCTAAAGTCGGAAGGGAAAGTGGATGGAGGGAAAAAAGACTTGCAATATGAATTGGAGGGGGTAGTAAGCCCGACACCCAATAAGCAACTCTTTGGTATCAGGACTGGCCTGTGGTTGCATTACAAGGCTACCAAAAAGCCAAAGAGTAAACTCTATCAAAAGCTCAATAAGCGTTATGGTGAGAAGCCTGTGTTGATGAGTAGTGTAAACCCCATTCGCAACGAAAAGATATTGCTCAACAGGCTTGAAAACAACGGCTACTTTGGTGCGCAGGTTAGCTCTCAGGTAAAGACAAAAGACAAGACTGGCTCTGTAACATACAGGTTGAAAGTGCCAGAGCCTTATATGCTTAAATCGTACATCTACTTGCCTGACTCATCAGCAATAGATTCTTTGAGAAACTCATTGAGCAAGTCCGTATTGAAGGTGGGTTTACAGTTTGATACAGACCTTTTAAAAAAGGAAAGGACCCGTATTGACAAATACCTGAAAGACCAGGGTTTTTACCATTTTAATGAGAGTTTCTTGGTTTTCACGATGGATACCAACCATTATAAAGACAAGGGGTATGACTTGTACCTGTCTGTAAAGAAAAATACATCAGAGATAGCTGTGGATAGGTATAAAATCAAGGATATTACTGTGTATCCGGATTACTCCATTGATGAGAGTGATACTCTTTATCAAGACACATCCAGCAGAAAGGGTATCCTATTTATGCAGGGGGAAAGTAAGTTCAAGCCCAAGCATTTGGAGGATTATATTCTTATCAATCAGGGGGATTACTTTAGTCAGGAAGCCCGCTTGGCTACCACCCGAAGAATATCCTCAATGGGTATTTTTCAGTACGTTTCAGTAAGGTACAATACAGACTCCCTAAAGGCGGATTCGGTAGGTTTACTGAATGCGAATATTCAGCTATCGCCCTATCCAAAACACTCTTTGAGGGTTGAAATGCAAGGTGTTACCAAGTCTAATAGTTTTGCCGGTCCTGCATTGATTGTTTCTTACTCCAATAGAAACCTGTTTGCTGGTGGGGAGATACTACAGATTTCAGGAAACAGCAGTTATGAAACACAAATTGTGAATGGCAGCCAGAGAGGTTTAAGCTCCTTCCAGTTCAGTTTGGATAATAGCCTTATTATCCCAAGGATATTCCCATTCAAAGTAAAGTTTAAATGGGGGTACTCAGTACCTAAAACACGTTTTGGGCTCAATATGAGTTTTATTGATAGGGTGCAGTATTACAGGCTTAACTCATTTCAACTGGAGTATGGCTTCAATTGGAATTCTAATGAATACATCAGTCAATCCATCAACCCGATTGATTTGACCTATTCTGATGTATCACGGACTACTGCTGAGTTTGATTCAATCCTTGCCAATAATACCTTCCTGGCCCAAAGCTTTGAGGATCAGTTTATCCCGGGGTTGACTTACTCTTTTGTTTATAATCAACTAACCAAGGTAGAGCGGGAGCATCGCTATTTTTTTAAGAGCACAATTGATATTTCCGGTAACTTGTTAGGGTTGTTTCAATCAGGTACTAACACAGAGGTGCTAGGATTGCCTTATGCCCAATTCATCAAGGCTGATATTGATGGCCGGCATTATGCCAGGGTGGGTAGGGATAGTTATTGGGTGAGCCGCCTTTTTGTAGGTTGGAGCCGCCCTTATGGCAACTCGTCTACGCTGCCTTACATTAAGCAATACTTTTCTGGTGGTCCTAACAGTATCAGGGCTTTTAAGGTGCGCTCACTAGGGCCGGGGAGTTATAATGCTGCCAGCACAGGAACTTCTTTCTTTGATCAATCAGGAGACCTAAAGTTGGAGTTCAACTCTGAGTTCAGGCACCCATTGGTAAGCCTACTGAAAGGCGCTCTTTTCTTTGACGCGGGTAATATCTGGCTGGTGAATACCAATAGTGCCATACCGGGTGGTAAGTTTACCAGAAATTGGTACAGGCAAATAGCCATGGGTTTTGGTTATGGCTTGAGGCTGGATATTGAGTTTATTGTGGTGAGGTTCGACTTTGCTACTCCTTTGCGCACTCCTTACAATAATGCTTCTGAGCGTTGGATAGACGATGTGGGCGTTTGGAAAGGCCGTGGTTTCAATAATAACGTGGTTGTCAACTTCTCTATTGGTTATCCTTTTTAGTTGTTGAAGTATATGAATCCATTAAGCGAGGTAGCTACCAAAAGCCAAAGTAAGTAAGGTAAAGCCCAGAGTGATTTTAACCTTAACTGCTCACTGTATCTTAGAATAATAGTAAAGATGATGCCAGTGAGTAATAGTATTATGGCTAGCGCTGCCAATATCATGTGGTAGTGAAAGAAAACAGGATTCCATAATACATTTAATATCCATTGAACGCCAAACAAAAAGACAAGAGTTCTTTTACTGGTGTCCAGTTTCCAGGCATGAGCCATGTATATAGCAAAGCAAACCATTAAACTGGCCCATGCCGCACCAAACACCCAGCCCGGTGGTGTCCAAGGGGCCTGATTAAGTGTTCGGTACCATTCTGATGAAACACCGGGACCTGTAAATATTTGCCCTATAGCCAAGGCTCCAAAATTCAATATTAAAAAAAAGATAAAATGAACCATAAGAGATTAATGATAACCCTAGTAGGCTAACAAGTATATTTTCGATTTGTTTAAACTCCTTGTCTAATAGGCTGTTTGGTTAATTTTACAGTTAAGAGACACTCAATGCTGAGGAATTTTTCAGCGAAGGACTTCAAAAAGGCTTCTCAACAATCCACACAATTATGCAGGGATTTTCTATGATACCGCTGAGTGCTTATCAGGCAGCAAATAGTTCAATGCTTTTTGGAAATACCCTACAACAGGAAGGAAAATCACCACACCCATGATGTTGAACATCATGTGGGCATTGGCAATGTGGTTATCAATACCCTGGTTGCCAGATATCCATTCAATTATACCGACAAAAGGGTAGAAAAGTATCAAGCCTAAAATAATGCTGAATAGGTTAAAGAACAAGTGAAACAAGCCTGCCTTGAGTGCTTGCCTGCTTCCTTTGATGGTGGCTAAAAGTGTATCAGAGCAAGTGCCCAGTTCAGCACCTAGCATAATGGCAATGCCCCCAGCGATGCTTATCATTTGCTGCTTACCCAGCACAATAGCTAGACCCACTGTGGCACTTGACGATTGGATGATTAAAGTCACCAACCCACCGATTAGCGCCCCTTGTATAGGGCTGTTTTCTACTCTCAAAATCCAGTCTTTGAACATTTCACTTTCCTTCAACGGCAGGACTGATTCTTCCATGATAAACAGGCCAAAGAACAGCATACCGAAATAGAGGAGTATTTCTCCAAAGCGTTTATGGTTCTCTTTTTTGGCTGCCAGGGAAATTATCAGCCCTATGATAAGCGGGGCAATGGAATATTTCCCCACATCCATGGCTATAATTTGACTGGAAAAAGTGGTGCCTATGTTGGCTCCCATGATGATGCCAACGGCTTGCCTGAAACTCAAGGTTTTGGCGTTGATAAAGACAATAGTGAGGATAATTACCGCTGAAGACGAGTCGAGCAACATGGTAGTGATGGCACCGATAAGGATAGAAAGAAAGATATTGCCGGTGTATTTTTCGATGGTTTTTTTGGCCTTGTCGGAAAATACATCTTCCATAACGGAAGAGAACCTGCTGATAGCATAGAGGAACAACACCAGCCCGCCGATTAATAATGGAAGAACTTCACTCAATTTAAAGTGAATTAATGATATTATGCAAGGATAACTTCCTTACAATTAAAGCACCAAAAATAAAGTATAGCAAATCTTTAAATTATTGTTACGGCTTTTTAATCTTCTCTTTGCCCACTAATAATAGTAGCCCAAGGTTAAGTGAATATCCCGCGAATACAATTGTGGTTCATTAGAACTACATAATCAAATCATGATGAATAAACACTACTTGTCATTACTAATAGCAGTATTTTAACGACAAATTTATTGTTATTGAAGATAAATTTATCAATCAACTTTGTTTTTCTGGGCAAAAATTCATAATTATGTAGAACAAACTGTTGGTTTGTTTCCCCCTTGCAACACCAACAATAAGTTTCGCTTTTATGCTTAGGAATTTATTGTGTTTTACCAGTTTTTTTTCACTAGGCATTGCGCTGTTTATCTACTCGGGTTTGGTATATGTTGTGCCTGGTGCAATGGACTTAATGGCTCCTGAATGGAACAGGGAGTATGGCTTACTAGAAACGGTGCAGCACGTCTTGCTAGTTGGCATGGCATTATTTCTCTTGTGGAATTTGAGATACAGGAAGAGTTCCCTACAACGCAAAATTCAAATTGCAGTGAGTGTTTTCTTGGTTTTTGTTTTTATGGAGGAGGTGGATTATTTCTTGCAGTATCTCGACTTGGTGAACGAGAAAAGCGTGAATGAATCGGAAATACTGGGAGTAAGAAACTTGCATAATCACAATGACTTTTTTAGAGCCATCAAGTTTCTCATACAAACGGCATTATACCTATCCACTTTTATTGTAGCTCTCTCTTTTAGTGTCCCAGGAAAAAGGAGTTTGTATACTTTCGGTTTTAGCCGCACGGCATCAATTATTGTGGTTATCGCCATAGTTATTGGTTTTTTGGCTTCAATGTTTATTGTGTTTGAAGATGCCAGGCAATTGCAAAGCGAGGCGAATGAGTTATTGCTGTATGCTTGCTGGGCACTTATGGCTATATGGCCTGCAAAAGAAAGTGGGCTCAGCTTTCTTAAGATTGAAGAATAGGCTCGGCTTTATAGCTTTAACTCTTTTTTGAGGATATTCTTGAACCGTGTTTCACTGATGTAATGGTCTTCTAGTAAACGTCCATCTTTTATAAGGCTGAATACACCAAATCCCGATGGTGCTTTTTGGGCATCTTTTGCGGTATGGAGCTTGGTTATCTTCAAGTCCAGGCCATGTTCTTTAGCCACTTTTTGTAGTACATCAAAGGCTTTTTGGTGCCAGGGACATTGGTCGGCATATATCAAATTCCAGCCCTGGTATTTTGCCTGTTCTTTGGTCCAATCTATTAGTTCAACTGAAGGAGTGCTACCAGAGAAATTCTTTACTACCAATTCAAAACGCCCTCTTTTGTCAACTTCGGTAAAACCGTTTTTCAAAAACAGTCCTTTATTTGCTATCCAACTTCCATTGCTAGTCATAGCTACCAAGCCTTTCATTCCTTCGCTTTTGGCTTCCTGCTCACACACCTTCAATAATTCGCTTCCGACACCATTTTCCCTATCATTTTTCCTGTAAACAAACATGCAGTGAACAAACATGTAGCCCTCTGCCTTGATGGGGCGCCATGCATATTCGGCAGGTATATATTCAATAAAAGCTATCGGCTTGCCCTCATTATTCTTGATGAGTTTTATTCGTAAGCCCTCTTGATGTCGTTTTTCTAGCCAGTCTTGCTTTGCCTTAAATCCAACACTTTTGATGTCTTTGGAGCAGAAAAGCGTTTCTTCTATAACGTTGCTGGGATTAACGTCTGTTATGTTTAGAGTAGCCATTATTTCCTGTTTAAATATTAAAGTAAAATTATGAAATGGACACTAATAGGGCAATGACCTTTACTAGAAAGCAAAATGATATTGGTCATCAAATATAAAGAGGCCAAGGTAAAATTTCTTTTTCTTTGAAGGATGGTATTCCGTTGGACAGTTTTAGCCTTGGTTGTTTCCCTTCAATCATTGGCTGGTGGTGTTGAGAAGTTGCCGCTAGGCGAAGTGATGATGGCAGGTACGTTGCCTGCTGAAACCTGGAGGGGCATTTGTTTTCAAAAAGTAAACTATGGATAAGTTAAATCAAACGTATTTTCAAATTGCAAGTGGTATTAAAGGTGATTGGCTCAACGGAAAATCTTACCATTTATGGTATGATTATATAACTGGTAGTAGCGATGAAGTTGCAAAAGATGTTTATCTGGTAGTAATCCTAGAAAAACAGGTAGTAAATGGCGGATTTCATCAGTATTTTTCGAATAGATATGGTCAATTTTCTTACGATACTCTTGAAAGTTTGGAAAGAATTGGTGCTGAACTGATGGAAAATTTGCTTGTTAAAGCAATAGAGGTAGTCAATATTGGCAAATTAAGTAAAGAGGTATCTGCTCAAAAACAGGCAAGACATATTAAAGGCACAGCTGGCAGTGGAAAAGGTTATCTGGATAGTCTGGAAGATGCTCAAGAAGTTCTAGATGCAGTTAATAGTGGAAAGGCAGAATTTTTGGGACATTTTCACAAGGTCATCAGGTGTATGGATACAGTGGAGTAACAGGAACAAATGTTAATATTGGAGCAGGAATGCCAAGCCAGTCAACAAACACTTTCATGATTAAAGGTACAACTCCCCCAAGTGTAGTGCCCAATAACCCATATTGGAAGCCATAAAATATGAAATATAATACAGAGTATTTAGATGTGAAATATGCTTTGATTCAAGGGTTTCTTAGAAAACTCCCCAAAGAAGTAGTTGATATAAGTTATCTCATACAAGGAAAAATAATCACGGTGCAGGTTGTGCTGTTAGAGGAAGTTTTATTAGATGAGGCAATAAATAAAACTAATGAAATCTTGGGTTTTTATGAAATCCGATTGAAAAAAGTATTTATATCAAAGGAAAAATTTAATAATAATAAAGGAAATTGGCTTCCTGAAAGTTATGCTTGGTTGCCTAATTTATTGTTTTCTAAAGCGGAGGTTTTATGAAGGTTTGGGTAAACTATGAAGCAAAATTACAAATAAGCCATCTATGCGATGCTATGATTCGAAATATCAATGATAACTTTTATAATGTTTCGCTAAGTATTAACAACTCTCAAGAAATATATGTTCAAATTGTATTGCTTAAAAGGACAGAAATTGAAGATGAATACATTGACGATTTAGTGACCGAATTTGAATCTATGCAAGAAGGTAACTTTGTAAAAAAGGTTGTCATTACAGAGGATCTAAATTGTAAACCATTCGATTATATTGTTATGTCTGCAGTAGTATAAGGTGTGTTTTAAATTACCAATTCACTTTTTTATTTAAGTAATTAAAATTCAATTAGTTACAATAAAAATACCATAGTAAAGTGCTACTTATTTTAACACCTTATACCTGTAAAATAACAGTGTTAAAATAGAAGAAAAAGGGCGAAAAAGGCTTTTGTCGACACCCCCGAGGGACTCACGGAAAATCTTGGGTGGCGTGTAACATCGTATATTTTTTAAGCAAAAATATGAGCCTGTATGCTCCATACTCTTGCTCCAAACTGTTTTTGTGGAGCCGGAGGGATTATTACATGATGCCCTCCTTTCCAGAGTTGCAAATACTTAAAACCCATTCGCTTTCGCTCATTTACGGGTTTTATCATTTTATTTCGTTTTTGAACGAGTTCAAACCTCATAAAACAATAAAACCCAGCGCTTTGCGCCAGGTTTTATTTATTTACCCGTGGAGCCGGAGGGATTCGAACCCTCGTCCAAACAATAGACCAGTGGGCTTTCTACATGCTTATTCTATGATTGATTGTCGGCCTGCAACCGGGCATAGACACTCTATTACAGGCTTAGCTTCTTAAGTTTCGGAAAACAGTCAAAGCTCCGGTTTTCCTATCCCAATCTTTACCATGCCCCAACTGGAAAAAGCTTTGGGTACTCTTTTCCCTGAGACAGCTTGTTCTACCACCTTGTGGTAGAATTAGGCCCATCTACCTTGTAGATTAGGCTGCAAGCGCGAAGTTATTATCGCCGTTTGAAAGTTTGAGAACGGTTTTAAAGGGCCTCGCTCCCAACGCCCTGCATGCTTACACATTAACCTTACTGCTGTCAAAACCAGTCGGCCCCGTGTGTTACTCTATGCTTCAAAGAACTACCACAAAGATACAACAAGTATTGAGCCATTCTGTTTGCCTGACAAACAGGCAGAAACCTTACCTTCGCGGCAAATTGCTGAGTAATGAAAATTGGTATCATAAGAGAAGAGAAAAACCCACCTGACCAAAGAGTGCCTTTTAGCCCAGGGCAATGCAAGGCTTTGGTGGAACAGTACCCTAATTTGGATTTGGTAGTGCAACCTTCTGATATCCGCTCTTTTAAAGATGAAGAGTATGTAAAGGCAGGAGTAAAACTCTCGGAAGACCTAGGCGACAGGGATGTGCTGATGGGAATAAAAGAAGTTCCCAAAGAATTATTGTTACCTGGCAAAAAGTATTTCTTCTTTTCCCATACCATCAAGAAGCAACCCTATAACCAAGAACTTCTAAAGACTTTGGTGGAGAAGAATATCCAAATGATAGACTACGAAACATTAACTCACTCCAAAGGCGGTAGGATATTGGGTTTTGGAAGGTTTGCTGGGATAGTAGGTGCCTATAACGCTTTGATGGCTTATGGCAAGCGATACAAGCTCTATGATTTAAAACCAGCCCATGAATGTTATGATAAAGAAGAGCTAAAAGAAGAACTGAAGAAGGTAAAGCTACCCCCGATAAAGATTGTGCTCACAGGCTACGGGAGAGTAGGGCATGGTGCTGCTGAAGTGCTGGACCATATTGGCATCAAAAGGGTATTTCCTGATGACTTTTTGGTGAAAGTATTTAATG
>JANQJC010000065.1 GCA_028281825.1 Flavobacteriales bacterium
CCACCTTTTCAGCTGCCTTGGTTACATGGTTTTCCTTCTCAGGATCGATGCCTATTATCATGGTGCCCTTTGTTGTTTCACCAGAGGAAGCCAATACAAAGGATTCAATGCGCGGAACGTAGTGAATTACATCCTTATTATCATCCAAATGTTTTCTCAGGTCATCTGTGATGGACATGCTATTGTCGAGTATTTTTTCATCCCAATACCCTTTTTGATGAATTTGAATATAGCCCGTGAAAAATCCCACGGCGTTTTGAATCATATTTTCATAGGAGCCCAACTGGGTGGAGCGAGTAACGATAGCCAAAAGCACTGCAAAGAATACAGATGCCACGGTAATTAGTGTTCTCCGTTTGTTTCTCCAGATGTTGCGCCAAGCGAGTTTTAGATACATTTCTTTGAGCTTTAAGCCTTTAGCTAATAGCCATTAGCTTTGGTTTGTTTTAATTTGTATATCAAACTTCCGAGCATTTTTTGCACTTCAGTTATATCACTTATCAAGCTTTCTATTTTTTCAGATTCTATCCAATTCTGTTCTTTAACCAGTAATAGTTGAGTTTCTATTTCAAAACAAGAACCCAAAGAAACTTCTAAAAAATAGCGAAACTCTTGGTCACTGCTTCGTGATGTTCCTTCTGCAATGTTAGATGGAATAGCGACAGAAGCCCTGGTTAATTGACTTCTCAAACCATACTTCTCTTCAGTCGGTAATGAGTTAACCAAGTCATATACCTTCTTGGTGACCTCAAAGCCCTTTTGCCAAACTGTCAATTCCCTAAAATTTCTCATGTTCTATATTGCTAAGACCTTAGACCTAACATCCAAGACCTTATTTCACTTTCTTCATATTCTGGGTGCTGAAGAAGTTGTCATCAATGGGTTTATCAAATTCTACTGCTTCAGTTAGCATCACTGTCTTTTGGCCGTTTTTGTCCGCAGGTATTACCTCTACCCTGCTTGCAATCACTTTTCCACCCATAGTTTTGATATCACTAGCGGTCATGGTATTGACCAATTCTTCATCTTCATCGTAAAACTCAGTTCGCAGTTGCAAGAAATCCTTCTTATCAATCCATGTATAAATTTTGCCCCATACTACCGGGGCTTCAGGTTTTGGTATTAGTTGCAGTTTCCAGCATTCGCGCCCTTCCCTGGTTTCGTTACTTACTATTGAATGCTCATAGTCTTCAACTATGGACGACTCTTTTACTAGGTCGTCATTAGTTAAATCAGTACCCATCCAACTCTGCATCATCATGCTCGGCGGCATTTTGATGCTACGCTCAATGCTAGGTAACCAGTTGTATATTTCTTTATCCCTTTTGAGAAATACGGTGCCTTTATCTTTTGCTGGCGCCGTGATGAGTATCATACTTTTCTCGTTGCCTTTACTCCAACTTTTAAGCCCCATATCACGCTGCCAGGTCGGGCGAATGATTTTAATGGTCATTTCCATTTGGGCTGTTTTACCCCTCATTTTTTCATCGGCTTTTCTCACGATTTCTTTCGCAGTCATGTCCTGCGCCTGCAAACCCAAACTACTGACGATGAGTAATACTATTGCTGTTATCTTCTTCATTTTCTTGTTTTTATGCGAATTGCTTGATTATCATTTTTTTCACTTCCTCCACCGGGAAGTTGTTTTTATCCATCATAATATGAAACTGCACCCCGTCCATCACTGCGCTGAAATAACGCATCATTACCATAGGGTCTTCATGACCTTTTTTTGCAAAGTACTTGGCGCACATTATCATATAAGGCTGCATTTTCTCTATCATTTTATCCATCACTAATGCCATTACCTCTGGCTGCATAGCAACCGTCATGTAGAGCTTCCACTTTTGGGTATCTTCCAATACCAACTCAAAACCTTTTTCAATAAAATAAATGAAGTCATCGCGGGTCATGTCTTCCAGCACATCCAGGTGCATGTCATGCATTACCTCATCCACCAGGTCAATCATCATATACTTCACCAACTCTTCCTTGCTCTCGAAGTAGTTATAAATAAGTCCTTTTGAAACTCCGGCCCTTTTGGCAATCATGCTCATTGAAGCATTGTGATAACCCTCTTCAGCACAAACTACCATTGCCGCATCCAAGATAGCTTTCTTCCTATCCTGCCTTATCTTTTCAAATTGCTTTTCAGTTCTCGGTGACATTATCTGTTTTTTGACTGAACGGTCGGTCAAAGGTAAAATGATTTTTTGTTACAATCCAAACTTTTTTATCCTTTTTTCGCTGAATGACCATTTTTCACCATCTAATTAGTTCATTTAAAAGCCTACCACTTTCCTGCCATAGACAAACAATTCTTGATAGTGACCAATTAACAAACCCAGCGGTAGGCACATCATCTGGTTTTTGATTATTTTTCATTAGTTTGGCAACGTTTTACAAGTAGTTGACAGTGAGGTTCTTATTAATTCTATCATTCTTATTACTTGCAGGGTTTAGCGGCAGTGCCAATGAAGGCGGCTGTAACTTTACAGCCGAGATTACCCCAAGCGGCCCTACGACCATTTGCAGCGGTGATAGTGTGATTTTAACAGCAACAGCTGGAGCAACTTATGATTGGTCTACAGGGGCTACCACACAATCCATTGTGGTTTATTTACCAGGTAACTATAGCGTGACTGTGACGGACAGTCTTGGTTGTGATGATAGCGACAACCAATTTATTACCGTTATCCCCAGTCCTTTCGCGACAGTAATTCCTGACCAAGAGCCACCCTATTGCCAAGGAGATACGGTTCAATTGTTTACTACCTTCACTCCCTTTGGTGATTATTTGTGGTCAACTGACGAGACTACCTTATCCATAGAAGTTACTTCTTCTGGCTTATATACAGTAACTATTACGAACAATTTTGGATGTACGGATTCTGCAAGCTTACCCGTGGTGTTTATACCCACCATACCAATCTTTACTTTTGAGAATGGGCCCACCACTTTTTGTGAAGGAGAGTCTGTAGGGATTAGTTCTTCGGTACCTTTTGGTGGTAGCCATGAGTGGTTCCCAAATGGTGAGACCAGTCAAAGCATCACGGCTACTGAATCAGGTGACTATTACGTGATTGTGACCTGGCCTACGGGCTGCACCTCCACATCAGAAGTGGTGGAAGTGAATGTAGTACCTGTGCCTATGGCCTATGCAGGAGAAGATACAGCCCTTTGCGATGCAGAGAGCATTGAGATAACAGGCGGTGGTGGCATGGCCCTCATGTGGTCTACCGGTGAGACTGACCCGACTATAACCGTTGGTGAGGGAACGTACATTTTGAGCGCCAACAACCCCGGATGTGACATTGTTTCTAATGATACCGTGGTGGTGCTGGAGTTACCTGTACCTGAGCCTATGATAACTTACGGCAGCCATGTGGTGGGTGAACCAGTTAATTTTTCAGGTACTTACCCCGACAGCATTACTTCATGGTATTGGTATTTTGGTGATGGTGCCGAGCAGGAAGGCCCCAACCCTACCCACACTTATGACAATGAAGAAACCTATACTGTTACTGTGACGGTGATTGACCAATATGGTTGCACTGGCTATGGGCAAACAGAGATAGACATTAACCAAGTGTTGCAGATACCTACTGTTTTTACACCTAACGGTGATGGTAGCAATGATCTCTTTTTAATAGAAAACGAAGCTGATGGCAGGATGAACCTTGAAGTATTTGACCGCTGGGGCAACAAGGTTTATAATAAGGAGGCGCGAGAAATACGCTGGGATGGCCGCACCAATAACGGCACCGAACTAGATGCAGGCACTTATTACTATGTGCTGAAGCTGGATGTTTTTGCCCAGCATGAGCCTACTACCCAAACAGGCTTCTTGACTTTGATTAAGTAGAAGTAGCTTTTGGCTTTTGGCAATAGCACCGTAATTGCGAGGAGGAACGACGAAACAATCTCATTTTCTAACCGCAGAGAACACAAAGGATTCCACAGAGGTTACAAAGTCAAGGCTGTTGTACCCTCACCCCCAACCCCTCTCCCGCTGGAGAGGGGAGTTGAGATAGCGGGATTGCGCCCGCGAAGAACGCTCTCACTCTGAAACAGCCAACCGCCAAGTGCCGAGTTTTTGCTCTTGCCCATATAGGCTTAAGAAATAAAGCCCTGCGGGTAAACCGCCTTGCCCTATTGTAAATTGCTGGCCTTGAACTCCTTCTTCTCTTACTAACCTGCCTAAGGCATCATGCA
>JANQJC010000097.1 GCA_028281825.1 Flavobacteriales bacterium
TAAGGTCTTTTACGGTAAATTCATCCATTAAGCCTTGTGGGTCATAAGAATATCTCGGTAGTACACCGTAGTCACCGCTCGATGCTTCAGCCAGGATGTAAACGCTCTTACAAACCAAAGTGAATTTTTTAGGGTTATCAGGATACTTCACAAAATCAGTGATGAATTCATAGTAAGGCTTGTTTTGAGGGTTGTCCACTCTTGGATTCTTAATTACCTTAAGGGTAAACTCGATATCATCAGCAACAATAGACTCACCATTATCCCAGGCGGCTTCTTCCCTTATTTCATAGGTAATTCTCAAACCACCTTCAGGTGTTTCTTCAATGGTTGGCCTTTCCTTTGCTAAAACTGGTACCAACTCAAGGGTGTTGAAGTCAATCTCCAGCAATGATTGAAAAAGGTTCTTTAAAGTATATCCCGCACTAGCATCTGTATAAGTGATAGGGTTAAGCTTATCAGCGTCAGATAATTCATGAACTACCACATCTGGGTCAGTTTTGGTAGAGCCTTGAGTATTGCTGTTATCACCGCTATTGCCACAAGAGCTTATGGTAATAGCAAACAATGCGGCAGTTGCCGCTGATAATAAATTCTTTAAAGAAGTTTTTCCAAGATTCATGTTGATAGAGTGTTTCTTATACGTTAATGACCTGCAAATATAAAATTACTGGGTTAATAAACTACCAGTATGCTCACAAGCAAACTTAAGTATAATTGCTGTCTATTTGTTTTTATACTTTAGCCCCGCCTAACATTATTTTTTTAGACTGATGAGAAAAAGTTGTTTAGCATTTTTGTTAGCACTGAGTGTAAGTATACTCACAGCGCAAAATGTAAGTCTTAACTGGGCTATATCAGAGGGTGGGGCGTCAGGTGGCTCTTATGTTGAAAGCGGGGAATCGATTATCGCCGATTCAAATGGTAACGTATATGTAACAGGAGAGTTTAAGGGAACAGCAGACTTTGACCCTGGTTCAGGTATTCACGAAATAACTTCAAATGGACGGGATATGTTCGTTCAAAAACTGGATGTTAACGGCAACCTTGTTTGGATTAAGACATTTAGTAGTAGTGGAAACAACAAAGGGGAAGCTATCATCCTGGATGATAATGGTGATTTGTATATTACAGGTTATTTTGAAGGAACTGTTGATTTTGACCCGGGTTCAGGTGTATTCAATCTAACGACCACGCAAAATGAAGATGTATTTGTACTTAAGTTGGATGAAGATGGGAACTTAATATGGGCCAACCATATTGATGGCCCAGGCTTAGGTTGGGGCTTTTCTATTGCTGCTGATGAGCTTGGAAATGTGTTTGTAGCAGCCCGTTTTTTTGACACTGCTGACCTTGATCCAGGTCCGGGGACATCCTATCATACCTCAAATGGTAGTTATGATGCTTGTATTTTGAAGCTGGATAGCAATGGTGACCTTATCTGGGTTAAAACTTTTGGAGGAGACACAGCAGATTATGTTTGGTCAATATGTGTTGATTCGAATAATGACGTTTATATAACAGGATATTTTGAATATACTGTAGACTTCGACCCTGGGCCAGGAGTATTTAATTTAAATGCAAATGGAACAACTGGTCATGAAGATATGTTCGTATTGAAATTAGACAGTGACGGTAATTTTATTTGGGCACAAAATTATGGTAGTACAGAGCGAGACGGAGGCCGATCTATTTTAACAGATGATTTTGGAAATATATATGTAACAGGGTTTTATTATGGAACTGTAGATTTCGATCCAGGACCTTCAACCAATAACTTAACATCTAATGGAGAATGGGATACCTTTATTCTAAAATTGAGCGCATCCGGTGACTTGGTATGGGTTAAGTCGGTTGGTAATGGTTCATTTAATCGTGGTAATTCTCTTGCACTTGATAGTGCCGGAAATATATATGTTGCATCCTATTATCAGGGAACTATAGATGCTGACCCGGGTCAAAATGTAGACAACCTAACTTCGTATCCAAATAGTTATGATGTATTCATTCTAAAATTGGATAATAACGGGAATTACTTATGGGCACAATCTGTAGGAGGTTCTACGGGAAATGATGAGCCTTATAGTATAACGATTAGTGATGAGGGAAGTATGTTGGTAACTGGCTACTTTAATGGTAGTGGTGATTTTGATCCTGGTGCGTCAACTCATACTCTAAGTTCAAACGGTGGGCATGATATTTTTATAATTAGCTTATGTGAGGACGTAAGTGCTAGTTTTTCTCATCAAACTAACTTACTGGAAGCAACTTTTAGTCCAAGTATAGAAAATGCGGACTCTGTTTACTGGGATTTTGGTGATGGTGATTTTTCCAACGATTTAAACCCTGTTCATACTTATGATACACTCGGGATTTACCAGGTGTGTTTGATTGTGAAGAACAGTTGTAGTTCTGATACCATTTGCGAGAGTGTTGATGTTACTTGTAATACCAATTTTACTATTAGCGTTAATGGTAGTTTAGAGTTTTGTGAAGGTGATAGTGTAGTATTAGGAGCACCTACTGGGGGAGCCAGCTATATATGGAGTAGTGGGGATACTACACAATCAATAAGTGTTATAAGTGCAGGGGAGTATTACGCTACAGTTGAGTCTGGAGGGTGCACTTTGAGTTCAGATACTTTAACCACTTCAGTTACAACAGTTAACCCTGTAATTCAAACGGTGGATAATCAACTGGTTTGTTCTGGCACTTATTCCAGTTATCAGTGGTATCAAAATGGACAGCCAATAGCTGGAGCAACTTCTCAAGCGTATACTCCACAATCCAGTGGAACTTTTTATGTAGAAGTGACTGATGATAACAGCTGTAAGGGTACTTCATCACTTATTGAGTTCTCAGCCAATATTGGAGTGGATGATATTAACGAGGAGAAACCCTATGAGATATTTCCTAACCCTGGTTTTGGTGAAATATCAATAATAAATCACGTTCCATTTAAGTCCTTGTCTTATGAAGTTTTTGATGTTACAGGAAAGCAAATGCTTGAAGGTGAAGTAAATGATAGTAAAGCAAGTAGGGTGGAGTTACCTCATTCTGGGGCTTATATTATTCGGTTAAACGTAGATGGAGATTTTTATGTGGAGAAAGTAACAGTTCAATAGTGTGTTTACCCTAAGACACCTAATAATTAATACGTCTTGAATTGTGTTTATTCTCTTTGAAAAAAAATCTTGTATTATTTGTAAAATTTGTACTTTTGCGCGCTCAACCCACGGAGAGGTGGGTGAGTGGCTGAAACCAGCAGTTTGCTAAACTGCCGTAC
>JANQJC010000111.1 GCA_028281825.1 Flavobacteriales bacterium
TTCTGTCAACTGCAGGAATGCTGTCCGACTTGTCTATCAACTCATATACTCTTGCACTAATGCCCTCCCCACTCTTCAAAAAACCGTAAAAGCTATAAGTGCCGACTAAATTGGGTAGAACCCATGTGTATAATTTAACGCTTTCATCCCTGCTTTTCACAACAGAAATCACCTTTAAGTTCTTAAACTCAATGTTTGCATAATTGGGATTTGCAAGGATAGATGCTACTTCATTTTTGATTTCATTAGCCAACGTATTTCTCTCATCATCATCTCTTGATTGATTATATTTGTTGAACTTCTCCCCAAGCTTCTTCTCTACGCCATCAAAAGATTGAGCAACCTCAACATCCTGGGCATAGCTAAACTGAGCAACCAGTATGGTCAGAACAAAAAAATATACTGTGCCTAATGATTTCACGATATTCTTACGAAAAAGATAGCTGAAAATTATCCTTTTTCAATTAATCAAGCTTCTCAATCTTATAATGGAGCCTAAAATAATCCTTCAAAGAATAATCACCCATTGGGCAAAAATCTCCATTCAGTCCATCAACAGGGTGTATCTCATAGTGAGCAATGGTATCAATTTTTGATGGTACATGCCAGCCCTCAGCCATACCAGTAAAATCGTCCATACATCCACCCCAACCTACTGGAGTCCAATCCATCATTTTATCTTTAATGAACTTTCTATTCTCCTTGGTGCATGGCAAATTCTGATTCATTATTTGCCCAAACAATTTATTCACTCCATCAGCCTCCCAACCCTTAGCCATCACCCTAAATTTCTCATTTTTTGGCACATACAATGTGAATGAAATATCCATATCGTATTTTCTTTTCCGTGCCTTTCCAAATTTCTTGTTCAATATATCATCTTCGCCTCCCAACCATTCATTAAGGAATATATAATTGCTGCCAACGTTGCTAAACATTCTCAACTCAGAGCGATTCAATATGTCTGAGAAAGTTTTAATTCTTAGGTGATTAAGTGTTACTTTGTAAGTGCCAATCTCATAATCTACTGGCACACCATTTCCTTCATCCCAGTATAGATATACAGTTTGTGCTAATATAGCTGTATCCAGAACTTTGTCACTCTTCCAATTCACCATAATGGTTGCGCTCTCGCCACCTATTTCAACATGCACGTCACCAGTATAAGTATCGCCTTTTCTTGGAACAATATACCCCCTCAGTTGTGAATTGCTTGATGGTTTAGGTAATATCGGCTCAACTTTCACCCTGTAATTCTTGGAACTCATCCTCACCTTGTGGACAAAATCTTCAGCAAATGGCAGGTTATTGTTAAAGGCTCCGCCATTTCCATTGGCATACATATCTATCCTTGTGGCATATACCTCCCTGCTTCCTTCATCTTTTCCCACTTTCACTTTATCTGGTAGTGCCCTACGAGTAGCCATAAATCTAACAGGGTGAATCTCGGTTTTTGCTGGTGGATGCCCCCTATCAAAAACCCATAAACCCTCAACATGTACCCAATCACCTATTGTGGGCCAGTTCCAAATGTGGTCATATCTCTCGTGTCCTGAAGAAGCAAAACCACAAGAATTACCAATGATATTGTTCTGAGTACAATAATTACCCTTGTTAGATGCTGCAAGACCACTCTCCCACTCTACATGTATATAGTCTCTTACCAACCTGTTCTTACCTTTTTCATCTGTGTAATATGTAAGTAGTCCCCTCGATCTTTCATCAGGAATAACATTAAATGCAAAATCGTGAGTGTAATGATAAAGTGGCAAGTCCTCAGAACTCACTCCCCCGTATATTACATTTCCTTCGAGTATCGTTACGGTTTCATTATCAACTACAGGCTTCCAAGCAGGAAGCATGATGCCTATATCATTTATACGTTTAAACCCTAATATCCTAAGAGTATCTATACAAGGTTGGCAATCCTCATTAGAGTAGCAATTATCAATATATCGGGTAAAAACCTCCCTTCCCTCTTTATCTTCTTGTGCAAAACAGACCAGGCTGGCACGGATAAGAACAGTAAATAGAACTAAAAATGTAGGAAAGAAGTGTGTTCTCAACTCATTTAAAAGGAAACGCCCAGCAAAAGTAATTATTTACCGTAAAATGCAGCTAGATGTTTTATTCCATTCTAACTAACCTCATAGCGCTAAGATTGTTACCAGCAATTACTTCAACCATGTATATACCTTGCTCTACCTTTAGCTTCGGGGTATACTGGAGCTTATTTTTTCCTATAGGGTAATCCTGAGCGGTAAATTTATCTATGACACTCCCCTTTATATCCCGAATCACTATTTCAACGTTTTCTTGTTGTTCTAGCTCAAACTCAATTATGAAACTATCTCTAAAAGGATTGGGGTATGCAGTTAACAACATACTATGGTCATATTCTTGCTCGACAATACCAGTACTTTCCTCTTTTATAATGGTAAAATTGTCTAAAACAGCCCCTGTAGTATCTATAAATTTGGCTGTAAGTGTTAGCCCGTCCACATCTATCACCATTGAACCATGATAATCTTCTGTACTCATATACATCACCGGATGGTTTAGAGGATGGCTACCATCGCCTTTCTGCCCACCGCAACCTACTGTTGCGTACACAGTGCCATAGTTTGGCTTGTCTCCCATAGTGTACTTGCGATATGGGTTACCCTCTGAAGCCCTGCCATTGCTACCATCAACCAGCATGGTTTGCGGGTCCCAAGTATTTGAGTTTCCATAATGTCCATTAATAAGATACGAGCGCTCATAGCTATGACTATGACCTGCTAAAACCAAATCAACGCCATACTCCTCTAACATTGGTAACACATTTTGTCGCATCATTTGCGGTCGACTGAATGCATCATCTGAATCATGCGTACCTTTTGAATATGCGGGCTGATGCCAGTAAGCAATTATCCAATCAGCATCAGTGCTTTGCAAGTCCTGTTCTAACCAATCCGTAAAAGAATTGTTATCTGTAAGAATCCAAAGCAGATATTCTGTATTCAATGAAAGAAAATGCACATTGCCGTAATCGAATGAATAATGCCCTTCTTCACCACTAGCCACACCACCAGCTTCACCATTTTCTGGTAAGGTAAATATCTTGTAATAAGGTCCATCGTTTGAAAGGTCAATACTACCATAATCATGATTACCTGGGCAAGGCCATACAACTGTATTTCTTAGTATTTCCGGATATACCTCAAAAACCTTCTCCTGATACTCCTGGTCTGTCCCATCACCGTATGCATTGTCACCGAGCCAAAACCAAACATCAGTATGAACATCCGTATAGTTATCGCTAAAGCCTGTTTTTACATCTTTTTGAGCCTGGCTTCCATTTCCAAAATCTCCCAGTGTCCAAAAACGCATAGGCTGCTTTATTCCTATTTCTGGTGATGTTTTAAAGAAGAAAGTCCCATCATTAGCAGTATATGTTTGCCCTCCAGTGCCAATTGTATAATAGTATTTAGTAAAAGGAGATAACCCGCTTACATGCACTTCGTGGTCTCTTACTGCCCCTGGCTCATTGGCCACTTGGTCAAGGTTATTCATATCGGTACCATATTTCACCTCACCAATTTCATTATCGGTAGTTCTCCATTTCACTACCATACTACTTGAGGTTCCAATATTCAAATACGGACCTCTAAGCAGGCTTGATTGGGCTTCAACATTTACGCTTACAAAAAATAAGGCTGCTAGCAATAAGAGGGTATATTTTTTCATCATATTAAAATTATCTGGGAGCTAAATTAACCAAACACAAGGGAATATATTCGGTGAATAAAAAAGTAAACTAATCTTAACCTTCCATTAAAACAACCAACCTGCTTAAGTTGGTTGTTTATTTAAGATTATTACTTTCTAATTGGGCTATTCAGACAAATAACTTTTGCTTCTTTAAAACTTCCCCACTACTTTCGCGGTTTGTATTTATTTGAGACCTTTTTATTGAGGCTTTTGAGATTAAAGACATGAATCAAAGAGACAATGAAATTTTAAGGGTTGCCATCCAAAAAAGTGGGCGACTTAGTGAGAAAAGTCAAGAACTACTTAAAGAGTGTGGTATTTCAGTAAATCATGGTAGTAATAAACTAAAGGCTAGCGCTTCTAACTTCCCACTAGAAGTACTTTATTTAAGAGATGATGATATCCCTCAATATGTGGCTGATAATGTAGCTGACATTGGCATCCTTGGTGAAAATGTAGTTATAGAAAAGGCGAAAGAAGTAAAGGTTATAGAGCCTCTTGGGTTTGCCAAGTGTCGCCTAAGTTTGGCAGTAAAACGTGAAGAAAACTATCCAGGTATTGAGTTCTTTCAAAGCAAAAAGATTGCTACAAGCTACCCCCATATTTTAAAATCATTTTTGGATAAAAAAGGTATTAGCGCTGAGATAGAAGAAATCAGTGGAAGTGTGGAAATTGCCCCTGGTATTGGCTTGGCTGATGGCATTTGCGACATTGTGAGCACTGGTAGTACACTTTTAACTAATGGATTGAAAGAAACTGACGTTGTGATGAAAAGCCAAGCGGTGATGATAGGTGCTATGGAATTAGGCGTAGGCAAGCAGGCACTTTTAGATAAACTCCTTTTCCGTATCCGTTCGGTTAGAAATGCTCAAAAGAACAAATACATTCTACTGAATGCCCCAAATGATAAAATTCAAGATATTATTTCCTTGCTGCCAGGTATGAAAAGCCCTACTATCCTTCCCCTTGCTAACGAAGGTTGGAGCAGTGTGCATAGCGTAATCAAGGAAGATGAATTTTGGGAAGTAATTGACAAGTTAAAAGACCTCGGTGCTCAAGGTATCTTGATTGTGCCCATCGAGAAAATGATTGTATAAAGTGAAACTAGTTGAATTTTCTAAAAAGCAAGAATGGCAAGCCTTATGCAAAAGGCCCGCAATGAATACTTCTGAGCTGGAAAGTGTTGTAAGAAGTATCATGATGAAAGTGCGCCAAGAGGGAGATTCTGCTCTTCTTGGATTCGCTGAGCGCTTTGATAAAGTGAAGTTGGAAAACCTAGCTTTAAGTACGGACAGTTTCGATAGCTCTTCAGTCTCTAAAGAATTAAAGCAAGCCATTCAGTTAGCCAAGAGCAATATTGAGAAATTCCATCACTCTCAAAAGGAAGAAGTAAAAGTTATAGAAACTCAACCTGGCGTAAAGTGCTGGCGCAAGAGTTTACCCATTGAAAAAGTAGGTTTATATATCCCTGGAGGCAGCGCCCCACTATTCTCTACCCTATTGATGTTGGGTATCCCAGCAAAAATGGCTGGCTGCAAAGAGATTGTGGTTTGTACTCCTGCCAATAAAGAAGGTAAAGTTTATCCTGCGGTATTATACACCGCCCAACTAGTTGGCATTGACAAAGTCTATTTGGCGGGTGGCGCTCAGGCAATCGGCGCAATGGCCTATGGAACCAACAGTATTTCAAAAGTAGATAAGATTTTCGGTCCGGGTAATCAATATGTAACCATGGCTAAGCAACTCGTTCAGCAGGAAGGCGTTGCAATTGATATGCCAGCAGGACCTAGCGAAGTATTAGTAATTGCAGATGATACTAGCATTCCTTCATTCGTTGCCGCCGACTTACTGAGTCAAGCTGAGCATGGCCCTGATAGTCAGGTGGCTTTAGTTTCTGATTCTAAATCTGCTATTGATGACATTCAACAAGAAGTTGAAAGGCAATTGCAGGAATTACCAAGAAAGGAAATCACGGCTCAAGCCTTAGATAAGAGTTTTGCCGTATTAGTAAATGATTTAAATGAAGCCATTGATTTCAGCAATGCTTATGCTCCAGAGCATTTAATACTTGCCACTAAAAAAGCTAGCGAGTTGGCTGAAAAGGTAAGTAATGCGGGTTCGGTATTCATGGGTAATTGGAGTTGTGAAAGTGCGGGCGACTATGCAAGCGGTACTAATCACACCTTGCCTACCAATGCTTATGCCCGCAGTTATAGCGGTGTATCTCTGGATAGCTTTGTGAAAAAAGTCACCTTCCAGCGATTGGATGAAAGAGGAATACAAAATATAGGGTCTGCCATTGAACAAATGGCCGAAGCCGAGGGTTTAGATGCCCACAAAAATGCTGTGACTATTCGTTTAGACTACCTTAAGAATGTTTAACCTGGATGCCATAATAAGGGAAAACGTAAAGCGACTAAAGCCATACAGCAGTGCCCGTGATGAGTTCAAAGGCCAGGCTGATGTCTGGCTTGATGCCAACGAAAACCCTTTTGAGAGTGGACTTAATCGCTACCCAGACCCCCTGGCGATAGAGGTGAAAAAGGCCATTGGGAAAATCAAAAAGATAAAACCAGAAAATATCTTTCTGGGCAACGGCAGTGATGAAGCTATCGACTTGCTTTACCGTGCATTCTGTGAACCAGGCAAAGATAAAGCACTCATTATGCCCCCTACTTATGGTATGTATGAAGTAAGTGCAAGTATAAATGATGTAGAGATATTTAGAGTTCCATTAACTGAGCAGTTCCAAATAGATTTAGCCGTTGTAAAGGGTTTTCTTAACGACAAGTCCATCAAACTCATATTTATCTGTTCCCCAAATAATCCTACAGGTAACCTGATGAGTGTAGAAACTATCAAGGCTATTGCTATGAACTTTCGGGGATTAGTAGTAGTAGATGAAGCCTATATCGATTTTGCACCCAATGCCAGCTTGATACCACTTTTAAAACAAATCCCCAATTTGGTTATCCTACAAACCTTCAGCAAGGCATGGGGTATGGCGGGGATAAGATTAGGAATGGCTTTTGCTTCCATAGAAATCATTAATATCCTCAATAAGATAAAGCCTCCATACAATATCAATACTTTCACTCAAAAAATGGCTTTGGATCAATTGACCGATGAAAAGGCAAAAGATAGTTCAGTTACCGTAATTTTGCGTGAAAGGGAAACTCTGGCTTCCAAATTAGGCGAGTTGCCTAATGTGAAAAAGATATATCCTTCTGATGCCAATTTTATTTTGGTGGAGTTTATTGACCCAAATACAGTATACAACAGTTTGGTGGAGAGCGGCATCATTGTGAGGAACAGGCACAGCGTAGTTAATGGTTGCCTAAGGATTACAGTTGGAACACCAGAAGAGAATGAGAGGTTAATTGAAGCATTATGAAAAAAGCACTATTTATAGACCGTGACGGCTGCATAATCAATGAGGCTGATGATGAGCAAATCGATAATTTCGAGAAGTTTTCTTTTTTGCCAGGTGCCGTTACCAGTTTAGCGAAAATAGTTAAGGAATTGGATTACGAGTTGGTGATGGTTACCAATCAAGATGGTTTAGGTACAGAGAGTTTCCCCGAGGATACCTTTTGGCCTGTGCATAACCTGATGTTAAAAATCCTGGAGAATGAAGGGGTTAAGTTCCATGAGATACATATCGACAGGACTTACCCACATGATAATGCCCCCACTCGTAAACCTGGCACTGGAATGTTGACTCATTACATGAAAGGGCATTATGATTTGGAAAACTCTTTCATGATTGGGGATAGAAAAACGGATATCCATTTGGCGGAGAACTTGAAATGCAAGGCGATACAAATCAAATCGGCATACAGCGGTGAGCCATACCAATCAGATGCTATTGCCCTGACTACTGACTCTTGGTTTGACATTTATAATTATCTAAAAGGTCATAACAGGACTTGTAAAGTTCACCGCAAAACCAATGAAACGGACATTAATATCGAGGTGAATTTGGACGGAAATGGAAAAGCCAATATCTCAACTGGTTTAGGCTTTTATGACCACATGCTGGAGCAACTGGCTAAGCACGGCGGACTTGATTTAAGTATCTCGGTAAAAGGGGACTTGTATATTGACGAACATCACACAATAGAAGATACAGCGCTAGCCTTGGGCGAGGCTTTCAGCAACGCTTTGGGAAGTAAAAAAGGCATTAAGCGTTATGGTTTTTTATTACCCATGGATGATTGCTTGGCCCAAGTGGCAATTGATTTTGGCGGTCGCCCTTGGCTAGAATGGGATACTGAATTCAAGCGTGAAAAGATTGGAGAAATGCCGACTGAAATGTTTTTTCATTTCTTCAAATCGTTTAGTGATACCGCTAAGTGTAACCTGAATATCAAAGCTGAAGGCGATAACGAACACCACAAGATAGAAGCCATCTTCAAGGCTTGGGCAAAAGCCATTAAAATGGCGGTGAGTCAGACGGGAGATGGTTTAATTCCAAGTACGAAAGGTTCATTATAGTAGTCAAGTAACAGGAGACAGAAGTCAGAAGGATGAAAACACAGAAATTTCAGGAGTTAATAGTTTGGCAGAAAGCACATCAACTTACCTTGAAGATTTATAGCATTACGAGAAGCTTCCCTAAGGATGAGTTATACGGTTTAACATCTCAAATTAGGAGGTCTACTGTTTCTGTTGCCGCTAATATTGCAGAAGGCTACAGAAAAAAAGGGAAAGCAGATAAAATGCGCTTTTTGAATATCTCTGAAGGCTCTATTGATGAAACTAAATATCATCTCATCTTAGCTAAAGATTTAGAATATATCGACTTAATTATTTTTGAAGAGCTAATGGAACTTGCAGAAGAAGTTTCAAAGTTGCTTACCGCATATATAAACGCAATAGAAAGAAGCAAGTACGCCAATACTTCTGACTTCTAGCTTCTGACTTCTGTTACTATGGTAGCCATTATCAAATACAATGCAGGAAATATTCGCTCAGTGCAAAATGCCTTGAATCGATTGGGTGTTGAAGCTACGTTGACTGACAATCCTGAAGATATAAGAAACGCCAATAAAGTGATTTTCCCAGGGGTGGGTGAAGCAAGTTCAGCCATGGCTTACTTGAAACAAAAAGGTTTGGATAAAGTGCTGAAGGAATTACACCAACCATTCCTTGGTATTTGTTTAGGACTTCAATTAATGTGCAGTCATTCAGAAGAAGGTAATGTTGAGTGTCTGGGTATTTTTAATGAAAACGTGAAGAAATTCCCGCCAAAGAATAAAGTTCCCCATATGGGATGGAACAATTTGGATAATATGAAAGGTTCACTGTTTTCCGGCTTGGAAGATAGTTCGGATATGTATTTCGTGCATAGCTATTTTGCATCAATTGGAGATGATACCATTGCCACCTGCGATTATATCCAACCCTTTAGCGCTGCTTTGCACAAAGATAATTTTTATGCTGTTCAATTCCACCCTGAGAAATCAGCAGGTACAGGACAAAAATTATTAGAGAACTTCCTGAAATTATGAGGATAATCCCTGCCATAGATATTATAGAAGGCAAGTGCGTGAGACTTACCCAAGGTGATTATGGACAGAAAACAGTCTATAATAAAGACCCTCTGGAAGTCGCCAAAGAGTTTGAAGGGGCTGGTTTGAAGTATCTTCATTTGGTTGACCTGGATGGCGCCAAAGCCAAACACATCGTTAACTGGAAGGTACTGGAGAAACTAGTTAATCAAACTTCCTTAAACATTGATTTTGGCGGTGGTATAAAAAGTGACAAAGACATACAAATTGCTTTTGAATGTGGTGCCAAGCAAGTAACAGGAGGTAGCATTGCCGCACAAAACAGAGAGCTATTCCTCACATGGCTAAGCCAATATGGTTCTGATAAAATAATATTAGGTGCTGATGCCAAGGGTGGCAAAATCGCTGTAAGCGGCTGGCAGGAAGACACCAACCTGCAAGTGGTTGACTTTATAGGTGAATATCAACAATCAGGTATTGAATACGTGATTTGTACAGATATAGCCAG
>JANQJC010000043.1 GCA_028281825.1 Flavobacteriales bacterium
TTTTATTGTCTAAAGCTTCTTTATTTTTATTATAAAAATTTATAATATCATCTCGATATTTTATAATCTTTTTATTTTTTAAAAGATTTGCATAATTATTAGGATCATGATACAGGAAGAAGAGCAAACCGCTGAACAGATTGCTGAGCAAAACGAGAGGGAAAGCCTGTATATCGTTTCCAACTTTGCTGAAGAATTCTTTGTTGATAACCTTCACAATACTGAAGAAGGAAAATCTATTGCACTATCCTATTTCAAGGAGCGGGGCTTTAGTGATGAAACCATCAAGAAGTTTCGTTTAGGTTATAGCCCTGAGAAAAGAACAGCCCTAACTGATGCCGCACAAGAAAAAGGCTATCAAAAGCAGTATCTTGAGAAAGCTGGCCTGGTAATAGAAAAGAACGATTACGTCTTCGACCGCTTTGCTTCGAGGGTCATGTTCCCAATACACAACCTATCAGGCAGGGTAATAGCTTTCGGTGGCCGCACCCTTAGGACGGATAAGAAGACGGCCAAATATATCAACTCTCCAGAGACGGATATCTACCACAAGAGCAAGGTGCTGTATGGTATCTACCAGGCCAAAAAGACCATAGTTGAGAAAGACAATTGCTACCTGGTTGAAGGATATACCGATGTTATTTCGTTTGCGCAGGCGGGTATTGAGAACGTGGTAGCCTCTTCAGGTACTTCATTAACGGTTGAGCAGATAAGGCTGGTAAAAAGATACACTCCTAATATTACCATCTTATATGATGGCGACGCTGCTGGTATAAAGGCGTCTTTCCGTGGTATTGACCTGGTATTGGAAGAAGGCCTGAATGTGAAAGTGGTTTTATTTCCTGACGGTGAAGACCCTGACTCCTATGCGAGGAAACTGGATAGCGACGAACTTAAGGAATACATTGAAGGTCAGGCCCAGGATTTCATCACCTTTAAAACCAACCTGCTACTGGAGGATGTAAAAGGTGACCCTGTTAAGAAAGCTGGATTAATCAAGGACATCGTTGAGTCCATCTCTCTGATACCTGATAGAATTACCCGTTCACTCTATCTCCAGGAGTGTAGCAACCTGATGGAGATTGACGAACAGGTACTGATTGCTGAACTCAATAAATTAAGGCGGAAAAAGTTTAGGGATAAAGCCAGAGAAGCAGGGCATACCAATGAGGAAACAGAGATACCTGAAGCGTCCATTACCAGCCCAACACAGCAGGATGTTGCCAAGGATAACTTTACTGATATTGAGTTTCAGGAAAAAGATGTGATAAGAATATTACTTACCTACGGCAGCCAAAACGTTGAGCTTCCTGCCTTTACTGAAGATGGTGAGGATGAAACCGTTCCTGTGAATATCGCGCAATTCATCCATTCTGAATTGGGTGCAGATGGCATTCGATTTGAAAATAAGCTCTATCAGAAGGTTTTTGAAGAATACAGTGAATTCCTCTCGCGGATGGAGACTCCAAATGAAAAGCACTTTATCAATCACGAGGATACTGAAATAAGCACTTTGGCCGTCAATATTTTTAGTGAACCCTATGCCTTGAGCAAGAACTGGGAAACCCACATGATATACGTTACCCGTGAGCAAAGTGATTTAAAGAAAACCGTTTTCAAAGCCATCTACTCCCTTAAGCTGAAAAAGCTGAGCCAACTTGTTATCCTAATACAAGAGAAACTTAAATACTCGGAGAAAGAAGAAGAGTATACAGAGTTACAGCAACAGCAAAAACTCCTTGATGATGCAAAAAAGAAAATCTCAGATGTCCTTGGTAGAGTTGTTTTAAAATAAAAAAAGCCGCCTTGCTCACACCACAAGACGGCTTAACTGATAATTATCCCCAAATATTTAACCAAACACTATAGCTATAAGCCCTAAGGCCACGGTTGCTATGATAATTATCCTATTCATTTGATATTCCAATAGATTTTTCATGGCTGTATATTTTCAGTTTCTAAATTCTGAGTTGTCAATTCACTTTGAGTAAAGTCTTGTGCGTTTGCCGCACTTGTAAAGTTGGATAGCAAAGCCAATCCTACAAACACTGCAAGCATCAGCAGGAAAGTTTGGTATCCTATATCGTCAGTAGCTTTCATGGCATCCATTTTTTGAGTTAAACTTCTTTCCCTCAACTAATCAAAATGGATGCCAAAAATTAAACCACAATCAAACCCTTAACAACAGTTATATACAACCCTACAACCCATCAATCTTTCTAGAACCTTATAGCTAAATTGCCTCCAGCCCACATTTTTACATTGGTTCCTCCACTGGTAGTTCTATTATAAAAGTGATAAGGCGCAATATTAGAACCAAGCTGATTGTTTTCACTATCATAATACCTTGACACTAACACATTGATGCTAGGCCCAACTGCCAACTCAAAGCTTTTTCCCAACTTGAATACTATATCAGCATCTAACCTATTGAGCAGGTTTACTTCATCAGTAAAGGCTTCTTCCTCATTGATGTGATAAGCTGTGGCATCTATATTCAACCCTAGCTTTTCTGAGAATGGAATGTAAGTACCAAGACCATATCCGTAAGCCCAACGCATGCGATCACCGAAGTTAACCCCAGCACTGAATATATTGTAGAAGCGATATACCCCTGTTTTAAAACTCCCCATCATGTGGAGTGATTCAGAAGTCTTCAGTTCAAATTTGTGATAGCCCTTTCTCACTAAACTTAAGAAACCAATTGATACACCATCCACCGTGTCGGCTAAGTTGATAAAACTCAATTGTACCCCTTTTACCCTGGTAGCATAGTTCACAAACCCACTAGCCTGAACACCCTCTATCTCACCACTCACTATATTCACAAAGCCTGTTAACTGTGGGCCTTTCACCTCTTTGGCATAATTCACATAACCTGAAACTTGTCCGCCAATAATGGTATCAGTAACCACATTGCAAAAGCCTGCCAACTGCGTTCCAGTCAAGTTGCCCGTGAGCGTGTTTACAAAACCTGCTCCCTGTAAGCCTACTGAATTTTTGGTAGCCACATTCGCAAAACCAGCGAACTGGGCGCCTTGCATGCTTCCCCTCAAGGTATTATTAAAACCAGCAGCTTGTGTGCCCCAAAGGGTATCTGAAGCATAGTTGTGAAAGCCGGCTAATTGTGCCCCGCGAAAGTTACCCCTGGTGGTATTGAAAAAACCAGCAGCCTGTACCCCATTGCTATTTCCACCAACTATGTTTCCGAAGCCGCTAAACTGCCCACCGCTTACGTCTTTTTTATCTACTGCTACAAACCCTGAAAGCTCGACACCTTGGGTACCTCCGTTGTAACCCGCAAAAATGTTGACAGATACCTTATTGATGATATTTGAACTTTCGACGCCATTGGTACTCATTGGAGGCACAAATGTCATCTGAAATGGCCTCACTTTCATGGTATCGTTGTCTGTGCTTGCCGTTGCTGTGTCTTGGGCTAAAGAAGCCACACCGAAAAGCAGAACTAAAATTGAAGTAGTTATTGTTTTCATATCTATTCGTTTTTTGGGCACAAACCGACTACCCCAGATGATTCTAGAGCAGTCAACAAGTGCTTTAAGTTTTTTTAATTAGCGTTGATGATATCTCCTGAGCCAGAGATATGAGTCGTTATTTGAGGGTAACCCATGTAGTACACATTTCCACTGCCTGAGATATATATATCTAATGATTGTAAAGCGTGAACACGGGCATCACCTGAGCCATCGATATCTACTTTCACATGATTTACAGGTAGACCAAATGCTTTGATATCGCCAGAACCATTGATATCTATATCCAGGTAATTAACTGTTGAGTCTCCTGCAAAGGAGGCATCACCCGAACCAGAGATATCAATACCGATTGAATTAGCAGTAACGTGGGGCACCTGGATGCTTCCACTTCCATCAATTTCAAAACTCAAATCGCTGGTTGAAATTGGGCTTAACGCAATGACATCACCTGAGCCTTGGATATCCACTTCCCTTATATCAGCAACAGTGATGTAGATGTTGATTTGGTCATGGTTCTTTACACAATTCCTGTCGAAATCTATTTTCAACCTACCATTAACCACTTCGGTTTCCAGTATGTCAAGGATATTCTCTTGTGCCTTAATGATAACCGATTGAACGCTGTCTTGTGTGAGGTATATATCAGCCGATACATCCAGCGTTATTTTATTGAATGAAGCTAGTGAGCGTGTTTCACTTACCACAGGCCCTGAACCTCTCACACACAAGCCGTTTTTGCCACAACTGGACAGCAGGACAACAGCTACAAAACCTAATGATAATGCAATATTTAACTTTTTCATAATTCATTTATTTACCGTTTTACATGAGAAAGACAACCCATGATTAAAATACCCCTACCAGGCGAAAAAAAAATTTAAAACCTAAGTCCGGCAGTGCCACCGACCCACATTTGCACATTGGTACCCCGCACATCCTTGTCATAGAAAGTGTATGGCGCAATATCTGAACCTAAGCGATTGTTATCATTGTCATATCTATGAGATGTGTAGATATTTAATTCAGGGCCGAGCACAAAATAAACGCCTTTAAACAGCATTACTCCAAGATTGAGCCTGGCCTTGGTAAGCATGTTTAAATCATTGGTCCAAAGTGGGTCTTCATTAATGTGATAGCCAATGGCATCAAAATTAAGGTCGAAGCGCTTGCTTAGCCTGAAGTCAGTACCGATGCCATATCCTAAAGCATACATATCCCTATTGGGCCTTGGATAAAAGCTGGCGGCAAAAATGTTGTAAAACCTATGTGTCCCACTCTTAAACATAGGGTTAAGGTAAAATACTTCATTGGCTGTTACTTCAACTTCATGGTAACCCTTTACTACAAAACTGAAAAACCCAATTGTAGCCCCACTCACACTATCTGCAAAGTTTAAGAAACCCACTTGCGTTCCTTTTATTTTACCACCTACATTCAGCATGCTGGTCAACTGTGTTCCCGACATTTCTCTTAGGCAAAAATTCATAAAGCCTGAAATTTGAAGCCCTTGCACGTTGGTGCCCGAATTAAAGAAACCAGCGATTTGGGTACCTGTCATCTCTCCGCGGGTCACATTGCCAAATCCCGCAACCTGCATCCCTGAGGCATGACCTGCATAGTTTAGAAACCCAGCCGCCTGAAGTTTATTTAATTCTCTCACGGCCACATTCACGAAACCCGCTATCTGCAAGCCATCCGAGTTTTTAGTAGCTATATTGCTGAAACCTGCCGCTTGCAAACCATCTAACCTACCTACCACTATATTATTAAAACCCGCCATTTGGACACCCTTAATGGTATCCATCACAAAATTGTTGAACCCAGCACCTTGAACTCCGGTGATAGAGCCTCGATTGTTATTAAAAAAACCTGCAAACTGGGTGCCCCTGGTTTTTCCTCCGGTAATGTTGCCTAATCCTGCAAACTGTGCCCCTTTTACATCCTCACGCACAATATTCAGGAAACCACCAAACTCCACGCCATCCACGCCACCTGCGTAACCTGCAAAAACGTTTACCGAAATATTATTCTTGGTAACCCCGCTCATGGTAGTATTGGTCCCTATCAGGGGAAGAATAGAAATTTGCGCTTTTCTTTGCCGCATTTCGGTTATATTGTCAATATGCACCTGATGTTCATCGGGCACTACCAATTTTACCAAGCCAGTCTCTTCCACTGGATTTTCTTGTACGGGTTTAGCCTCCACTTTATCAATCGGTGGTAAGTCCTTCTTCATCTTGATATTCAAATGATGGTCATCGGTAGGCCTGACCAGGATAAGCGTATCCAAATAGTTTTTTCGGGAATAGATTAAGCCTACCAATTCTGGTGAGTAAGGTAAGGTCATGGTATAGTAGCCAAACTCATCGGATACTGTTGAGTAACTCATGGAGTTATCATATACGCTAGTGTTGGGTATACGCTCTCCAGTAAGCATATCCACCACATACCCACTAATCTGATATTTGCTTTTCGCAGGCTTTTTTTGTGCTGCTTTTTTCTCTCTTTTCAGTATGAGATGATCTCCTTTATCCTTGTAGGTAAAATCATCACCAAGTACCTGAAATAGGGCAACCCTAACAGGTTCTTTACTCACACTTAGGTTGACTGTTTTTCCAGCCTCAATCAAATCCGAGTTGTAAGAGAAATCGAACCCACCAGCCGTTTCAATAAGCTCCAGGCTTTTATCTACGGTACAATTGGGGCACTCGGCGCTTATTTCTCTTTCCAGTATAGGTGTTTGCCCCATTGCCAGCATGGGCAGCACAATTAGCAAGCAAGTAATATTTATGCTTTGGTGCTTCATCAAATACTTAGTCAACCTTATCACAGCCAGCACCATCCAACTGAACATCCTTTCCTTTTTTATTGACTTGCAATCCAAATGTATCGGCAATCACATCAAGAATTGAAGCTACATCCTGATTACGGAAAGTAGCAGTAAGCCTGCAATTAGCAATCTCCTGATTGGCTAGTTTAATATCCGTTCTGAAAATAGAATTGAGCACTTCAATCACTTTACTCATTTCAGTACGCTCAAATATCAATGTTTTGCTTTTGCGGCTGTAGTAATCTATTTCACTGGCTTCTGAATTGGTGATGATATTAGCCTGTTTATCCAAAATGGCCTTATCCCCGCGCTCCAGTTCCACATAGTCCCTGTCCTTTCTCTCAGACAAATAGAAAGCCACTTTACCACTTTCTACAATTACTTCGGCAGCGTTATTCCCGTCAAAGGCATTAACATTAAATGAAGTACCAAGCACTCTCACTTCTGCTTTTTGGGTGTGCACAATAAAGGGGTGTTGCAAGTCTCTGGCTACTTCAAAAAAGGCTTCTCCATTCAATTCAACATCGCGATGTCCTTTTTTAAATTTTGATGGATACCTAAACACAGAGTTTTTACTCAAGGTAACCAAAGAGCCATCAGGCAAGGCACGCTCTATTCTATTGTTACCACTCTCCATCGTTATCCAGGGCACTTCCCTATTGGTATATTCCCATACACCCAAAACAGCCACCGCCAATGGAATGATTACAGCAGCCACCCTCAAGAACCAATTGATAGATGACTTATCCATTGCTTTGCCGCCTGAGATATCCCTCACTACCGCCTCTTTCTCAGGTACAGAAATTCTACTTTTGACTTTATCCCAAGCGGCATCCACATCCACTTCGGGTAAGGGCGTAATTTCTCCTGCCTGGTCCCACACCAAGCTAAGGGCTTCAAATTCCTTGCGGTTTTTCTCGTCTTTTAGCCAAACTTTAATTTGGCTACTTTCCTCATCTGTGGTTTCTCCCGCGAGATATTTTACAAGTAGGTTTTCGTCAATATGTCCTAATTCATTTTCCATTCATTACACTAGCAAGACAACCGTAAACAAGTTTACCCTTATTCTACCTTCGAAAAAAAATAAGGATATATACCCCAAAAATGAACATTTTAATTGAAGTGTTCAGGTGATTGGTTGAAATTTATCTTCCCTTCACAAATTATATCCTTATTTTGTGAATGACTGCTTAACATGCACACATGGCTGAGAAAAATGAGTTTGAAATAGCCATCATCGGAACTGGCTTTGCAGGTATCTGCATGGGCATAAAATTGCTAGAGGCAAGGATTGATGATTTTGTAATACTGGAAAGAGCCAATGATATTGGTGGCACCTGGCGAGACAATACTTATCCTGGGGCTGCTTGCGACGTATCTTCTCACCTTTACTCCTTTTCTTTTGAGCCCAATCCTAATTGGAGCCGTATGTTCTCTGGGCAAAAGGAGATTTACGACTACCTGAAAAAGGTGGTAAAAAAATATAAGCTAGAATCTTTTATCAGGTATGGGCATGAAGTGATGGGGGGCAGCTTTGATGAAGCCAGTGGAAAGTGGAGTATCGATATAACAGGCAAAGAAAACATCAAAGCCCATTTCTGGATTAACGGAATGGGACCATTGAATCGACCAACCCTACCTGAGATACCTGGCAGGGATAGCTTTAAAGGTGCTTCATTTCACTCTTCAGAATGGGACCACAGCGTTGATTTAAAAGGTAAGCAGGTGGCCGTAATAGGTACAGGCGCCAGCTCCATTCAGGTAACTCCCTCCATCGCACCTATAGTTAAGAAGTTGCATGTTTTTCAGCGTACGCCAGCCTGGATAATGCCCAAGATGGACCGGGATATGACTAGATTTGAAAAAAAACTTTTCAAGGTCCTTCCCTTTATTCAGAGATTATACCGCTGGAGGATATACTGGTTTAATGAACTTCCTGCTTATGCCTTGACCTACAAACCCAAGTATATCAAATTTATACAAGCACTTTCTTTGAGAAATCTGAGAAAGCAAATTCCAGATAAAGCCCTTAGGGAGAAATTGACACCCAAGTATATGCTTGGTTGCAAGAGAATATTGCTAAGTAATGATTACTACCCCGCTTTTAGGCGCTCTAATGTGGAGTTGGTGACCGATAAAATCACAAATATTGATGAAAATGGCATCATAACCGCTGATGGAAACAAGAGAGAGGTTGACGTTATCGTGTATTGCACGGGTTTTATGGCGGCAGAATTTCCTGCTTACTTTAAGGTGAGTGGACTAAATGGAAAAGCCTTAAGTGAAGAATGGAAAACAGCCCCAGAGGCCTATCTGGGTACTACCGTGAGTGGTTTCCCAAATATGTATTTCATTGTAGGGCCAAATACTGGCTTGGGCCACAACTCCATGATATATATGATAGAATCTCAAGTCACCTATATCATGGATGCTTTGAGCAAGACACGTAAATCCAATTACAAATACATGGATGTGAAGAAGGCGCCTCAAGACCAATACAATAAAGAAATACAAGAAAAGTTGGTTGGCACTGCATGGGACAGCGGTTGCGTGAGTTGGTATCAAACCAAGGCAGGCAAAAACACTTCCATATTTCCGGGTTTTACCTTCGAATTCAGGAAAAAAACCAAAAAAGTGAAGGATGAAGACTATGATTGGGTGAAATGACAAATTTTTTTGAAAAAGTCTTCATTTAAGGACATTAATTCAATTTAATACGCTTTATTTTTCATTTCATTGAATTTTATAAGGGGTTCTTTTATAAAAAGTTAAAAAAATTTAACTTTGACCTTATAAAATTTAACCCATGGCTGAAAAAATAAAACAACGCTGGATAATCACATTTGTAGTACTTACTGTAGTGGCCATTTTCGGTGCTTTCAGCTCGCATACAGGAGTTGATATGATGGTGGGAACGGAAGGTATTGATGGCGCCGATACCGCGTGGATGCTCACTGCCGCCTGCCTTGTGTTGCTCATGACACCCGGGTTATCATTCTTTTATGGCGGCATGGTAAATTACAAGAATATTATCTCTACCATGTTACAGAGTTTTATCGCCTTGGGTGTGATTAGCCTGCTATGGGTTTTTGTTGGTTTTAGCCTGGCTTTTGGTGATAGTATTAGTGGTGTGGTTGGCAATCCAATGACTTTTTTCATGTTTAAAGATGTAGGCTTGGGAGTAAATGCCGATTTGGCACCTACCTTCCCACTTATCCTTTTTGCCATGTTCCAACTTAAGTTTGCGATTATTACTCCTGCACTTATCACTGGTAGTTTTGCAGGCAGGGTTCGTTTTTCAGGATACTTATTGTTTATCTGTCTTTTCTCTCTATTGATATACTCGCCTCTAGCCCACTGGACGTGGCACCCTGAGGGCTTCCTTCGTAACTGGGGTGTACTGGACTTTGCAGGTGGTACGGTAGTGCACATGTCAGCCGGATTTGCGGCCATAGCAGGCGCCATGGTACTTGGCAGAAGGAAAGACCATCAGCCTAACAAGTCACATGTTCCTGCTAATATACCCTTTGTACTATTAGGTACTGGTATGCTTTGGTTTGGTTGGTTTGGCTTCAATGCCGGCTCATCATTGGGAGCGAATGCAGGGGCGGCTTTAGCTTTTGCAACTACCAATACCGCTTCAGCTTCTGCTATGCTAGCCTGGATATTTTTTGACGCTATCCGGGGAAGAAAAGTATCAGCTATGGGTGCCTGCATCGGTGCTGTTGTCGGTTTGGTTGCCATCACTCCTGCTGCTGGCTTTGTCACCATAGGCCAGAGTATCTTTATTGGCTTTATTGCCGCTATTATCAGTAATATGGCTGTTCATTATAAGAACAAATCTGCTTTGGATGACACATTGGATGTATTCCCTTGCCATGGTGTTGGTGGTATAGTGGGGATGATTGCTACCAGCATTTTCGCAGAAAATGTGGGGCTTATCTACGGTGACCCAACTACTTTCTTCTATCACTTGCTGGCCCTTGTGATTGTAGGAGTATATACCTTTGGCGGTTCATGGGCACTCTACAAAATCACCAACTTTATTATCCCGATAAGGGTAAAGCCCGAGCAAGAAGAAATGGGCCTTGACCTGAGCCAACATGGTGAGTTTATGGCTGCACCACCAGTAGTAGGCCAAACAGGAATTGGAGAGGAAGAAAAGCTGGAATTGGCTTAATTTTCTGTGAGACGCATGTCTTTCACATTCAATTGGATGGTAACATTTCCGTTCCACTCATTTTCTTCAACAGTGAAGCAGATATCCATAGGCCGCTTGCGGGTGATTGCCCCATAATGGCCGCCCTGACCAAAAGCGATTGCGTTAAACCTCATGTTAGGTTGCCCCTCAGGGTGTAGTTCCATTTTTAGGTGGTCATTACCCACTATTCTTGCAAAGCCGCTATCCACAATATTCTTTGCTACGAAAACAGGTTTCATATTGCCCGGCCCAAAAGGTGCGAATTGGTTCAATATCCTTAAAAACCTGGGGGTAATCTCCTCCAATTCAATGGCATCATCTACCTCAACAACTGGCATTAGGTGATGCTCTTCAATGCGCTCTGTCACCACCTGTTCAAACCTTTCACGAAAGGTGATTACGTTTTCAGGTTTCATTTTTAGGCCTGCTGCATATTTGTGGCCACCAAATTGCTCCAATAAATCACTACACAATTCTATCGCTTTGTAAACATCAAAGCCCTTCACTGAACGTGCTGAGCCAGTCACATAACCATCAGCCTCACCCAATACAATGGTAGGTTTGTAATGGTTTTCAATCAAGCGGGATGCCACTATGCCTATTACGCCTTTGTGCCAGTCTTTATGAAAAACTACTGTTGACCTGCTGGTTTGATAAAATACATCTTGCTCAATCATCTCCAAGGCGTGTTGGGTGATTTGCTCGTCCAGGCCACGCCTAGTGGTATTGTCTTCGTTTATTCGTTTAGCGATATCCGTTGCCATGTTAGCGTCTTCGGTGAGTAATAACTCCACCGCTTTGCGCCCGTGGTCAATGCGCCCGGCTGCGTTTATTCTTGGAGCAATGATAAACACCACATCGCTGATGGATAACTCCTTACTAATCTTGTTCACGCCCAATATTGCCTGGATACCAATGCAAGGTGCTTCATTTAGTTTTTGCAAACCGTAGTAAGCCAAAATCCTATTCTCACCTGTAATAGGCACAATATCGGCAGCGATACTTACAGCGGTTAGCTCCAACTTGTCATAAAGCAAATCAGTGCCTAAGTTGCTGGCTATAGAGTAGGCTTGCGCCAACTTAAAGCCAATGCCACAGCCACAAAGTTCTTTGTAAGGGTAATTACAATCAGACTGTTTGGGGTCGAGTACAGCTACTGCATTGGGTATTTCATCCCCAGGCAGGTGATGGTCACAAATGATGAAGTCTATGCCTTTTTCTTTGGCATATTGCACCTTATCAATAGCGCGAATGCCACAATCAAGAGCTATGATTAAAGTTATATCGTTGTCGGCAGCATAATCGATACCCGCAGTAGAAATACCATAACCCTCTTTATACCTATCGGGAATGTAAAAATCAATCCTGTTGTGCAATTTGCCAAAGAAAGAATAAATGAAAGACACAGCAGTTGTTCCATCTACATCATAATCACCATAGATAAGCATATTCTCATTATTGGCAATCGCCTGTTGGATACGCTCTACGGCTTTATCCATTCCCTTCATCAAAAAAGGGTCGTGCAGTTCTTCCAACTTAGGACGGAAAAATGCTTTGGATTCATCGAAAGTGCTGATACCCCTTTGGGCAAGCAGGCTTGCTATGCGAGCATCTACCCCCAAAGCTTTGCGCAGGTGCGCTACCACTTCTGGCGAAGCCTTTTTTTTCATCACCCAACGTTTTTCGAGTATCCTTGCCATTGAGATACAAAGATGGGGTATTCATTGGTCTTTTAAGGCAATAAAAACAGGAAATTTTCGTAATTTTTGATGCAAATAACCTAGCACTCATGAAGGGTTTACTTCTCTTATTTCTCCCCATTCTCTTGTTCTCCTGCATAGAAGCCTCACTATCGAATGAGACTATAAAGCCTGAAACTAATCCTTACGATTCCATTTTTGTTGCCAGACCTGAGTTTGTAGCAGACCAGTTTGATTTCCCTGTAGGTAAGCCTAATGCGAAAGGTTACTATAATGCCCAAGGATTTAAAGAGAACAACCATTTGGGTGATGATTGGAATGGCACGGGTGGTGGCAATACCGATTTAGGCGACCCGATATACAGCATTGCCAATGGCTACGTGGCACAAGCCGCAAATGAAGGTGGTGGCTGGGGAAATGTAATTCGAATCATCCATAAAATGCCTGATGGCAGTTATATGGAGTCTCTGTATGCCCACTGTGATAGCATGTTGATAGAAAAAGGAAGGCTGATAAAAAGAGGCGAACAAATAGCTACCATTGGTAATGCCGATGGTGCTTACTATGCCCACCTTCACTTAGAAATAAGGACTACCGTTGATATGCCTTTGGGTGGCGGCTACTCAACCAATACAACTGGATTTGTAGACCCAACCTGGTTTATTAAAAACCACTAATTATCATCCTTAATATTCTGGTAATGCTTAAATTTTAGCTTTACCACCTAACCTTATTAACCATTCAATGAGAAACTTGTATTTCCCGCTGGGTATTTGCCTGCTATTGGCATCTTGCACACCAGATGCCCCCAAAACCAGTGAACCCCAACTTGAGCCTGCCAAACACATTGTAGTGATTGGTGTTGACGGCATGAGCCCTGATGGTATCCTCAATGCTAACACCCCTAACATGGATTACCTGATGGAGAATGGCTCGTATACACTTCATGCCCGCGCGGTGCTACCTACGAGCAGTAGCAGCAACTGGGCCAGTATGATTATGGGTGCCGGGCCTGAGCAGCACGGCATCACAAGCAATGGCTGGGAGCGCGACGATTATATCCTGCCCCCTGTTACTGTTGGGCCTGATAAGGTGGTTTTCCCGACGATATTTGGTGTGGTGAGAGAGCAAATGCCTGAAGCTGAAATAGGCGCTATCTATCACTGGGGTGGCTTTGGCCGCTTGTTTGAGAAAGCTCCTGTGAATTATGATATCCATGTAGAAGGTGAGCAAGAAACTACAGATGAAGCATGTAAGTACATCAAAGAGAAAAAGCCTAGTTTCACTTTTATCCACCTTGACCATGTGGATGGTGCAGGACACGGCGCAGGGCATGGAACACCAGAGTACTATGCCGCAGTGGAAAGCGCTGATAAACTGATTGGGCAAATTCACCAAGCGGTGAAAGATGCAGGTATGGAAGGCGAAACCATAATATTGGTCACTTCAGATCATGGCGGCATTGGTACAGGCCATGGTGGCGAAACACTGGCGGAGATTGAAATTCCATTCATTTTATATGGTAAGAACATCAAGAAAGGCAAGGAAATCATGGACATGGTTTATACCTATGATAATGCTGCAACAGTGGCATTTGCCTTTAATCTCGCCGCCCCTCAAGCGTGGATAGGCCGCCCTGTGAAAACAGCCTTTAATGGTTATCCTGATGGAAGCCCCAAGAATATGGCTTTGAAAGCTACCCTGCTAGCACCGACCATTTATCCTCCCCGAGATAGTTATGACCCACCAGGTGGCTTATTTATTGATGAAACGCCAACGGTTGAATTGAAAAGCAAGGAAGAAGGAGTAACTATCCGATATACCCTGGATGGTACTGACCCCACCGAGAACTCACCAGAGTACACTGTGTCTTTTCAGGTAGAGAAAACTTGCGTGGTAAAAGTACGTGCATTTAAAGGAAACAACAGGCCAAGCCCAGTTGAAACAGGCTATTTCAGGCTTTTCAATTCTGGTGGCGACAATGGAATCAATTATTCTTACTACGAAGGACAAGACTTGCACTTTGTACCTGACTTTAAAGAAATGAAGCCTGTTAAAACGGGTAAAGTTCCTGAGTTTAGATTATCACATATAGAACATAGGGATGATAACTTTGCCATCAAGTATGAGGCTTATTTTGAAGCCAAAGAAAAAGGGAAATACAAGTTTTACATCAACTCTGATGATGGCAGTATACTTTGGGTAGACGATAAGCAAGTGGTGAATAACGATGGTGACCACGGCACCAAAGAGAGAGCGGATGATGTGGAGCTAGAACCGGGTTTCCATAAGGTAACGGTGGGTTACTTTAACGCAGGTGGCGGTGCCTGGTTGGATGTATTCTACAAAGGGCCGGGTATCCCAAAGCAAATCATTTCTCCTGAAACTGTTTATCCTGAAATTCCATCTTAAACCATTACTTTCAAGACCCAAACGAAAGTTATGAGTGAGATATCGGAAATACAAGGCAAGCATTTTATGCAATGCTGGTCTGCACAAAAGGGTTATACACCTATTGAAGTAGAAAAAGCTGAAGGTTGTTGGATTTACACCACCGATGGCCGCAAAATATTTGACTTGCGCAGTGCCCATGAGTGTATCAACCTTGGCTTCAGGCACCCCAAAGTGCTCAAAGCTATGAAAGCACAAATGGAAAAGGTGGTATATGTTACAGATGACTTTGCCACTCAACCTACCGCTCAATTGGTAAAGAAGTTAGCCGAGATAACACCGGGGGGGGCCAACAAAAAGATATGGCGGGGGCAAAGCGGCGCACCCGCCGTGGAAGCTGCCATCAAGG
>JANQJC010000053.1 GCA_028281825.1 Flavobacteriales bacterium
GACACGCATGCCTGCAAAACCTTTGGCAAAGGCCATCCAGGTACCGGCCATGGAAGTGGTATGACAGCCATCTTCGGTATCGTTGTTGTAGTCGTCCAGATCGAGTCGGGCAATACACTGATACATCTCTCCCATTAAGGTAATACCGGCACGAACGAAGGTTGGAAAGGTCTGTCTGTTGGTGCAATCGCCCTTATATTTCTTCTTTATTAATTAACATATTATTAATAGTTTTATTTAACTAATAATAAGTATATTTAATTATTATTTACATTATTTAATAATTCATACTACAACCATGGAGAACACTGAAAACCCAAACGCCTGGATTGTATGTCTCATAAAAGAAGATGTGTCTGTCTATGACACTATCCAAACCTTTGCAAATCAAGAGGGAATTGGAGTTTTTAAACCACTTTACACAGCTACCACTCGTATTCGACTGGATACAGAAGTTAATTCCAATACAATTGAAAAAACAGGTTTCCAAACTGCTTATGATGAGCTAAAAGAAGCCGAAAAATGCCTGCAAAGAATCTGGTGCCTATCAGTAGTTGATTCGCAATTGGCAATTAAAGTACTTGAGCAAATCAAAGCTCTGAATATTGTCGAATATGCCGAGTTAACCCATTTACCACCTCTAACTTCTCCTGATTCAACTGAGTATGACAGCAACCTTTCCTTCGATCTGCTGGCTTTTTTGAAGCGTTGTGAGAGGCATCGCTCCGGAAAGTGGTTGAATCCTTTTCTAACAGTCTCTATGGCTTCTTCCAATAAATGGTTAGAACCATTTCAATCCTCAACTTCAGGCTAATCAAACAAAATCAAGTCAAACCAAAACCAAGATAATATTATGGCAAATTTCGTAAAAGGTCGAGTAAAAAAACTTTATCCCTCACATCAGGGGTGCTTTGTGGCAATAGAATATTTGCCAGAATTCGAAAGTAAGCCTCGTCCAGAGGATAACTACTTTGAAATCAAGCTAAGCCACCCCAACTATAATTCGCTGTATTCGCTGGCAGTGGCAGCAGCTGTCAATCACTATGTATTGAGTATAGGAACCAGGGTGAGCATCAGTCCTACTACTAATACGGAAGTTTGGTATCTTGTCGTGGACTGGGACTAGGATAGGGGTACGTTTCCACCTTGCCTGCGTATCATCAAGTAACCACTCGAGTTATGAAGCTCCCCAGACTTTATAAAATCATGAAACAATAGCGGGATCTATTCATCCGCGTTTTAAACCCGGATGAAGTCTTTTGATATCAACCTACTGAATCGGTACGCTGATCTCGCTATTGCCGGCCAAATGCTGAGGCTGCTCAAATACAAACAGGTCCAGGTTGCCCTCTGACTCGTTTTTAATGGTCACCGCCTCCTTAGAAGCGGATATGGTCAGGTTACAGCCCCGGAACTTAATGTGGAAACCGTAACCATCCCACTGCTCTGGCAGGTAAGGGCTAAAGTGTAACTGTCCTTTTTTGACACGCATGCCTGCAAAACCTTTGGCAAAGGCCATCCAGGTACCGGCCATGGAAGTGGTATGACAGCCATCTTCGGTATCGTTG
>JANQJC010000084.1 GCA_028281825.1 Flavobacteriales bacterium
GCATCATTTAATGATGTTTTGAGAGAATATAACGTAGCAGTTTAAGCAAATAAGCCTCGCTGAAACAAGTACTTGTCATACAAACCGCTTTTATTGGAGATGCCATCCTGGCGACAGGCCTGCCCGAAAATATACAAGTATTATTTCCGGATGCTTCAGTTGATATTTTGGTGAGAAAGGGCAATGAGAGTTTGTACATGACTAATCCTTATATTCGGGAGGTACTAACATGGGAGAAAAAGCAAGACAAGAATAAAAACCTTTTCGCGCTCCTAAAGAAGGTGAGCGGCAAAAAATATGATGCAGTAATCAACCTTCAAAGATATTTCTCAACTGGTTTTATTACGATGCTTTCTGGCGCCAAAGAGAAGATTGGGTTTGATAAAAATCCGCTTTCATCTTTCTATACCCGCAAAGTAAAGCATGTAATTGATGGTAGGCATGAGGTGGAGCGGAATAACGAATTGATTAACCATTGGGGGGTACCCAAGCTACAGCGTCCTAAGATATACCTGACTGAGAAAGAGGAAGAAGCCGTAAAAGAGTATAAACAGGGAGAGTATGTGTGTATGGCGCCCACTTCAGTTTGGTTTACTAAACAATGGCCTGCTGATAAATGGGTGCAGACTATCAAAGGTTTACCCGAAGGTGTTACTTGCTACTTGATGGGTGCTGCAGGAGATAAGGAAGTTTGTGATGGTATTATTAAAAATGCAGGAAAGGATAAAGTAGTGAACCTTTGTGGTAGATTAAGTCTTTTAGAGTCGGCAGCCTTGATGAGAGATGCTAAAATGAATTATGTAAATGACTCGGCACCCATGCATTTAGCTTCTGCTGTCAATGCCCCTGTGGCGGCTGTTTATTGTTCTACAATCCCTTTGTTTGGTTTTGGTCCACTATCTGATAATTCGCATGTGATAGAAAGGCAAGAGCCACTCGCTTGTCGTCCCTGTGGTTTACATGGTTTAAAGGCTTGTCCGCAAGGCCATTTTAAATGTGCGAAGTCTATTGATTCTAAAAGTTTATTGCAATTGCTGAAATGAGTATTGAATTAGAAAAAGAATTAAGTAAATCTATTGAAGTTATTAAAAATCAAGGAGTTATTGCTTATCCAACTGATACAATTTGGGGTTTGGGGTGCGATGCAACTGATGAAGTTGCAGTCAAAAAAATCTACGAAGTCAAAGGTCGGCGGGAGGATAAGAGTGTGATTGTTTTGGTGAGTGATGATAGGATGCTTTTGAAGTATGTAAAAGATGTTCCAGAGATGGCTTGGGAGCTAATGGATTACAGCGAAAAACCACTCACCATTATTTATCCTGAAGGTAAGAATTTGGCAAAGGGCGTGATTGCTCAAGATGGTACTATCGCCATAAGGGTTGTAAAAGATGATTTCTGTCAAAAATTAATTCAGAAACTAGGCAAGCCCTTGGTTTCCACATCAGCCAATAAAAGTGGTGAACCTTCTCCGCAAAGCTTTAGGGATATTAATCAGTCCGTTTTGGATGCCGTTGATTATGTAGTAAATTTGCGGCAAAATGAGACTGGTAGCGCTTCACCGTCGTCTATAGTGCAATTGGGAATAAATGGAGAAGTGAAGATTATCAGAAAGTAAATTGACAAGCTTTAGTATAGAATTAGCAAAAATTAAACTGTCATTGCAAGGGGGAATGACGAAGCAATCTCAGCCCTAATACTTGATACCTGATACTAATAAGTGAAACAACACCTTCAACATAAAATATTTCATTTAATAGCTGATTCAGCGGAGGAGTTGGGTTACCCTGCTTATGTTATTGGTGGTTTTGTGCGCGATATCCTTCTGGGTAGAGAAAGTAAAGACGTGGATATTGTATCGGTGGGTAGTGGCATTAAGCTGGCTGAGGCAGTTGCTAAGAAGGCAGGTGGATTGAAAGTTACTGTTTTTAAGAATTTTGGTACAGCCATGTTGAGATACCAAGACATGGAAATTGAATTTGTGGGTGCTAGGAAAGAATCATACAACCGAAACTCTCGCAAGCCAATTGTGGAGGAAGGAACTTTGGAGGATGACCAAAAAAGGCGAGATTTTACTATAAATGCTCTGGCAATTGACCTTCAAAAAGGTAGTTATGGAGAGTTGCTTGACCCATTTGGTGGTATTGCAGACCTGGAGAATAAAATCATTCGCACTCCTCTTGATCCCGATATTACCTTCTCAGATGACCCATTGCGTATGATGCGCGCTATCCGTTTTGCCACTCAGTTGCAATTCAGGATTGAGGATGAAACCTATAATGCAATTTCAAGAAACAAGGAGCGTATTAAGATTATATCAATGGAACGCATCCGGGATGAACTAAACAAGATTGTAATGGCCGAAAAGCCTTCAGTAGGTTTTAAGCTCTTGTTTAATACTGGTCTTTTGCATCTTTTCTTCCCAGAAATGGTTGCTTTGCATGGAGTGGAGGTAATAGATGGTAAAGGCCATAAAGACAATTTTTATCACACCCTACAAGTCTTGGATAATATTTGTCCTAATACGGATAACGTATGGCTGCGTTGGGCGGCTATATTGCACGATATAGCCAAACCTGCAACCAAACGATTTGATAAAAACCATGGTTGGACATTTCATGGGCATGAGGATAGGGGTGCTCGCATGGTGCCTAAAATCTTTAACAAACTTAAGCTGCCGCTCAATGAACACATGAAGTATGTGAAAAAGTTAGTATTGCTTCACCTGAGGCCAATTGTTTTAGCGCAAGATATAGTGACTGATTCCGCGGTGAGGCGTTTGTTGTTTGAGGCGGGAGATGATATTGATGACCTGATGACCCTTTGCCATGCCGATGTTACTTCAAAAAACGAGTACAAGATAAAGAAATACCGCAGGAATTTTGAAATAGTGCAAGAGAAGCTGAAAGAGGTAGAAGAGAAAGATAAGGTGCGTAACTGGCAACCTCCAATTAGCGGAGAAACTATCATGAATGCCTTTGGTATTGGTCCGGGAAGAGAAGTTGGGATTATTAAAAACAACATCCGTGAAGCTATTTTGGATGGTGACATACCAAATGAATACAAAGCAGCGTATCAATTTATGATTGAGCAAGGAGAACAATTGGGTTTGAAAGCAGTTAAACCAGCTAAGTGAGGCTTTATTTTCGTGGTATTAAAAATGATAAATTATTAAATTGCGCCCCAATTTCTTAAAGCAATGGCAGTATACAGATTTAGGGTTATTTTGGATGATGAAGAGGAAGTTACTCGCGTAGTGGTAATTAAGTCTTCCCAAACCTTTCAACAGCTTCACGAAATAATTGTGAAAAGCTTTGAGGTTCCTGTGCCCAGTGTGTCTGCTATCTTCGTTAGCGATAATGATTGGCACAAAGAAGACAAGATAGGTGACTTTAGCTTGGAGGAGGCTGAGAAAAAACCGAAAATATCTTCCTACGTGAACGATCCGCACCAGCGCTTTTTGTACGAGCTTGAGGCTGGCATCCATCTTCAATTTACGATTGAACTGGTGAAAATATTAAGTGATGACCCGTCATTGGAATTGCCAGACTGCCTGAGCGGCGAAGGGGAAATACCCAAGTATTACTTTAAACGTCCTGCACCAGTGGAAGAAACTGAAGGTGGTGATGGCGCATCAGGGGAAGATGCTTTGCTAAAAGAGTTGGCAAGCATGGCGATGGGTTTGGCCGATGAGGAAGAACCGGGTAATGATGAGTTGGGTGATATGGACTTGGAAGGTGATGAAGACTCTGATGAGGAAGAGAAGTCAAAAGGTAAAAACAAAGGGGTATTTGAGGGTGATGATGAGGAGGAAGAAGAGTTTGGGTTTGGCAGTAACTACGACGAGGAAGACCTGGATGGTTTTAGTGAGGAAGACTTCCGTGAATGAAAAAGTGGCTCATTGTAATATGCGGGCCCACAGCGGCAGGTAAAACTGCTCTCAGTATTCAATTAGCAAAAAAGTTTAATTCTGAAATTGTTTCAACTGATTCCCGGCAGTTCTACAGGGAATTGAAAATTGGTAGCGCCCCACCATCTAGTGAAGAGATGGCTCAAGTTCCACATCATTTTATTGCTGATAGGTCTATAACTGAAGATTTTAGTGCAGGGCGATTTGAAGAGGCTGCTCTTAAACGCCTGGAGGAACTGTTTAATGAAAAGAATATAGTATTTGCAGTAGGCGGCAGTGGGCTTTACATTCACGCGCTTTGTGATGGCTTAGATGAATTTCCGGAGATAGATTCCACTATTAGAGAGAACTTGCAGAAAGAGTTAGAAGAAAATGGCTTGGATT
>JANQJC010000098.1 GCA_028281825.1 Flavobacteriales bacterium
GAGCAACTGGCTCTCCCAGATAAGTAATGAGGTGGATATAGGTGTGAACTACTCGGCGGGTACCGACAATACTGAAAACGGGGACGAACTCAATAATTACCAAGAAGTTGAATTAGCGCTTTCTACCCAATTATTTAATAATCGTGTGGTAGTGGATGGCAACGTAGGTGTGGCCAACACCAGAGCAACTACCAGTAATATTGTGGGTGACTTTAATGTGGAGTATAAAATAACAGAAGATGGCCGCTTGAGAGTGAGAGCCTTTAATGAAACTAATGATTTAAATACCCTGACCGATAACACCCAGTTTACACAAGGTGTTGGTTTGAGCTACCGTAAAGAGTTTGACACGTTTGGCAGCTTATGGAAATCAATCATAAAAAGGCGAAATGCCGCCAAAAAGGAAGATGAACCAACCCTGGAAGAAGAACCTCCGGTGAACGGAGAAAACTAAATGGCGTATCTTAGTTCACCTAAATGATGAGTGCAAGTACTATCCAGTTTTCCCATGCTAATGGTTTTCCGGCAAAGACCTATTCTTACTTTTTTGAGTGCCTCCTACCCCTTGAAGTAAATTATGTCAATCAGTTTGCCCATGAGGGTTATGAAGTAAAGCACTCCTGGGAACACATGACCGAGGAGTTAATTGAGAGCATTGAAAGCCATGCCAAAGAACCAGTGATTGGCATCGGACACTCCTTTGGGGCGACATTAACGCTGATTGCCTCGCAGCAAAGGCCTGAGCTTTTTAAGCAAGTGATATTGATGGACCCTCCCCTATTCCTGAGTTATAAAAAACATTTCATCAGGGTTGCCAAAGCTTTGAATATTCAGGGAAGGTTGTTGCCAGAAGCCCGTAAAACGAGAGTAAGAAAAAGCCAGTTTACAAGCAAACAAGAGGCATATGACTACTACAAGACCAAAGCCCTATTTGATGATTTTCATCCCAAAAGTTTTGACGCCTATATAGAGCACGGCATTAAGGGAAATGATACTGGCTTTGAGCTTGCTTTTTCTCCCAAAGTGGAGTACAAAATTTTTAAATCGATACCGGGGCGCTTTGAGCACAAGAAGACTACAGTACCCACTTCTCTTATCTATTCCAATAAATACTCTGTTTTGGAACGACCTGACCTTGCCGCGATAGAAAAATCGTTCCCAGAAATAGAAATGAAGGAATTTAAAGGTGGGCATCTTTTTCCTTTGGAGCAACCTGAGAGAGTAGCTGAAATGCTTAAAGATATGATTGCTTAAACTTCACCTCTCAAGGCGATATCTGCAAACACAAAAAGGTTGTAAAGAATTATAATGGGAATGAGCACCACGGACATTACCGTCATTGTCAAGCCCACAAATATCCACCACAAGAAAAGAAGCACATCAGTAATAGTGGTTTTTAGTTTTGCACCTTCTTTTGGCAATTGAATAAACTCTTGCAAATCTGGTAAGGTCATAGCCTTGGCTTGCTGGTCGGTGAGTTCTTCATAATACAGGTTTTTAGAATTTCTTCCACGAATAAAAGCTTTATAAACATTCACAGGATTGAAAAGAATACCCATCATAAAACCAGATAGGTCTAAAAACCAAGCCGCCCAATAATTCTTGCAGTTAGAACCGACTTCCCAGGCACTGATTTCTGTTTCACCCTTCATATCACCTTTGTAGCCAGTAATCATGTGGTGCATATCGTGCTTTAGTACCGCCTTTTTCCTGATGGGTGGATTGGGGATGTAAAAATGAAACCACGAAGTCATATCAATCCTCACGCGGGGCTTATCCACTCCACCGTCTTTCCCAAGGTTATACTCCTCGTAAAACGAGTTTAACTTCTCTCCCAATGTAATGTCGGGTACGATATTCATTTGAGTGAAACTTGTACCCAAAGGTAATTCATATCACACAACCGTTCTTTCATCGTTCAAAGTTTAATATCTTGGCACCCTCAATTATTAATATGAAAATTAAAACCTTACTTCTACTTATATCACTGCCTGCGGTTCTTTTCTCCTGCAAAAAGTGCTATGACTGCGAAAAATACACCCACTGCTATAGCTGCACCATTAGTTATGACTTTAGTCCTGACACCTATAGAAATGAGTGTTTTGACACGCCTGCAGAAAGGGACAGCCTTATGGCTGAAGTAGTTTCAATTGAAACCTCACAAGGCAATACGGCTTCTTGCACCAAAGCAGAAGACCTTATACCAGGACAATTAAAAGAAGTATGCGGTAGCAAGAACAAATCTGAAGAAGAAGTTTCTACACTAACTACTGAGGGTTATATCTGCGTTGAGCAGTAAAAACTTCTGGTATCCAGTGCAATATCCCTTAGGCTCCTGCAAACACAAGACATTCTAAATATAGAAATCCCAATATTTTGTAAATACCTGGACGCAAGATGTTCTAATTATAGAGACGCAAGATGTTGCGTCTCTACTCTTTCCAGTCGGCTAGAAATAGGTTGGTGTTTCGTGTACCACCATTGTTCCTGTTGGATGAAAACACCAGTTGCCCACCACTGTTTGAAAACACTGGGAAAGCATCAAACACACCATCATAAGTGATTTGCTCTAAACCAGTACCATCAATATTCACCATAAACAAATTGAAAGGAAAGCCTTTCTCGCTTTTGTGATTAGAAGAGAATATCACCTTTTCACCTGAAGGGTGGAAGAAAGGACTCCAGTTGGCTCCACCGAAAAAGGTAATTTGCTCCAGATTACTACCATCAGTATCACAAATGAATAACTCCATTTCGGTGGGCATTACCAGTCCGTCTGACAGTAATTCAGTATATACCTTAATTTCTTCCTGCGTTTTAAGCCTTGATGCACGGAAAATTAGCCTGGTACCATCGGGTGAGAAGAAAGCTCCACCATCATAGCCCAACTCATTGGTTATCTGCTTTACATTACTACCGTCAATATTCATAGTATAAAGCTCTAAGTCACCCGTGCGCATAGAAGTGAATACAATCTTATCCCCCTTAGGCGAAACAGTAGCTTCGGCATCATAGCCTGGTGCATCCGTCAATTGGCTGATAATGTTACCTTCCAAGTCAGCTACAAAAATGTCAAAGCTCTCATAGATAGGCCATACGTACCTGCCGTCCTCTCTCTTTTCTGGCTTGGGAGGACATTTTTCATCAATAGCATGTGTTGAAGCATACAGGAATGTTTCATCCCCTGGCAGAAAGTAAGAGCAAGTAGTTCTTCCCTTGCCAGTGCTCACCATCATAGGTTTATAACGCTCTCCTACCTTATCCAAATCATAAATAAATATCTGGTCGCACTCTGTTCCCCAATCTGGGTTAGTCACCTGAAAAACCAGCTTCTCGTCATCAAAACTCCAATAGGCTTCAGCATTATCACCACCATAGGTCAGTTGCCTCACATTTTGCAAGTGCCATTCTTCTTTATAGTGTATTTCACTAGGTTTGGTTGCTCCACTTCCAGCATCAGTAGTTGATTTCCCTGATTTTTGTTGACAAGAAATAACGGACGTAATAAGCAAAGCAGATAAAAGAGTGTGCGAAAGTTTCATAAAATGAATGGTTAAAGAAATGTTATCGCAAATAAACGCAAAAAAGCCGGGTGATATCATACCTTTGAAACGCATCAAGTGATAGAAATAATGGATTTAGAGAAACTGTGTAAGCAAGTAGTTGTTCTGGGCAAGAGCGTCGGGAATTATATTTTGAGCGAAAGAGAGAGTTTTAAGCATGAAAAAATAGAGGAAAAAAGCCTTAATAACTTTGTGTCATATGTAGATAAGACTGCAGAAAAAAAGCTGGTTGAGTGGCTGAAAGAGGCTTTACCCGAAGCTGGTTTCATTGTAGAAGAAGGTACTGAAACCAGACGTGCCGAAGAATACAACTGGATTGTTGACCCATTGGATGGCACCACTAATTACATCCACGACTTTCCATTTTTCGCCATTAGTATCGCCCTGATGAGAGATGACCAAATTGTGATGGGTGTGGTGTATGAGATAACCAGAGATGAGTGTTTTTACTCTTGGAAAGGAGCTCCTGCATATTTAAATAAAAAAGAAATAAAAGTATCCGCGGCAGCCACTGCCAAAGACTCATTGATTGGTACTGGATTTCCTTACCATAATTATAATCGGCTGGAGAATTACCTGGAGCTGTTTAAATGGTTCATGGAGAACTCTCATGGGGTAAGGCGCCCTGGCTCTGCAGCTACTGACCTGGCCTATGTTGCCTGTGGCAGGTTAGATGGTTTTTATGAGTATGGCCTCAGCCCATGGGATGTAGCTGCTGGTGCATTTTTGATACAACAAGCTGGTGGTGATGTTTGTGACTTTAAAGGTGGTGATGACTACATCTTTGGGAAAGAATTGGTGGCTGGAAATGCAAACAACTTTGCTGAATTGCGCGATGTAGTGGGAAAGTACATGAACTAGCCTACCTATTTATTTTTTAACACGCATTGAGATGCATGTGGATAATTTTGTCATAACTTTAACTGACCAATTGTAACATTTGGGCTGTACCGACGTTTAGAACCACTAAAACAGAGCTTGTATGAGGCAACTAAAGATTACTAAGCAGGTAACCAATCGTGAGACCGCTTCGCTGGACAAATACCTTCAGGAAATTGGTAAGGTAGACTTGATTACCGCGGAACAAGAAGTGGAGTTGGCTAGGCGTATAAAGAAAGGTGACCACGAAGCACTTGAGCGTTTGACCAAAGCTAACCTTCGTTTCGTTGTATCTGTATCAAAGCAATACCAGAACCAAGGACTGAGCTTACCTGACTTAATTAACGAGGGTAACCTGGGTTTGATAAAAGCAGCCCAGCGTTTTGATGAAACACGCGGTTTTAAGTTTATCTCTTACGCTGTATGGTGGATTAGGCAATCAATTCTACAAGCTCTTGCCGAACAAAGCCGCATCGTAAGGTTGCCATTGAACAAGATTGGTTCTATCAATAAAATCAATAAAGTATTCCAGGAATTAGAGCAGGACTTTGAGCGCGAGCCTACACCAAAGGAGATAGCCGAAGTGATGAAGATTACTGAGGATGAAGTGAAGGAGTCTTTGAGGAATGCTGGCCGCCATGTGTCAATGGACGCCCCCCTGTCAGAAGGTGAGGATAGCGACATGTATGATGTATTGAAAAGTGGTGATAGCCCTAGCCCTGAGGCTGGTTTAATTACCGACTCATTGCGCAGGGAGATTGAAAGGGCACTATCAACCCTTACTACCCGTGAGGCTGATGTGGTGCGTTTCTACTTTGGCCTGAATGGTGAACATGCACTTACCTTAGAAGAGATTGGTGAGAAATTTGACCTGACGCGTGAAAGGGTTCGCCAAATCAAGGAGAAAGCTATCCGCAGGTTGAAGCATACCTCACGTAGCAAGATATTAAAGACTTATTTGGGCTAAACCACGCCCACCATGATAATAAAAGGGAAGCCAAAGTGGCTTCCCTTTTTTGTTTCTAATATTAGTCTATATCTAAATCGAATTCATTCTTTCTCAACTCGAATCTCGCTTTTGGCATACGTAAGATACTTCCATTCCACAAAACTTTACCTGAAGCAAAATCAAAGCTTTTGCAATCAGAGGTTGCCTCCATAAAATATCCTCCTCTACCCGTTGAAGGATCAACAACCACGAGACTCTCCTTGACCTCCGCTAACTCATATTTTGAATCAAACACATCTGGCTTTATTGCGATATTTTCAAACGACAACTTGCTCTGCACACTAGGATAGTATATAGCTTCAATTTTGCCTTTTTCAAACTCATTAAAAATCTTATTTGAAAAATAAGCACTAAATACATAATCCAGATTAGCTTCAGGATGGATGCTTTTTGTAAAAGCGTCTGTTACAAACTGCAATAAAGCATCCAATTGAGCCTTTGCATTAACAGAATACTCCCTAACTTTTTCCTCGTATATCTGATTTATTTCATATGTTCTTAAGTTAATAGTATCCGCATGTGTGGGTTGATTTTTAAAAATTGGGGAATAAATTAAAGTAGCATCATCTTTTGCCCTCCATATGGTCTTTGTAATCAAGTCTCCGATTCTAGGTTTCACTTCTGACAATGTAATCATGGAACCAAAAGAAGCATATAAAACTGATTGACTAGGTAAATTGCACCGCCCATATCTATTGACTTTATCAACTGGTGGATATTTTAATTGGCTTATGTCTCTTATTCTTTTATTAGAACCCACTACTCTTCTATTAACTGTCAACCTATGAATCTCAGGAAATCTATCTCGCATAACAAGGTTGGAGAAAAAAGGTAAGGAGAAATCCAGCATTGCCAATAATTGTTTCTCTATAAGAGGAGTAACGCCATCTTCAGATAACCTCTTAAAGTAATCTAAGAGATGCTTAAACTTGTCAAGCTCCTCTTTTGAAATATCTGGTGATATCATGTACTTATAGTTTTCAAATGTCTGTAGTAAATTTCCTTCTATAGAATGTCACGATCCGTTTTCCGAATCGTCCCCTACCATAACCCTTAAACATTGCCATTACGAAATAAATAACTGCTGAGGTACTCAAAATGACCTGCCAATCGATATCGCTCCAAGATGTCCAGGTTAAGGAAATATGCTCACCAAAATATTTACAACCCAGAATAAACCAAATGATAACAAAAAACCTACTCACAATTTCATTTATTTTAGAAACTGAAAATGTTTTATCTGTTGTGACAATTTTATATAATGGCCCCGTTATCTGATCTTCAAGCATATCAACATGCTTTTCCCAATGTCTTTGCCATGTTTTACTTCCTTTATTTATTAACGACCAAGCTAATGAAGTTATAAAACCAATACATATTACGAAATACAATACTTGAGGATTTTTCGGATAAGCAAGGGAACCTAAAACAGCAAAATATCCAGCAAAAGAGGCGACTTGAAAAGCCCAGAAGTAGGCTGCTCTTTTCCAGTAGTTTTCAATTTCAAAATTTTTGGCTTCCCATGCCCTATTATAGCTAACTTCAATCTCTTCTTTTTTCCTATTTCTAATGAATGTATCGAGGTACTCATCCTCAGACAACTTTTCTAATTCAGAAATATCTTTAACATACATAAAATCCCAGATGGATTTAACTATTTTTTGCACTTCTTTAATCATAATTCGTTTTGTATTTATTTTACTGCAACATTGTCAATATCAATAATCTAGCCATAACTAGTTTCACTTTTTCATTCCTGAAAAACATGACATTATTGCGTATAAATGAAACAGAGTTAGAAACTGTCAGGACCTAATGGCACAACTCTTATAGGAGGGTTTAAAATTCTTACGCTTTCATTACCTTTGTCTCAAACCCATTAGAGATGAGCCCAATAATTGCCCCCTCCTTTCTTTCTGCTGACTTTGGAAGAATAAAAGAAGAAGTTGAAATGCTGAACGAAAGCGATGCAGATTGGATTCACGTGGATGTGATGGATGGCGTTTTTGTGCCGAATATCTCTTTTGGTTTCCCAGTGATAGAGCAAATCAAGAAATACGCTACCAAGCCTTTGGATGTGCATTTGATGATAATAAACCCTGATAAGTATATCTCAGAGTTTAAGAAGGTGGGTTCAGATATATTGACGGTGCACTATGAGACTTGCCCTCACCTACACCGCACAATACAAAGCATACAAAATGAAGGCATGAAACCTGGTGTGGTAATCAATCCACATACCCCTGTGAGTGTCTTAGAAGAGATATTGAATGAAGTTTACCTGATATTGATTATGTCAGTTAATCCAGGTTTTGGTGGACAAAAATTCATCAAAGGCTCCATTGACAAGGTAAGAAAGCTGAAAGGCATGCTTCAACAGGCAGGCTCGAGTGCCCTGATAGAAGTGGATGGCGGTGTAACTACCGAAAACGCAGGTGCATTAGTTAAAGCTGGTGTAGATGCCTTAGTAGCGGGTAGTTTTGTATTCAAATCTGGCAATCCACAGCAGACGATTAAAGATTTGAAAGCTGTTGGTTCAGTAATTGCTTAGCCTACCAAATAGTCCCTTAAGTATTCAAAGTTTTCGGTTAGGTCACCATCTTTTGTGATGGAAGCCCTTTCTATGATGTTGTCTGGGTCATTACCCATCAAGGCAGGGATGATGAACTCAGTTAAAGCCTTCCCGAAATCTTCTGAAGCGTCACGTGGTAACTCGGTTGGCAGGTTGTCCACCGCCATGATAGTGATTACATCCTCATTGTAAGGCTCATCTTCAGTCAATGTTCTTGGATTAAAACCATACACAGGGTCATGCACTTCGCTAGGCCTTATTGTAGTTGGCACAGAACCATTGATATCACAAGTAATGTCGGCAATCACCTTGATCCTGAAACTAGGGTTACGGGTATCCTCTAATTGGAAAAGCTTTTCTGATTTACCATCCCAATAGTGGCAGGAGATAAACATATCCGCTACCTGTGCGAACTTCATGAAATCACTCTTATACTCTTCAGAGTGCTTGAAAAAATGAGGTAAGTCAGCCTTACTTTTTAGATTGTAAAAGTCCTGAACATCAAGCAAGGTAAATACTGGCTCATTAAATACTTTCACCAAAAAGTCATCAGGAAATACCCTTTTGATGCCAATATGGTCCAGCACTTCAGCAGCACCATGCCCAACCGCCTGAGGGTGCTCTGCCTGACCAACTTATTCTGCTGGATGTCCCTGGTGTGCTACTCGCTGTACTTCACGGACTTCGTCGGCGAGGCCGTCTTCAAGGGCGATCCGGGCGCCGACCCCGGCTCGGAGCAGCGCCGGCTTTACGACGACGGGGTGCGGTTCGGGTGCTGGGGCATGGCCATGTACTCCCTCAGCTGCTCCTGCTACTC
>JANQJC010000022.1 GCA_028281825.1 Flavobacteriales bacterium
GGCTAGGCAGAGGTCTGCAAAACCTCGTACAGCGGTTCGAATCCGCTCGCGACCTCAACACGAAAAGTAAAGCCCTTGTAAGACAATAACTTACAGGGGCTTACTTTTTTTGGTTGTCGGATTGGTTGTTGGTTTGTGGCTATTTTACTTTTGAAATTAAGGCGTTATTCCAATTGGAATGATAACTTCATCAATAAGCTTCTGAAAAAAACTATAATTATTGCCAGAATGGTCACGATATGGGACTTTGTCAAATTTTCTCCATGCTAATTTCATAATCCGATAGTATTCTCCACCTGATTTGGTAAGTGCACAAGGTTTATTCAAATGCTTTAAAATTTCTGCACTTATACTATCACTAACTGAACTATTATCCAGAGTGCAGTATAATGTCATAAGTGACGACACTTCTGATATTTTAATGTCGTCACTTACGCTTGAGTTATTACAAATATCATTGAGCAAGTTTCCCCAACACCTTAATATATCAAAATATCTTTCTTTATTCTCATTAGAAACACAAAGTTGAACCCAGAAATAAAGATTATGAGTTATTATTTTTATAAACTGAATTGCAAGCGTATTATCATGAATTTTGACTGATACGGAATTATCAATTACTTTTAAAACATCTTGACCCAAATACCAATAGTAAGCGAGAAAGAAATGAGTGCCCTTATATTTCCGAATGATTGCTTCTATTAGCAATATATGGAAGAATTGTATTGAATACATAAGCCTGTATTCCCATAAAAACTCATCATAGGGAGGCTCTCGCAACAACTTACTTTCTTTACCTAACTGTAACTCATCACGAAGTTCCCTTTGAGCACTTTCACCAAATGGCTTCCAAATTTTATTGGTTTTAGCTACATCAAGGTCACACAATAATGAACTTAGTAGTTTATTTCTTTCCCAGAACCATTCAGGTTGTCCGTAATCATTACCTGTGCTTTTAAGTAATTCTTTCTTAAGCCAATGATTTTTCTGTTCCAAAAGTTCAGCAAAGAAAAGATTAATCAAATCGTCAGGAATAACATTATTGATGTTTTGTTTAAAGTAGAAGAAGTATTGAGAAAAGAAATACGGCCTCATGTTAGCTGCAAAAGCAATAAATGATACATCTGCGATAATACCATGCAAAACAGTCTCTCCGTATAACCTCCTATTACTCCATGAATTAGGGAATAACATTCGATAGGATGACCAGAGTAACTCCTTAAACTCAAACTTTTCTTGCATAGCTTCAAAAAGTAAATCATCATCTTTTTTAGCTTGAATTGGAGTCCTTAAAACCCTAATTATATCGTTTTTGTGATAACGTTCAATTAAGTCCATCAAGAAAGTTGTTTCTCCATTTTCCAATAATTGACGATAGTAGGCAATCACTTTGGCTCGCCTAATTGAAGGGTAAAAGAAAAGCTCGAATTTCGCATACAAAAATGCAAGAACCATTAGTGATGTTATATAGGCATAGTTTTTAGGATTCTTTAAGCCAAAGCCATTAAAATACAGTTGTTTTATATACCACCCTCTCGCATAGAAGCTATGGTAGAATACAAAGTAATTGATAAGTAAAAAAGCAATAGCTAATACAACATAATCAACATATTGAAATTTTAAAAGCAGGTGTTTCCTGTTACGTTCGCTAATTAATGCGACAATAGCAATTACAAGACTTATAAGGGTAATAATATCGCTAATTGTCATAACTTCCTTTTTAGAGTGTAAGAAAACTACCCCATCCCGTTAATAAAAGTCTCAACGAAATCAATTATTCTACCGATAACCCGTTTTGAGGCTGAGGCTCTTTCTTTTAGGCTTGGTCTTTCATTCATTGCGGCAATTACATCATCCCTCAAAGGTTCTCTCTGGGTAAACAGGTATTGACTAATCACCTCCACTAATTTCTCATAGCTGAGGTTTTCATCTTGGCACATTTCTTTAATTGCCTTTTTCTTTTCAGTAGTCCAGAAGTTATCAAAGGCTTCTGGTAAGTTGTCGGCATCAGAAATCAACGGCAAATTCTCCTCAATGAATTTCTCAATAAGTTCTTTTTTGCTCCTGAGTTGAGTGTCCGAAGCCATTATATCAGAAATAGCCTTGCGCTGCTTTTCTTGGTCTGCTCCTTTGGCTGCATACATCTTTGCCAATAGGCTCAATATATAAGCAACGTTCACCGTGTCTCTTCTGATTAACTCTATTTCAAAATCAATGTCATTGAGTATCGACACTTTTTCCTTTTGGCGGTCGGCTTTAACGGCATCGTATAAATCGAGGTACTTGCTTTTGTAGTTCTCAAAGGTTTGCTCATCCATTTGCAAATCATCAAAGCTGAACTCTGTAAACGTTGCAAGAACATTCTTTACCCTCATCAACTCCCTAAAGGCTTTCACAAACTCCATTTGCTCATCCTCTGAAGGCAAATCGTTTACATCATCAAACGTCGGGGCAATATCCAGCACCCTTGCAACTGCCTTGTCAAAACTCTCAATATAGTCCTCATAGGGTTGTATAATAATTTCCTCAATAGCTTCTTTATTGCTGAATAGGGTAATTGCCTCATCGGTGGCTTCTTTGAGGTTACGGAAACAAACCACATTGCCCTGAGACTTCACCTCATCCAATATCCTGTTGGTGCGGGAATAGGCTTGTATTAAGCCGTGAAACTTCAAATTCTTGTCAACATATATGGTATTCAACGGCTTACTATCAAAACCCGTTAAGAACATATTAACCACCAATAGCACATCCACCTCTTTGTTCTTTACTCGCTTGCCAATATCCTTGTAGTAGAGGTAAAAATCATTGGTAGAGTAGTTAGTGGTGAACATTGCGTTATAATCATCAATAAACTCATCCAATCGCTCCCGTGTGTGCTTACTTTCATAAGTTACTTTTGGCTCGGCTGCAAAATCATCATAGTCCTCATCTGGGATAAAACCGTTTGCATCCTCATCTAACTCATTGGCATTATAAGAGAATATGGTGGCAACCCGCAAATCATGTTTTCCCTCTGTTTTCTTGGCTTTAAACAGGTCGTAATACTTTATAAGGGTCTTTACACTATCCACGCAAAATATGGCTGTAAATCGCTTTGTATGGGTTTTGCGGTCGTGGTTATTGATAATGTAGTTGGTAATGTTTTCTAAACGTTCTGGGGCTTCCATCACCTCCGCCTTATCAATATCATCCACATTAATATCAACAATCTCATCTTTGGCTTTAAAGGTACTGATATACTCAATGGAAAACTTCAATACGTTCCTGTCCCTAATGGCATCGGTAATTACGTATTTGTGCAAGCACTCATCAAAAAGGTCTTTGGTAGTTCTTTTGCCGTGAACGTTTTTTACTGAGTTGTCCGCAAATATGGGTGTACCTGTGAAGCCGAACATTTGAGCCTCGCTGAAATACTCTTTTATCCGCTTATGGGTGTCCCCAAACTGGCTGCGGTGGCACTCGTCAAATATGAATACTACCCGCTTATCCTTCAAATGCTCCATTGTAGCCAAATACTTTTTCTTTTCAATGGCTGTATTGAGCTTTTGGATAGTGGTTACAATCAGCTTGGTATCATCACCAAATTGTTTTACTAAGGTGGAGGTGTTATTAGTGGCATCTACACTCCCATCCTTAAAGCTGTTGAACTCCTTAATGGTTTGGTAATCTAAATCCTTTCTATCCACCACGAAAACCACCTTATGCACCGCATCTAAATTGGTTAATATCTGGGCGGCTTTAAAAGAAGTGAGTGTTTTACCTGAGCCTGTGGTGTGCCATATATAGCCAAACTTCTTGGTGTTCTTTACACGCTCCACAATTGCCTCAGTTGCATAGTATTGATAAGGGCGCAACACCATTAAAATCTTATCAGTATTCAATACCATGTATTTGGTAATCATCTTAGAGAGGTGGCAAGGCTCTAAGAACACATTGGCAAAGTCTGGCAAGTTGGTTATGAGCTTGTTGTCAATATCAGCCCAATAAAAGGTTTGTTTGAAAGTACGGGCTTTTACAGGATTGTTGGCATAGTACTTTGTATTGACCCCGTTGCTTATCACAAATAGCTGTATATAATTGAATAAGCCCAACCCTGCTGAATAGGTAAAACGCTCATAGCGGTTGGTTTGGTTAAATGCCTCTTTTAGCTCCAAACCCCTTTTCTTTAGCTCTATTTGCACCAGAGGCAAGCCGTTAATCAGTATCGTTACATCATAGCGGGTTTTATACTTGCCCTCCATGTGTATTTGGTGGGCGACCTGGTACTGGTTTTTGCACCAATGTATCTGGTTGATTAACTCAATATAGCCCGTTTCACCGTTGTCTTTCTTGTAATCTACCTTCTCCCTTAGCTTAGTGGCTTTATCATATATGTTGCCCTTTGATAAGTGATTAAGCACCTGCTTAAACTCATTATCTGACAGCGTTTTTTGGTTGTGCTTCTCGAGTTGAGTTTTGAGGTTGGCAACCAAATCAGCCTCATCTTTTATAATGACTTTGGCGTAGCCTAATTGCTGTAACTGGCTAACTAAATTGGCTTCTAATACTGCTTCGGGTTCGGTGGTCATTATCTATATTTTCTGAATGCTACAATAAATTGGTAAACACCATAACCAACAAATATCCTACCTATGAAATCCCAAAAAAAGAACATATAATGAACCCCCTCTGATTTACCCATATAATCAAAGCTATGAGTAGGCAATAAAGATTGAATGTAGTACCCAAAACCGCTTTTAATGGCATCAGGATTCCAGCATAAGCAAGGGACAAACTTCTCAATAGTTATAGCCGAAAAACTAAAAGTTATAAATCCCACTACTAAAATAAAAATCAAAGCTCTACCATAGGAACTTCCATAATTGTTTGAAACCCAATTAAGCCACAAATTGAGCCTTTCTAAATCATTCTTTATATGAAACCCCCATGCTTTCAACCATCTCCAATCTTCTAACCACCAATTGAATTTTTCCCAACTTCCTCCTTTCTTTCGTCTTTTGAATTTTAACCATTGCAGTTTTAGCCACCTCAACTGCTTTAAACCACGTTTTTTACTTTTTGGCTCATCAGGAGTGTATACCTTATGCCTTAATTCCTCTTTTAAAGCTTTTTTCTCTAAAACACCAAATTCAATGGATTCAGATATATTGTTCTGAGTAACCAAAGTATGCTTTAATATTCTAAACGTCTCTCTCTTATTTTTAAGAGGTATAATACCCTTTTTGGTAACGTTATCGCTATATGTTTTTTCGTACTCTTTGGTGTTCTTTATTGGAGGAGCATAGAAATCTTTTACCCGTATGTCAAAGCAATTGATACGACCGTTTCCTATTGACAACGACAAGTCCAACCCTTTCCTAAAAATTGTCCCTCGAAATATGATTAGCTTTTCTATGAGCGAATAGGTAAACAGGACATTTCTGTGAAAAATTGACCCTGAAAAAACCGTTGTTTTAAGAAAATCGGTTTTAAAGAATATCACCTTTTGTAAAAAGTCGCACTCATAAAAGTCAGCTAAATCCTTAAACGTAGTGTTGTAAAAGTCAGTTTGGTGAAATTCACAATATCTAAATTTAATCTTACCTGCCAAATCAACATCTTTAACATCAAATATTTTTAGGAATTTACAATAGATAAACTCAAAATTGTGGTAGCAATTGATTTGAATTGAAAAGTTTATTTGAAACTCACAACCTTTGAGTACAATTGACCATTTGGTCTTTTCAAGAAACAGTCCCTGTTTTTTCTTATCCCTTACGTAGAGCTGATGAGGCAAGGCTAAAATCCAGCGGCTGCTAGAATGTTCATCAAATTCACAATTATCAATTGTAATCTCTGCCTCGACCATCCACTCACTTTCAAGAGGAATATTCGAGTATTTAACTTTCGCTACCTTATCTAATTGTCCAGGTGATGTTATTTTAGTTTTGGTCATTACACAAACATTTTTTGCAACAACCCCTTCTTAAACTCTTGGGTTTTCTCTAATTGCCCATTTACCAACTCAATCTTAGCATCAATAGCACTTAAAAAGTTGGCTATTTTGGTTTGCTCTTTCTGTGAAGTTGGCAAGTTGATTTTTTTGCCATTCAAAAACTCATCATTACCAATGTTCATTGTATTTTTTGCACCTTTCCTTACTAATGGCTTTAGGTAATTATATGTATTCTGCCACGAAGAGAAATAGGCATCTAACAATAACCCTAAATATGAGTTCTGAGGGCGAAATACAGCGTATAATACTGAAACCACTCCCATTCTGTTAAGTTTATTTTGTTTGATTATACCAAATGGATAATCCGACGTAGGGCTTTTGGTATAAATCAAATCATTTGGAAATACCACTTTATAATTTGACGTATCATCTGCTGCATAAGAACGCCCCAAATGTTCAATTTGATTAACCACACCTCTATGTTTAGCAACCGAGAAAACCTCTTCAGCCGAGTTATCCAGATTCCTTGTTTTGTGTTCATCCAACACATCTGCAAGCCTCTTCTCCTCCCAATCTGGGTAATCATTACCCTCATTATCTTTAAACCTTATCTCTTGGCTAAAGATTTGTTGCATTGCCCCTTTTTTGTACTGTTCCAATAGGCTTTTCTTTTTGGTAAGTTGCTCTATTTTGGCATCAACGGCTGTGAGAAAGGTGGCTATTTTTTGTTGTTCTTGGATTGAGGGAATAACGATTTTTAGTTTCTTGAAATAAGGTAAGCCTATCGTTCTTATTGTACTGCCAATTGCAATACGTTCAAACTCCCCCTTTAAAATTTGAAGTTTGTAATAAAGAAACCAATTGTTCAAAGATTTCTCGTCTGCCTTCCAAACAATAAAATGTTGGCTTACAGCCATGTTATCTTTCATTACAGCACTCTTTCCCACTCCTGCATCTCTTGACAATAAAACACTTTCTTTTGGATGCAACACAGCAGAAGAGTTTTTTATTCCTTCATCTGAAATTTTATACGTTGTATCATCAATATATCCATTGTCTAACTTCTTAGAATCAGCCAACGAAACCCATTTAATGTTTCCATCATAGTAAGAAGAAAACTTCTTGTTTGGCGTGTGTCCTGAACCTCGCAAAGCAACTTTATCCAGTAGCTTATATTCCCACTCCCCACCAAACTCAGGAAAACGCAATTGCGGTATATTCTTTTGCTTACTCATAATATATGTTAACTAAGTAGCAAAATGTTACCATTAATAATAAATATGTTAATAAAATTGGATTTTGCTAACATATTTTGAAAATGTGTTAATGTTTTACAACTTGTAATCATATTCAGAAAACAGTTTCATTAGTCCGTTATTGATAAAATAAAAATGCCTGCCCACCTTCACCTTTAGCAGCAAATTATTGGGGTGTTCACTAATTTGGTTCAAATATTTAGAGGCAGTTTGTCGGGCAACACCCAAATCATGCTGCACAAATTCTATTTTGGTATAAGGGTGTTTAAAAAGGTTATTGATTAAGTCCTGACTATAAAACTTCTTAAAATCTCTCCGTATCACATTCTTATACTCTTGCATCACTTTTTTAATGCCCTTTATAAGCTGAATGCTCTGGTTTGAGACTGATTCAACGGCATCCAACATAAATATTACCCATGCATCCCAATCATTGGTATCTCTCACGTGTTGCAACAAGCGGTAATACTCCCCTTTGTTTTGAATGATATAACGGCTGAGGTAAAGCGTAGGATAATCCAACAACTCTTTTGAAACCAAATAAAGAATATTCACAATTCTGCCCAACCTGCCATTGCCATCATAAAAAGGGTGTATGCTCTCAAACTGATGATGGATAATAGCCATCTTTATCACAGGGTCAATGTCTTGTAATTCATCATCATTGATATACTCGATAAGGTTGTACATCAATACCTTAATCAACTCAGCATCTTGCGGAGGTGTATAAACCACTTCTTTTGTTTTGTCATTCTTTAAGTCGGTGCCAGGTATCACCCTATACCCTGCATCATTTTGCTCCAATTGCTGATGCATTTTAAGAATAAGGGAATTGGTTATTACCTTTTTCATTTTCACAAATTCAAACCCCTCTTTAAGTGCAATAGCGTAGTGTTGCACCTCCTTAGCTGCCACGTTCTTTACCAAGTTCATATTAAGCTCAGCCCTAAAAAGCTCATCGTGTGTAGTGATAATATTCTCAACCGCAGAGCTATCTTTTGCTTCTTGCAAGGCAAGGGTGTTAATCAATATACCCTCATTAGGCACGGTTGCAGATACCCCCTTTAACTCAGCCAAAGCCGCTCTTGCTGAAGAGAGCCGTTTCAATACTTTCTTTGTCTCAATTTCCTCCTTTAGTGGCAGCGGTTGAAGTGTGTATTTTCCCATAATCAAAAAGGTGTCGCAATATTTAGTTGTTGGCAAAAGTCGGCAATGGTTTTATCTGTCTGGGCAATGTCTTTTTCCAATGCTTTTAGCTCTTCACTCACCGCTTGCAAGTCAATGGGTTCTTCCTCTTCAAAAGTATCTACATAGCGGGGTATGTTTAGGTTGTAGTCGTTTTCCTTTACCTCATCAATAGTGGCTCTATAACTGTATTTATCAATCACCTTGCGCTCACGGTAGGTGCTTATTATCTTATCAATATGCGCATCTGTTATTTTGTTTTTGTTGCCGTCTTTTTCAAAGTCGTTACTGGCATCAATAAACAGTATATCTTCGCTGCTCACTCGGCACTTGCTCAATACCATTATACAGGTGGGTATGCTTGTGCCAAAAAAGATATTGGGCGGCAAGCCAATCACCGCATCCAAATAGTTTTGTTTCTCAATTATGTATTGCCTTATGGTTGCCTCAGCACTACCCCTAAAAAGCACCCCGTGGGGCAATACACAAGCCATAGTGCCATTATCAGCCAATTGGTGTATCATGTGCTGCACAAAGGCAAAATCGGCTGCACTCTTAGGGGCTATTCGCCCGTATTGGCTAAAACGCTCATCGCTTTCATTCAATGGGTTGTCGCTGCCTTTCCACTTGGCAGAAAAGGGCGGGTTTGCCACAATAGCCTCAAAGCGCAAATCAAAGTGTTGGGGTTCTACTAAGGTGTCCTCTTGTTGAATATCAAACTTGCTGTAATGCACATCGTGCAATATCATGTTCATTCGGGCAAGGTTGTAAGTAGTGCGGTTCAATTCCTGCCCGTAGAAATAGCCTACATCCTCCACCTCTTTGGCTACCCTTAGCAATAATGAACCAGAGCCACACGTGGGGTCATATACGTTTTTAAGCCTTTTTTTGCCCGTGGTTACTATCTTGGCTAATACCTTTGATACTGGCTGAGGTGTATAAAATTCACCTGCTTTTTTACCTGCCCCACTTGCAAACTGCCCAATTAAATATTCATAGGCATCGCCCAATACATCGCTGTCCGCATCCTTCAGTTGAAAGTCAATTTTATCTAAGTGAGACAACACCTTTGCAATCAACTCGTTTCTGGCATCAGCCGAACGCCCTAACTTGGTGCTGTTCAAATCCAAATCCTCAAAGAGCTTGTTGAAATCATCCTCGCTCTCTGTCCCCATCGTACCCTTCTCAATACCGTTGAGTATCTCTTCCAACTCTTCTAAAATAAAGTTGCTTTCATCCTCAGTATTGGCATTGCCTTTTTTGGCAATAGAACTGAACAATTCAGAAGGTTTTAAGAAGTATCCCAATTTGAGTAATGACTCCTCACGTATGGCTTCCAAATCAGCCTCATCAGTTACTTTTAGGTAATCTTTCACCTTCTCAGTCTCTAATAACTGGTTGGCATAGATATATTGCTTCTCTGATAGGTATTTGTAGAATATGAAACCCAATATATAGTCCCTAAACTCATCGGCATCCATCTTGCCCCTTAGTTCATTGGCTATTTTCCAGAGTTGTTGCTCCAGTAGTTTCTTTTGCTCTTCGCTCATTACTTTTCCCTCGTGCTGTGTGTCTCGGGACTAAAGTAATCAAAATTGGTTTTGTTATCCTATTCCAATTCCCTGTCAATGCAATTCTCTAAAAGGTGGGCGGTTTTTGCTTCTAATTGGTATTCAAAGAGAGGCTCATCAGTTTCAATATTAACATAAGCGGCATTTTCTGGCTGATACTCCCATATTTCGTAGTTGTGCACCTCCTTTCTCTCTGGCTGCGGCTTTCTCTCTGATAATGTAAAACCGAAACTACTGAAAAGCCTATGCCCTTGCATTGCCATAAAAATATTGTGAATAGCTGCGGCATAAACCTTTAATTGCCCCTTGTTTTTCGCTCCCCTGTTTACATCAAACTCAGTAAATATCTTGGTGCTGTATTTCAAAATTTCGATGAGGTCTTTATTGGGGTCGCTTACCCTTCTAATGCTTTGGGATTTCCAACCCGCATATCCTCGCCACTCCTTTATCCACTCACTTCTCAAAAGTTCCGCAACTTCTTTACTTGGCACTATCAAATGAAAATGAGGGTTGTACCACCTCTTTTTAGGATTGAAATTACACTCCAGAGATTTGATACCAATTAGCTTTACCCCTGTCCCTCTGTGAAAACGTTTTTTATTCCTGTTATAAATTCGATGGAAGGCTTTGGGCATTCTATCCATCCACTTTTTCAAATTCTTTGCTGTAATTGATTTTATTGTGAGAGTTACAAAATGAGGGTCTTCCCATGTTTCAATTATTGGTAAATAACTGTTAATCATCCTCGCTTTGCGAATACCAGAACATAAGGTGCAAAATCGGTTCTTGCAATATTTCCCATATAATTTACCGTCTGTTGTGTAAATCTGGTGTAGGCAGTAATAAGTGTTGCGGTATGCTTGCTCCATTTCCTTGTTGCCTAACTCATAAGCCCGCCTCATCAGAGCAAAAACCAATGGCAGCGTTATAGCTTTGCACTTACTCCTCCTTTCTAATACCTCTACATCATCTATTGGAGAGCCTTGCCCCATAACGACTATCGAAGGTTTACCGTTTTCTCCTGTACCTTTTTGTGCTAACGTATTGAATTGCCCTCCCGAAGGGGCAAAGTTTTGAGAAGCTCCGCTCATTACGACCTCCTCTTATGCTTTGATGTTTGCACTTGCTTAACAGAGGCAAGCACCTCATCCCTTTTGTACCGTACCCTTGTGCCAATGCGGTAAGCTGGCAATAAACCTGTTTTAGTCCAGTCGTTAAGGGTTGGTAGGGAAATGCCTAAAATTTCGGCAGCCTCTTGCCTTGTGATTAACTCAGCTTCGTTTGTGTGCGGCTTACTCTCGTTCAGAAGAGCAAGCTCTTTTTTGATGATTTCTGAAATAGCCCCTGTAAGGTTAGCTAATGGGATTGGGGAAAGGATGATTTGCTCCATGTTTTGCTAATTTGTTAAACATGGTGCAATTAGGTAAAGGGGAAAGTCAGGGTATCCCCTTTTTTACTTAGCTTGTGGCTTTCTTATTAATCCGAGTTGATTAAAAGCATTGACAATAAAGGCTTCATTCTTTGTGGAATTGTAGGGGTTATTGCCCTCTCTATTAGAAGTACCTTTAATTGCTCTATATGTTTGCCTTATGGTATCTTGCTTTATTCCAGAGAAGGACTCAATAATTTGGGCAAGTTTGGTTTCATTGTCTAATTGATAACGTTCTTTTAGAAAGTCGATAATTCCCAACTCGTATAATAGCATTACTTTCTGATTTTCTTGTTGAGGTGTTACACTCGCCAAATCTTGTTCCTTTAGGGTGTCGGTTAGTGTTGCCTCCTCTTTCTGCCTTAATAGTAATTGGGTTTTTAAAAACTGTTGATAATGAGCCGAAACAATACCTTCTAAAACTTGATTGATATCCCGTAAAGCAAAAATATTGCCCTTTGCATTAAAATCTGGCTTTATCCCGTCAACAGCACTATTGAAGCCCAATAGGAAAGGATTTTGAAGAGGCTGACTAATTCTTTTAGAAAATGTATTTATTCGGTCAGTACACTTTTTCAACTCCTTTTCAGTATAAAGCACTGCATTTGCTGATTTCGGTATATTGGAGTAATAGTTTTCTTTCTTTATATTCAAATCATAATCATTTGGGTATAACTTTATTAACTGGTCAACCTTCCAATCATAATATACTTCATAAAATTCTGGCTCTGGATATATGTCTAAAACGATTCCCTTGCTCTCTTTATTTTCAAAAAGCGTATAACTAATATTATAAGGGTGCAAGTCGTGTTCTGTCCAAAACTTTAGCCTATCAGGATAACTACGAGCTTTAAATTCATCTGCTAATGATATAAGGCTTTTACAAAGCTCAAGTTGCTCAATCTGATTTTTAATATATGCTTGTGTGCTTTCATTGCTTTCCATAGTTTTAGCATGAGCTATGTTCTTCTCGCAATGTTGCACAGAAATTGAGGTCTGAATTTCCATATCTAATTAACCGCTTTTAATTCTTGCCTATTCCAGATTGCCCTCATAATATTGGCGTGTTGGTCAGGAGTTACTTTTATATACTTCATAAATGCCTTTTCGGTCTTATGTCCAGTTATAGCCATAATAGTAAGCGAAGGCACTCCATTTTTAAACTGATTGGTTGCAAATGACCTCCGCGCTGTATGAGTTGTGATTAACTCATACTTGTTCACTTTTTTCGTTATCTCTCGCCCTCCCCTTGTAGTGGTTACTGAAACAGGGTTTTTAAGGGAGTCGAGTTTTTTACCTATTTCCTTAATGTAGTCATTCAACTTCTGATTGGTAATAGCAGGGGGAAAGCCATTAAACGTTACCTCCTCATATTTATTCATCAACTCCTGAACAATTGGGTGGATTGGAATAACAACTGGTGAACCTGTTTTTTGTTGGGTGATTTGAATGAAACCGTCCCTTATATGTTTGGGTTCAATTCGTGTGAAATCCGAAAACCTTAATCCCGTGTAGCAACCCACTAAAAACAAATCTCTTGCCCTCTCTAATGCTGGTCTATCTTTTAAATCTAAGTTGTAAATCTCAGTAAGTTCACTCTCATCCAGATATATTGCGTCTATCTCTTCTTTTAATACTTTAAAATGCTTGCTTTTGTGAGCCTTGATATTTGTAATGTCTCGTTCATTGGCTTCGTTCAAAAAAGTCTTTAGTGTTTTGATATACTTGCCAATAGTATTTAAAGCATATCCTTTCCCTTCCAAAAACTTAACAAAATCAAAATAAAAGTCGAGGTCTATGGTTTCAAAATCTACCTTTTTTCTCTTTTTGGCTTGATATTCCTTTAGAATTGAAATGGTTTGTTTGTATGTGTTTACAATCGTATTTCTGCCTACAAATTTACCTTTTGACTTAATCGTTTGCGTTTGCTCTACAATTAATCTTTCGGCAAAAGAGAAAAGAGTATATACTTCCTTTTCTTCTATACCTAACTCGTGTTTTAAAATGCTCCTGTATTGTTCGATTGTCGGAACGGCATTTTCATTGTCGTTTTGGAATTTTCTAAAAACATTCTTTGCGGCTATTACTAAGTTGTCTAATCGAGTGTTAAATTCTGGATGCTCTGGAAATTCTTTCATTGCTTTAACTCGTTGTTTTTCATTATTCCAATACTTCGGCAAAATAGTCTCATTGCTAGGGAATACTAATCGTTTATTGTTCCAACGAATTACTAGATTTATTGGTGTTGGCGTGGTTGAGGTTGCGGTTCGTAGGTTGAAGTTGAAATTTGCCATTAATATAGTTTAGTATTTGATAACTCTATTATGGGACAAACTTAGTAAAAAATTGATGGTTGTCGGTTTGGTTGTCGGTTTATTTTAATCTGGCTTAATTTTACTTAATTCGTCTTTTTCCTAAAAACGCTATACATACTAAGATATGTAAGCTTTCTAGAGAAAGTGAAGAAAAACTGAAACACTAAAAGAGAGGTCCGCTCGCGACCTCAGAAAACCCCGAAGAAATCTTCGGGGTTTTTTGCATATATTCGCAAGTCTATGTTTAAGCAACTTTCTTATGAGCGACCTCTCATTATTTAATAGGGTAATCGTTCGGGCGTATCGCTTGTTGCCAGCTAAAAGGGCTTTGGCCATGGCATGGAAGCAGAGTGGCTTGCCTTATAAGAACATATACAAGCAGCTTAGGTTTTCAGGGGAGTTTATAGTCAGGTTCAATACTGGGCAAAGCCATATGCTATATCACTATGGCGGCAGCGCAGAGAATAATACATTTTGGCTAGGTCCTTTTTCTTCTTTTGACCCTGATACTGGTTGGATATGGCAACAATTAACAGCAAAAACAGAAGTTGTATTTGATATTGGGGCCAACATAGGATTGTATAGCCTCACGGCAAAGGCATTTAATCAAAAAGCCAAAGTATATGCTTTTGAACCTTCTGTAAACACATTCGATAAACTGAAACATAACTGCAAGCTCAACAACTACGATGTTGTTTGTGAGCAAATCGCCCTTTCAAACAAAAACGGCACCCAAACATTTTATGATGTAGATAATCCCCACCAATACAGCGCTTCTCTTTCGCCCGACAAACTGAAAAATTGGGAAGGATTTACAGGGGAAACAATGGATTATGAAGTAGAAACATGCACTTTGGATAGTTATATTGAAAGGAACAATATAAATAGGATGGACCTGCTGAAGATAGACGTTGAAATGCATGAACCGGAAGTGATTGAAGGCTTTTCTAAATATATGCCAATACTAAAACCAATAGTGGTAATAGAAGCCCTAACTGAGGAGATGACTACTAAACTGAACAAACTCATTGGGCCAGAATACGTCAAGTTCAGGTTATTACCCAATAGTGCTGAGCCCATTGATAAGTTCAGTTTTATGCCTTACCAATACAATTACCTCTTTTTTCATAAAGACAAAGAGGCTTGGGTAAGGGAGAATACCACTCTTTATCAGTAGTTACTATCTTTTTGCTTTAAAAGTATACTCATTACAATGTTTAAATTGTTAGCTTTTATTGAAACATAAATCTTTAAATAGAAAATGTGATAAAAAAGAACACCATTGCAATGGCATTGATATTGCTTTCTTTTCTTGATGGAAATTCTCAGACAACACTTGTTTTACAACCTGGTGATTCTTTGGGAAAGGATGCTTTATTACATGGACTATCAAGTCAAATCAATAACAATTATGGAAGTAATGGTCAATTAGCTGCCAGCGCGTGGACCTTTAGTGGAATTCCAGGTGTTGTGAGAAGTGTTCTGGAATTTGACTTATCATCGGTACCTAATGGAGCAACAATAGATAGTGCATTTTTATCTTTATATGCCTGGGATTCTAATGCAGGATTGGGGCAACACTCGACACTTAGTGGTTCAAATGAATGTTGGATACAAAGAATAACTTCATCATGGGATGAAAGTACTGTTACATGGAATGACCAACCAACAACAACCATCATAAATCAAGTTGCTATGGCTGCGTCTACTATTCCCACACAAGATTATCTGGATATTGATGTCACCAACCTGGTTCAGGATATGTTAGATAATCCCTCATCAAGTTTTGGGTTTTTAATAAGATTGCAGAATGAATCCTATCATAGGCAAATGAATTTTGCTTCAAGCGACCATGACAAAAGAACCCTTCACCCTAAATTAGTAGTTAATTACACAGCAGCTACTTCCACACCTGAAATTATTAATAGTGATCTCGAGTTTAGCGTATTTCCAAATCCAGCTTCCAATTCTATTTCAATTATCTTGAATAAAAATCTACAGAAAGCATTCCAACTTCAAATCACTAGCCTTAGTGGCCAGATTGTATATGAAGCCGATTTTCACTCCAGTGCTTCAATTGATGTATCAAACTACTCAATTGGAGCATATTTTGTAGAGATATATTCAGATGATTTTACTTTTACAAAAAAGTTAATCATTGAGTAAGAAAAGAGTGTGACGACCCCTCAAAAGTCATTCTTTAGGCGGCTTCATTCGTTACATTGTTGCAATATATAGATTGATACCTGCGTTATAGCCTAAAACCCTATAACCATGGAAAAACCAAAAAACAGGAGCCTCTCACCCATCAATGCAGGCTCAATGGCAGACATTGCTTTTCTACTGCTCATTTTCTTTCTGGTCACCACTACAATTGTTGCCGATACAGGTATTGGGAGGCTTCTGGCTCCTGACGTTACTGATAGGCATACTGATGTTCCCAAACGTGATGTGTTGGAAGTATTAGTAAACGCCAATGACGAGATAATGCTGGAAGGCGAGTCCATTGCCATAGAACAGCTTCGTGAAAAAGCAAGGGAGTTTATTAAAGGCTATGGAGGTGCCGATACCCACCCCAATTTCCCTCGTTTTAAAGAAACGGATTCACCAGAGGTGATTAAATACTTTGGAGAAGGATATATGGTCTCTAGACAAGTAGTTTCATTACAAAACTCTAGAGAGACTTCTTATGAGAGGTATATCTATGTTCAAAATGAGCTTACGGCTGCTTATAGAGAGGTAAGGGATGAATTGAGCCTCGAAAAATTCGGTAAGACTTACAAAGATCTTACTAATGAAAGCCAAATTCAAGCCATCAAAAAGATATATCCCATGAGGATATCGGAAGCTGAGCCTTATTAACCAACTGATTCCCTCTCTGGCACCAAGCCCAATTCTTCGGCACTCACTAAGCTATCTTCGCGCATTTTGTAGCGCAACCAGTATTTAAGCGTTTGGTAGTAGTTGCCTTTATCCTTATTGGTTTTCAGGAAGTCTAGCCACAATAGGGCAATAGTAGCTTCGGCAATATAGAAAGCTACATCACGGGCAGAAGCAATCATTTCTTCTTGTGTCTTCAATCCAGTCGCAAAATTGAACAGCACCTTCAACTTTTTGCCGAGGGCAGCTTTTTCATTAGCTAAGTCAGGGTCAGTAATGCTTGTCAACAACTGGTTGGAGTATTCACCAAAGGAAGCAAAGCCATTTTCCCTCTCCATCGCACGAAGCATATCTAATGAAAGCACATTGGTGGTTCCTTCCCAAATACTTAATACCTGAGCATCACGCAGCATGCTTGGTATGCCACTATCTTCCAGATAACCAATACCTCCAAACATCTCTATATGTTCACTGGCATACTTAATGGATTGCTTGGCAGTATACAGTTTAGCCACAGGTGTCAGCAAACGAAGTAAAGCGCTCTCCGTTTCGGTTGCCTTTCCGCATTCTTCTTTACCTAATAGTTTGGATAAGAAAAGGGCTAGTATGGTGCTGCTTTGGTAAGCTATTTCCATCTCTCTCAAGCTTTTTTTGTAAAGAGTATGGTTTTCAATCTTAGTTCCGAAAGCCTCGCGCTCTTTGCTGTAGGCCTCACTCAAAGCATAAGCCCTGCGCATGTATGAAACGGCGCAAATGGTATTGTAAATCCTGGTGATGTTGAAAAGGGTAGAAATCGTCTTCACACCCTTGCCTTTTTCGCCTACCATCATGGCCTTCACACCTTTCAGGTTCAACTGTGCAGTGGGTAATGCTTTGGTGCCTAGCTTGTCTTTCAGGGCTTCTACCTCAATGCCATTTAGGCTGCCATCCTCATTTCTTATGGGTAAGTAAAATAATGAAAGCGCGGCCCTGCCATTGGATGCTGGTGGCTCGGTGCTTGCTAATGTAAATGCTATATCGGCGGTAATAGCCGAAGTAAACCACTTGTGACCTTTCAATATATAGCCACCTTCTCCATCTGGTTCAGCGAAAGTCATAGAGCGGGAAACATCGCTACCTCCTGTCCTTTCCGTCATCCATTGACCACTGGTTTTGAAAGTCTCGGGGTCACGGGAAGTCAATCCTTCAAATGCTTTTCTTAGCACTTCATCATCACCATATATTTCAATTAAGCGGGCAGCACCATCCGTCATCGCCAATGGACAGGTGTATATAGCTGAGGAAGCTGTGTACATATAGAGTTTCACAAACTGGTAAAGCCTTGAAAATTCATCCTGCTTACGTTCATAACCAATGGCTACTAAACCATCTTTTGCTGCAACTTTTTCTAGCTCCAACCAGCCATTACTCACTTTAATTTCATCTACTCGGTTACCCATGGCATCAAAATGCGTCAACTGGGGCGGGTTGACTTCAGCATCCCTCGCCCACTCACGGAAGATGCCTGCTGTGCGTTCACCAAATTGAGTAAGGTCAGGTGTAATGGAATTCAATACTTCCTCAGGCAGGTAAGTCTTTAGGTAATCCACCAAAAAGGTATCGCTGGTGTATTCATTGGTGAGTTTGGGAAGCTTTTGTATAAAGTCAGAATATGGAGTAGGGCCTTTCATATTATTCAATTTGGAGCAAATCTATCTTTTTCAGTCTAAAGATAAGTCTTTTGCCCTCACTTTGCCCACTGATTTTAATCAGCTAACTTTCCACTGTGAATAAGAGAATTGCGTTTTTACTTTTATTTATTTCGATGGCGTTTGGAGCAGCAGCCCAAACCAGCCTTGTTGATTGGGTCAATCCACTTATTGGTACCAAGAACATTTGGATACTGCATGGACGCACTACCCCATTTGTTACGCCACCTTTCGGGATGACACATTGGACACCCATGACTAGAAACAGTCGCATCAATGAGTTGCTGTACTATTATCGGGACAATTACATCATTGGCTTCCGTGGTTCTCATAAACCTGCCAAATGGATGGGTGACTATGGGCATGTGAGCCTGATGCCAGGTATTGGAGAAGTAAAAACCCTTCAGGAGGAGCGCAAACTCAAGTTCAAGCATAAGCATGAAATTTCTACACCTTACTATTATTCGGTTAACTTGAAAACCAAGCACGGGGATATAAAAACCGAGATGACATCTACTGAGCGATGTGGTATTTTCAGGTTCACTTATCCCGAAGGAGAGGGCCCATACTTTCTCATTGAAGCACGGACAATTGCTAATCACTATTTAGGTATTAATACAGATAGTTGCTATATACAAGTAAATTTAGAAAAGGGTGAAATAGTTGGGTATAACGAAGATAGAAACTCCGCAGGCACTGGTCCTGAAGTGCCTAATTTTAAAGGTTATTTTGTGGTTAAGCTCAGTGAGTCTATTGAAGATTTTGGTACTTGGGATAAAAATTTCCAGTTTCCGAATCAGCAGGAAACTAAGGGTCAATACATTGGTGCATATATCAAGTTAAAACCTGGTACTCAGACAGCCAATGTCAAAGTCGGCACTTCATTTATCAGTATCGACCAAGCTCGTGAGAATCTGGAAAAAGAGATTCCTAATTTTGACTTTGAGAGTATAAAAAAACAAACTAAACAAACTTGGGAGAATTACCTCAATCGTGTTCAGGTAGAAGGTGGCAGTAAAAACGAGAGAAGCATCTTTTATACGGCCATGTATCACAGTCTTTTGTTCCCAAGAAAATTTTCTGAATATGGTAGGTATTACAGTTCTTTTGATGGTACTATCCATAAGGGGGAAAGCTATAATGACTTCTCTCTTTGGGATACATTTCGGGGTCAGCATCCCTTGCTGACCATTATAGCTCCTGACCACGTGGATGGTATGGTAAAAGCTCTATTGCAGATGTATCAAGAAGGTGGTTATATGCCCAAATGGCCTAATCCTGGCTATACCAATATCATGATAGGCACCCATGCAGATGCTGTTGTTGCTGATGCTATTGTAAAGGGTTTTAAAGGCTTTGATAGGGACACCGCTTATGCCGCCGTGTGGAAAAACGCTATGGTGCCGCCTTATCAAGATAGCACAGATAGTTGGTGGAATGACAGAAAACCTACTAAACACTATGAGGCAAGAGCAGGTTTGTATTGGTACAAAAAGTTGGGCTATGTGCCTGCTGATAAAACCGCTGAATCAGTTTCCCGAACCTTGGAGTTTGCCTACGATGATTTTTGTGTAGCGCAGGTAGCAAAGGTCCTTGAAAGGTGGGAAGACTATGAGTATTTCAAAAAAAGGGCTTTAAACTACACCAATCTATATAACGCTGAAACGGGTTTTATGGCTCCCAAGAATGCGGATGGCTCCTGGCACGAAAACCCAAAAGCGGGTTTTACAGAAGGCAGCCCCTGGACTTACCTTTTTTGTGTGATGCATGATGTGCAAGGCTTAATGAGACTTATGGGCGGCAAAAAAGCGTTCACCAAAAAATTGGATAAGAGCTTCCGTGGGATATTGCGTTATATACATGAAAACGAGCCTGGGCATCACTATACTTACCTATATGATTACACCGATGAACCTTGGAAAACCCAAAAGCTGGTCGCTAAGAACCGCAGAACCAAATACCACAATAAACCCTTTGGACTGAATGGTGATGATGATTGTGGGCAAATGAGTGCCTGGTACATTTTAAGTGCCATGGGTTTTTATTCTGTAACTCCTGGCCATAATGTGTATGCCATTGGCACCCCGCTGTTTCCTAAGGTGACGATTCACCCTGACCCTAAAGAGCCTGAAGTTACTTTTACCATCACGGCTAAAAATGTTTCAAGAAGAAATAAGTACATACAATCGATATATTTGAATGGGGTTAAGCACAACATACCTTTCTTAAAGCACGAAGACATCATCAAAGGTGGGGAGCTGATTTTTGAGATGGGTGGGCGACCTAATAAAGAGGCTTTCAAATTTTGACTTATTTTAGCCTAACATAAAACCAAAACCATGAAAGTAGTAGTAGGTTTTTTCCTTATTCTCTTTATGCTTTTTATAGGCCTGGTGGCTGGTACTGCAATCGGTGCAAGCTTTTTCGTGACTAAGGCAGACGGTATGGCCGGAGGTGCAATCGCTCTTAGTTATGGGGCGGCAGGTATGTTGATAGCTTTAATATCGGCTATCATCATGCTTAAAAAGATGCAACCCAAACAGCTTCAAATAAGCGTTTTAATAACGGGAGTTTTGGCACTAGGTGCTTTTGGAGTTTCTTATTATCGTTACCAGGAGCAGCATAAAGAAAGAATGGAGCAGCAAGAGAAAGAGAACCAGCGTTACAAAAATCTAAAACCCACAGAAGTTGTCCCTGAGGCTAATTAAATCAAAATGACAATAGAACAGAAAGTTGAAGAAGTATTCCAAGTGTATGTTGACCATGGGAATGATGATTATATAGGTGAAGCTATTTCACAAATTGAGCATGCTGCGCAGGGTGCCCAAATGGCAGAGGAAGAGGGCTTTGATGATGAAGTAATTCTGGCTGCTTTTTTCCACGATATAGGCCACCTTTGCGCCAAAAAAGACCCAAGAAACGACATGGGTGGATATGGTATGGTGAAGCATGAAAGGGTGGGCGCCAACTTCTTGCGCAGGAGAGGGTTTTCTGAGAAAATTGCCAAACTGATTGAAAACCACGTGGAAGCCAAACGCTACCTT
>JANQJC010000124.1 GCA_028281825.1 Flavobacteriales bacterium
GTTCTTGACTTATCTAGCCCTAACGTAATCTCTGTTTCTTCTCACTTGATGTAGTTTTTGTTTGTGTAAAACTAATTACTGGTAAATATAAAAGCCCTAACCAAATTGGCCAGGGCTAATATGCGATATACACATCAATGCTACTATCCCATGTTTTCAAAATCAATCGTCATCTTAAAAGCCCTTGAGGCTTTCTGAACTACTTGTTCCCAATTTTCTCTGGGACAATCAAAATAAATGGAGTAGAGCTCATTAATACTCTTTCTGCTTTCAAGCAACAAGGTTAGTTTTTTTCTAATTATATCTAATTCCTCACCGTTAGCAGTCTCCATTTTTGTTTTCCAAAGTAGCTCTTGCTCATCAATACACGACATTAATTCATGATAGTCATTTTGAGTTGCCTGGATTGATTGCGAATTAAACATATATTGAGGTTTTAGTTCGTTTATTATTACTTGTCTTCCACGCTCTTCCAGCCTTCTTTGGCCTTTTCAAAACGGGCTTCAAGCTCATTTACTTCCTGGCGCATCTCATCGCTAAGCTTATTCATATTTTCATCTACTTTCATCTTTTTAGTTTGGAAGGTCTTGTCTATTTCTTCCACGGTTTCGTCTAGCTCTTCATAAGCTATATCATCAATCTCTTGTACAAACTCTTTGAACTCATTAAATGACTGCTCAGCCCTATCGCCTTGCGTTTGGAAATCAGCTTTCACTTTTTCAAACCGGGCTTCTATCTCAGCCACTTCTTTTTTGGCTGTTTCATCCATTTCTTCTGTATTTGCTTCTGCTTTCTGCTTTAGCTCATTGTATTTGGTTTCCACTTCTTCCCAGTTTTCAACACTTTCCTGCTTTACATCAGCTTCCACTGAATTCACGTATTCTTTGAATTCCATACGTGCCTCCGTAGCTTCTTTTTGGGTTGATTCTGAGCAGCTCACTATACCCATTATTAAAAGGGCAAATGCCGTGGTTACTCCATATATCTTCATTGTTCTACTCTTAGTTTTCATAACTTATTTTGGTTTTAATTGATTATTACTTTATTTGAAAATTCTTGATGGTGTTTATACTTAAAAGATGATACCTACACCACCCATCACGTTCCAGTCCCTGTTCTTAAGGTCGAGCGCATCATTGGTATCTTCTATTTCTTCTGCTCCGAAGCCATAGCGTGCATCCATTGATAAAAATAGTATACCTAACTCAAAGTCTACACCCGCGCCTACAATACCACCATAATCTGAGCGATTTATATCTACATTTCGCTCAACCATTACATCAGTATCGGTCTGTTGAACAGTATAGCTTGCGCTAGTCCTGTAGGCGTAATAGGGCCCTGCAAAAATGTTAGGATAAACTACATCGGCTATCGGCAGCCTGAGTTTGGCAAGTACAGGTACCTCAAAATAGTTAATCTCATACTTTTCCTGAATGTTCAATGCATTTCTTTCATGCACAGCACCTTTCTTTCTAAACAAGAATTCAGGCTGTATTGCAAAGAATGAAACAGGGCTAATCTTCAAGAAAGCACCCGCAGCTATTGAATTTCTGAAGTTAACATCTTCAATGTCATTTCCATAAAGCTCACTTTGCGAAAAGCCAGCTTTACCACCAAATGCCACATTGGATTGACTAAATGCTGCAAAAACACCAAACAAAAAGATGATTAAAAAAACTATACCTTTTATTAAGGTCATATTCATTTCATTTTCTACTTTCATAATCTTTGGTTTTAATGATTGTTGTTTATTAATAAAACAACCATGCCAAAGTAGATAAGAGGACATTAAACCCCTCATAATCAGTAATTTAACTAAAAGCAAGAAAGGTAAGTAAGAAATTCTACAGTTAAAATGGGGAATTAAATACCCAATATTGGGAAAGAATCCTCAAGATTAACGAGTGTCACAACAAAATTTCAGCACACAAGCAAACACACTTACAAATGCCAAATGACTCATTCTAAAGATTTTACGGACCATAAAAGCATTACGCAATACTATTTATAGGCCTTACTTTGGTTGGGTGCAGCAAGAAAATGGATAAAGAATTTTTATTTGAACTAAACAAAAATGGCTAAATAAGCCATGTAAGTTCAATTTCTGCCAAAAATGACATGGTTAAACTTGAAAGAGTTTCAGATTAATACTTCAGTAAAGCTTAATATTTAATTCCTTATAATAGAGACTTCTTTTTAAGTCCTTACTAACCATTCTTTTTTCAATTATTAGCTTACTTTAGATTAATTGAAAGGGTTAATTCAAATATTAGTAGTTGCATTTTCGCTTTTAGGCACTTGCAATTTGTTTGGGCAAGATAATTCCAACAGAATTGCTATCAATAGAAACTCTGTTTTTATAGAATTTGGTGGAAATGCTCCTTTTATTTCCCTGAATTATGATTGTTTAATCCGAACGAAAAAAGAAAACCTTAAATATGCTTTGACAGTTGGGGCTACCCATCATTTTAATGACATATTTGATATTTTGGTTGCACCACAATTTAATGTATTGATTGGCAGAAATCTTATGGCAGAAGCTGGAACTGGAGTGACCATTCCAATTTCGTATATTGAAGATTGGGTATATATATTAAGGTTTGGTGGTAGGTATCAGAAAATCGGCGGAGGGATGATGTATCGGTTAGCTTTTACCCCTCTTATTTCTCCCCATAACGAAATGATTTTCTTTCCAATGTTTGGTGTTTCTATTGGTTATACATTTAAATGCAATAAAAAAAAGTGAATGGTATCCAGAGATGTGTAATAATATCGAGTATTAGTTAGTCTTAACATGAGACTCTTATTTTGTCATTAAAGTTACACTCCTTTTAGGATATCATCTAAACTCCTACCTTTTTTGGTTTCATGAAAAACTTCTAACATCCACTTTTCTTGGTCAATAGCAGCTTTAATCCTCATTCTTAAAGCACTATCTATTTTACTATTCAGAAGATGGATTAAGTATTTCCTTGTTATTGCGGCTTTTATTGGCACCGGCACTTTTTCGCATTTCAAAAGTGCTTCCCATGCCTTGATGGCGTCGCCAGCATTGTAATAGGTTATCGCAAGGTTTTGTTTAGCTGTCTCAAAATTAGGATTGATTATCAACGCTTGTTTGAAAAAATAAATCGCGCTATCTAAAGCGCTTAACTGTTGATAACAGGTAGCAAGGTTAGTGAGTGTCAATATATGATTAGGGTTGCAACGAAGTGCATTGATAAACTCACCTTTCGCTTCTTGTATTTTTCCTCCGTGATAAAATGAAAGGCCTGAATAAAAACCTATTGGCACCTTAAAATAGTTTACATTATAAATGGCTTGATCTATTTTTTCATGAAAACTCATTACTTTATTCCATTGCTTTCTATTGCGGGAGTCATCCATTTTCTTAGCCAGGGCGTCGTTTTGAATTTTTAAATAATAGCCGCAGGCAACTGCCATTGACAAAATGCCTATTATAGGTAAGATAAATCTCGAGCCAGAATTTGATACAGCCTTTTCATTCTTATCAACTAAAGCAAGCATTCCAAGTATAAGTACCATGTGCGGCACTCTTTCTGTTGGAAATGAGAAACTGAAAATGGCAATCAATCCAGCAAAGCCAAAAAGCAATGATGCTCCAATGCTCCTATTTTCCCTGCTTCCCAATAATTTGAAAATATTGACGACAAGTAATACAATCAATACCACTGTTACCATAAAACCCAACAAGCCCATTTCAGTCAGTATTTTCAATAACTCGTTGTGTGGTCGGAGAAAATACTTACTTCCGTGGTCACTTTTGGGGTCGGTAATCCCATATTCTCCAATTCTGAGCGGCCAATTACCCGCCCCAACACCTATCAATATATTATCCTGAAAAAGTGATATACTTCTATTCCATATCAGCAGACGTTCCGTAGTTGAGTTGTACTCATTATGAATATTGACCTCTTTATCTGTCAACAATTCAAAATAGTTCGTTTTAGCATTTAGATAACCCAAACCACCCACCACACCTATCATTAGTAATGCTATATACCCCCATTTGAAAACAATACTTCGATAATTGAAAACATAAACTCCCATGCATGCTGCCACCCCAAAAAGAAGGGCCAAATAAGTCGCCTTATTCTGTAAAGCTATAATCATCAATATGTCAGAAAACAATAGTACACCCATAATAAGTTTATACTTCTTATCTCCTAACAGGATGAATAGAAACGGCATACACATGAAAAAAAGCGGTGCAAAAAGATTAGGGTTCACCATTTGCGAGCCTACCTCTCCCATTTTGTTCCATTCAAAACCTAACTTGATAAATTCCAGCACTCCCAATGCCAGCAGCAACCCATTGAAAACAAAAACTATCCATAGAAACAACTTCCTATTAAGCCCATCTAATATTAATAACGCACTTAACAACAAGAAAAACAGATAGCAGACAACTGAGGATATGATATCGGACCAAGCCTCCACTAAATTTACAGCGTGGTAGCTTGAAATTACTTTCGCCACAATAAATGCAAGAAAAGCTAAAGAAACTGGTCTTCTTAAGACATCAATCAGTGCTTTGGAAACCTCAAACCTTCCTCCTCTTGATAACAAAAAAACGAACACTCCAACAGCAATAGAGCATGAGAGAATTAAATGTCTTACAAAATAAGCAGGGTCGAAGTTATCTTCAGTAAGCACCAAAATAGGTAACACCATGCTTCCAAATAGAAACACTGTTGTGAGGTATGAAAGTTTACCCGCCCTTGTTTTTTTTGCCATGATAATAACTACTGCCTGAAAATAACAAAAGCAGGAAATATACTCCTGCCTTTGAAATTAATTAACCACAACCTTTTTCTACTTTCCACCTACAATCAGCTTTCCAGTGCCAATAAACTCATCGTCAGCTATCACCTTGTAGGTATACACACCATCTGCCATACCCTTGCGGAATATCCGTACAACCTGCTGGTCTGTCGCCACATCTCTCTGAACCATCCTTCCCTCAATGTCATATATCTCTATGTATACCTGCCTGGCTTCCACTCCTTGTATCTCCAGTGTGGTACTCTCATTGAATGGGTTAGGGAATACCCTTAATGTATGCCCCGGGTCACCAATATCCCCAATACTCAACGGAATGAGGAAGTCCACAAACCTTTCTCCTATAGTATGGAAAACCTCATTGGTAGCTACATGTTCATTATCAAAATAGATATGGGCGGTATTGCGTACCACGGTTCCTTTCAACAGGCCCGGCTTCAGGTTAACCGTGAACTTCACAAAACCAGCGTTCTCCATAGTGCCAACAGCACCTGGCGGTAAGCTAATGTCGCTTAACTCCCATCTTACCACTCCCCTGTCTTCTACCGTGAACTCGAAGGCATGGCTCGATTCGCCCTTCACTATAGTCATGGGATCAAGCTCTTCTGGCAAGGTATCCTCAATAACTATAACAGTGGTAGTGTCACTTCCCTGGTTCTGGAAGCGTACCGTATATTCCAATTGCTCGTCAGAAGTGATATAATGCTGCACGTCAACGCCCAATGGACTGCCATACATACGGTTGCAACTACAGTCTTCTGTTATCTCCGTGCAGTCGAAGTCAATGGAGGGGATTTGGTCACCATTCTCAAGAATGTCGGAATAGCCCAATGAGACCATGCCTTGAACTGCACCTCCGCAACCCTCTACCGTTATTGCAGGAGCTGGCAAATAAGGGTGGGTCGGTTCTTGTTCTGCCTCAAGGCGGTAGGTAAACCCGTTAGCATCCAAACGTATCGTGTCCGTTTCCTGGCTATTGAGGTTAAACAAGTCTGTTGCGTATACTATATCATCCTGAAGGATAAAATAATCCAGGTCTCCGGCCATGTCTCCCAGCCCGGTATTCTTTATCCGGAACTCCACACTGTCATTATTCACGCAGTAGGCCTCCAATTCTACCTGGGCCCCACCGTACAAATCATATACATCACAGCATTGTGAGGCATTATGGATACCTCCCGAACACACCGAGTAACCTATCAGGCCGGGGTCACAGTCCACTGTTACTGTGATGGCTATCCAGCCTGAGGCTCCCGCTGGTACGCTATCCAGTTGAAATTCATACAAGTTACCGCTCTGGGGGGTCTCCCAGGGTACTGAACTCCAGTTGACCGTGAGATAGGGACCCGCCGCAAACACCAGCGTGGGATTATAAGCCGTATGGGTACCAATATTATGATAGTTCAGATGATAGGTGGACGTAGAGCAGGGAACCAGGCAAATGATACTCAGGTCTATATCCAATAAAGCACAATCGTAATCAGGGACCATACCGATATCAGCCTCTACAATACAAGTGCTGCTGTCTGTAGTGACCACCTGGGAAGGGGAACCGCAATGAGTCCAGTTGGCAGGAGTTTGTGCAGTAATTGTATAGGTGCCATAAGGGACAATAAAGCTGTATCGACCTGCATTATCTGTGGTGGCGTATATGGTATTGCCACCGCTCTCCGCCTCTACTATCCAGTTGGATAATGGATTGTCACTACCATCATATAAACAACCACCACCACTATTCTCATAAACTGTACCAGTGATTCGCACTAGAGGGTTACCTAGTGAATCTGTCCCATACCCAATTGTTAGGTGAGTGGTTATAATAGAATCACAGCCACCCACAGATATCGTATCGTGATAAATTCCTTCTTGGGTATATGTACTGGTACCAACAGTAAAAGCATCTCCATCACAAATGTTGGCATAGAGAACCGTGTCGCCACCAAAAACATCCAAATGCAATGTAACATTGGTGTTACATCCTCCATTTGTAGAAAAATCGTATTGATAAACTCCTGTCTCAGTGTATGTGTTCGAACCTAAAATATAGCTACCACCATTACATATTGAAGAAAAAATGCTGGTATCCGTGTTTGCTGATAATACTGTTAGATTGGTTCTCACGATTGAGTCACAACCATTAACAGTTGATAAGGTATTTACATAATATCCTGGTGCAGAATAGGTACCTGTGCCAACCGAAAAACTATCTCCATCACATATCACAGCTTCTATATTCACATCATAGGTAGGATAATAGGAGGCATGGACGGTTATCAAAGAGTCACATCCATATTGTGAAACCCTTGAGATATTATATGTACCTTCTTGACCAATGTAAAAATACTGCCATACTCCAGAAGGCCTATAACCCGACATGTCAATGAACTCTCCTGGACAGAATTGAACACTAAACGTAGTATCTACATGTGGTTCTACTGTAAGTTGTGTGATTACCGTTGAATCACAACCAATACTACTGGTTAAAGAATCGACATAAGTGCCAGCAACATAATATACGCTATTGCCCACCACTAATGAATCTCCCTGGCAAATAGTTTGTGGGTTTTGAATCACTGGAGGTTGCACTATTATTTCTATGGTGTATTCTGTACTACAACCATTAGTATCTATAAGAGTTTGATTATATACCCCTGCCATTGTGTACGCATTATTACCAAAAGTATAACTCTGCCCAGGGCAAATAGAAACGCTAAATGAGGTATCTGCCGGTATCACCCTAAGGTTAGTGATGATGATTGAATCACACCCATTGATACTTTGTAGGTTACTGTAATGGATTCCTGGGTCTCTGTATATAACACCACCTACTTCATAAGTTTCACCTTCACAGATTATGACATCATTAGTAAAACTATATTCAGGTAACACTGTTAGGTTTACTGTTACAATTGAATCGCAGCCAAATGATGACACTAAAGTGTTTGTATAAGTGCCAGAATTATAGTAGACAGATTGACCGATAACTAAAGAATCACCTGAACAAATCACTGGGCTATAAGTGCTAGTAATTTGATTAACTACACCAAGATTGGTAACAACTACTGAATCGCATCCAAAATTTGATGTTAATGTATCAGTATAAGTTCCACTTGCCGTATATGAGTTTGAACCTATATTGTAAACGTCTCCTGTACATATTTGTCTATTAACTGTTGTGTTGATTTGACTACTTACAGTAAGTTGAGTTATCACAATGGAATCACAACCGTGCAAAGTAACTATGGTGTCAGTATAGGTACCTGTTTGGGTATAAGTGTTTTGCCCTACCGTGAAAGCATCGCCCAAGCATATTTGTTGATTGATTACTGTTGGCGGGCCACAGGGAGAACCTATGCTTCCTAAACTATCTATTTTGATTGCATAGGCTCCGCCTGTTACCATATAAGAAGTAGTTTGAGCAGCAATAATATACCCTCCATCAGAAGTTCTGTCAATTGAAAAAGGTCTATCATCAGCATTACCACCATAAGTCCTATACCATTCCTGTTGTCCATTTTGGTCAAGTTTTACGAGGTATATATCCCTGCTACTTCCATAGCCGGTTGATGAACCCAATACCATATAACCTCCATCATGAGCCTCAATAACAGGCTTACCAAACCATAAATCGTTTCCTACGATTCCTATATTTTCTGTCCATTGCTGAACACCCAGACTATCCGTTTTTACGACAAACAGTGGCCTACCAACTTCTGTAGCCTGATTGATATATGAAACACCGTTTACTATATATCCACCATCAGAAGTTGCTTCTACTGAGACCCCAGTTCGTGTACCTAGGTTTACTGAACCCCATCCATTGCCAGTATAGTGTTGTTCCCATTCTTGATTTCCGTTTACATCGGTTTTCACCAACCATAAGTAATATGCATAATCACTAAGTATATAGTCTATACCCGCGATAATAAATCCACCATCGATGGTTCTCTTGATATTAAAAAAGTTCTCAGCCTCACTATGTCCAGGTGTGCCAATTCTGTTTGCCCAAAGTATGTTTCCAGCATCATCAACTTTGGTTAAATAACCATCACGATCACCTCCCAATGTGGTTCCATAGGTACCCGAAACTGCATACTCGCCATTTGTAACCTCTAAAACTCCTCTGCAAAAACCTTTATTGTTGTTTGTTTCCGGAGGGTTAACAATATTCCAAACCCTATTTCCATTGGCATCGTACTTAAACACAATGCCAGTTTGTGAAATTCCATCACCAACGGCAATATATTCACCATTTTGAGTCTGGATTACATCAACCATATTTCCAATTACCAAAGCACCTGTATTACTTCCTACAGTGGTATCACCCAAGTTTTCCCATTCAAGCACTCCATTGGCATCCGTCTTTACCAAATAAGGGTAACTTATACCATTTAACTTATGGTGTCCAGTGAAAATGAATCCCCCATCAGAGGTTTCTTTTCCTTGCTTGAAAGTTCTCAAACCGTCAGGGCCGCCAAATACAGCTTGCCAACCTTGTCCTTTGGTATTACTTATACCCATCAAGTTCAAGCAAATGAGAAGTATGATATGTATCTTTTTCATTGCTCAGTTTTTAATTGATGCTTTTATTCACACAACAAATTTTGCATTCCTCCTATATAAATTCAACCACATTTTTTGTATTTTGTCTCTTTAAAATATTAACATGCTAACATGAAATACCTATTAAATAAAGGATTATATATAATATTTTGTCTTTTAAAACTTACTTCTGAAACCTAACATTATGCAAGACCAAGCCAATAAAGTTAAAAATAGCCGACTTATAAGTCTTTTAAGTGCTTTTGACAAAGAGGAGTTTAAAGAACTAAAAGATTTTGTCAACTCCCCATTTCACAACAAAAACACAAAAGCAATCCAACTATTAAAAGTTTTGGAAAGATACTTTCCTGATTTCAATTCTTCCAATTTAACCAGAGAAACCTTACACTCAAGGGTTTTTAAAAACCAAGCCTTCAATGACCTGAACATAAGGCGAACTATGAGTCAGTTATATCAGGTTGCTGAAAACTACATCGGTTGGAAACAACTAATGAGTAAACCAATTAACCTAAAAGTCGCTCAAATGAAGGCATGTAGACATAAGGGTTTGCAAAAACACTTTACCAAGAACTCAAAGGACGCAGGAGAGATGCTGAAGAATGAAAAATTCGACCTTGAATACTACTACAATCAATATTCTATAGAGCAAGAAAGAGAATATTTTGAAGAGCAATATGGCGGCAGAAGAAGTGTAACCCATCTTCAAGAAGTATCTGATAGCCTTGACATTTTTTTCATGGTCAATAAGCTGAAGCAAAGTTGCACCACATTCTCTTATGAGCAGGTTTTCAAACACAAATATGACATCCACTTTACAGAAGAAGTTTTGAGCCTAGTGCATAATAAAGGCATCAACACTCCACTAGTAAACCTATATAGGTATGGGCTCTTAACTATGACTGAACCCGAGAATGAAGCCAATTACCTACACTTGAAATCACTTTTGAAAGAAGATTTAAACCTTAACCCAAGAGAGGAAAGAAACATACATGTCTTAGGTCAGAACTATTGTATCAGAAATGTAAACAAAGGAAAGCTGGAATATTTTCAGGAGTTATTCGAACTCTACAAATTGGGGCTCGAAAAGAAAGTAGTACAAAGCGATCTTAGCCAGTTTCCTCCTGCTTTCAAGAATATCGTATCAACCGGACTGAAGGTAAAAGAGTACCAATGGGTAGAAGATTTTATATATAAATACTCTAACCTAATTGATGAAGAAAACCTGGCTGACTATAAAAACTTTAATCTAGCTCGTCTTTGTTTTGACCAGCAAAGATTCAAAGAAACTAAGCAGTTTCTGCAAGGTGTAGAATTCAAGGACTTATTTGTAACTCTTAATGCCCGGGTGCTATTAATAAAAACTTATTATGAGCTTGACCAACCTGACCTTCTTGAACATCAACTTAAAAGCTTTGACAATTTCATCTCAAGGCAAAAGGATTTGTCATATCATGCTACTATATTTAAGAATACCGTAAGGTATATCTCTCGATTGGTTAAGCTGGATTACAATAAGCGAAAAGACATTGATAAACTGGTTGAAAGAATTAAAAATGAAAAAACTCTTGCCGAGAGAGATTGGCTGCTATCTAAGCTGGTTAGCTGAAACTGCTGCTACTTAACATGACCAACTGCCATCATCATCGCTGACAAATGTCATCGCAATCCATCATCCCAGTGTAGACTTTTGTTGAAATAATTTTCATTTGATTGGAAAGTCAAGAACAAATAGTCGAATGTTACCACTGTGGTGAAATTTGTGAAACCACCGTCATTCCTTTTGATAATAAACCCTTTTGCTGCGAAGGTTGCAAAACCGTATATGAAATTCTCAGCAGTAACAATCTCTGCGAATATTATAGCATTGATAACAATCCAGGTATCAAGAATGATAAAGGCTTTGAAGAGCAATTCGCTTATCTGGAGAATAATGACATACAGAAACAGCTATTGACTTTTACCGATGGAAAAACCAGTAAAGTAATTTTCCATTTACCTAAAATCCATTGTAGTTCATGTATATGGCTTTTGGAAAACCTGGGCAGGCTCAATAGAGGTGTATTAGCCTCTGAAGTCAACTTTGCCAAAAAAGAGATTACGGTTTCTTTTAAAAATGAGATTGTCAGCCTCAGGCAACTTGCTGAACTGTTGGCTTCGATAGGCTATGAACCCAACATCAACATGGCTTCTTCTGGAAAAGATAAACCAAATGCAATCCCTAAGTCACTCTATTATAAAATTGGGATAGCAGGTTTTTGTTTTGGAAATATCATGCTCTTGAGCTTTCCAGAGTACTTAACGGACAACAATAACATTATTGGTGAGTATGCCCAATTATTTACCTACCTAAATTTAGTTTTAGCATTACCTGTTTTCTTTTATTGTAGCACGGATTATTTCCAGTCTGCTTATAAAAGCTTGAAGCATGGTGTTGTCAATATTGATTTTCCAATCTCTTTGGGAATAATTATTCTTTTTGCACGAAGTGCCTTTGAAATCCTCAGCCAAACTGGTGCTGGCTATATGGATTCCTTAGCAGGCTTGCTGTTCTTTCTACTCATTGGCAAATGGTTCCAAACCAAAACTTACGAAGCACTTTCCTTTGAGCGTGATTACCGGTCTTATTTCCCATTAGCAGTATTAAAAAAAGTAGGCAAAACAGAAACCCCTACGCCAGTTAACCAAATCAAAATCGGCGATATTTTAAAAATCAGAAACCAGGAAATCATTCCAACCGACTCTATATTAAGTAGCACAGCTGCATCAATAGACTACAGTTTTGTAACCGGGGAATCAACACCCGTTTATGTGGAGAAAGGCGCCTTTGTATACGCTGGTGGGAAACAGGTCGGAAATTCTATTGAGGTAATAGTAGAAAAAGAGGTGTCCCAGAGCTATCTGACTCAACTTTGGAATAAAAGAGATGAGCAAGATGATACCTCATTGATAACTACAATCACAGATAATGCGAGTAAATACTTCACATTTGCTATTCTGGGGATTGCATTGATTACTGGTATCTATTGGTATTTAGTAGCACCATCACTTGTTTTTAGCACGGTCACCGCTGTATTGATAGTTGCTTGCCCTTGTGCTTTGGCCCTCGCCCTGCCCTTTGCCTTGGGGAATTCTATCAGGATATTGGGCAAAAGATTTTTCTACGCCAAAAACACCAATGCTGTTGAAAATCTGGCAGCGATAGATACAATTGTTTTTGACAAAACCGGCACACTCACAGATAGCAGTAATGTAAAAGTCAATTACCACGGAAAAGAATTAAGCGAGGAAGAATTGAGCTACATTAAATCCATAGCAGAGCACTCCACTCACCCTTTAAGCAGAGCAATCTACAGTAGTCTGAAAGCTCAGACGTACAAAACCGATAGTGTAGAAGAAATTCCAGGAAAAGGCTTAAGTGGAGTGGTAAACGGCAATACCATAAAAATAGGCTCCATCCGATTTGTGGGCGAAGATGCTCAGGCAAAACAGCGCTCATCTGAAGTATACATCCAGATAAATGGTGAAACTTATGGAGCCTACCAAATAGAAAGACCTTACAGAACTGGTATTTCTAATCTAATTGGACAATTGAAATATAGAGAGATGGAAATCCATATCCTCTCTGGTGACAATGAAAGCGAGAAGGAACTACTTCAACAACTCTTTTCACAAAGGGAGAATCTCAATTTCAATTGTTCGCCGATAGACAAGTTGAACTACATCAAGCGCCTGCAGGAACAAGGAAAAAAAGTATTGATGGTAGGAGATGGCCTTAATGACGCTGGTGCGTTAGGACAAAGCGATGTCGGTATTGCTGTATCTGATGATGTAAACAGCTTTGCCCCTGCCTGTGATGTGATAATGGATGTAAAAAAACTACCCGAACTTTTTCAATTTATTGACTTTGCAAAGAATAGTATTAAGGTGGTAAAAGCCAGTTTCGTGCTGTCTATATTTTACAACACAGTAGGGGTTGCTTTTGCAGTTCAGGGCCTACTGACTCCTGTTATTGCTGCTATTCTAATGCCATTGAGCTCAATTAGCGTAGTAGCTTTTGTGACTCTAGCTACCAATCTTATCTCAAGAAAAAACAACAGACAGTACATAATACCACGTCAAAGACGACTCTCAGATAAGCAAGAAAAAGAAACAGTGACAAAAGTCACCATTCCAGCCTGATTACCCTCATTGGGCTACCCTTATCTATTGAGTTGTTTTGCCTTGAAAATTAATTCATACAAATGAGTGTCATCTTTATACTAATCGGAGCAAGTTTAACAGTAGCAATCATATTCCTACTAGCCTTTTTATGGGCTGTAAAAAATGGACAATATGATGATAGTTATACACCATCAGTAAGAATGCTATTTGAAAGCGGAACTCCAAAAACAGAAAAAGAAGACACCAACGGAACAGTTAACAAGAAAGCCTAATTATATGAACATCGAGCAGTTTAATTACGATAATGGTACCGTACGAAAATTCGTAATCGCCACAAGTATCTGGGGAATTATAGGTATGACGGTTGGACTCTTAGTCGCCCTTCAGTTGGTTTGGCCTGACTTAAATTTAACCTCATGGCTGAGTTTTGGGAGAATAAGGCCACTGCATACTAACGCCGTTATTTTTGCATTTGTAGGTAACGGTATTTTTGCAGGTGTTTATTACTCGTTGCAACGCTTGCTCAAAACCAGAATGTGGAGCGATTTGTTGAGTAACATCAATTTTTGGGGTTGGCAATTAATCATTTTATCGGCAGTGCTTACCCTACCTTTTGGATACACCACTGGCAAAGAATACGCTGAACTTGAATGGCCAATTGATATCGCTATCACCTTATTGTGGGTGGTATTCGGTGTTAATATGTTCGCCACCATATTGGTAAGAAGGGTTAAGCACCTTTACGTTGCGATATGGTTTTTCATTGCCACCTTCGTTACGGTAGCTGTATTGCACATCGTTAACTCATTTGAGTTACCTGTGAGTTTCTTAAAGAGCTATTCTTGGTATGCTGGTGTTCAAGATGCATTAGTGCAATGGTGGTATGGACACAACGCGGTGGCTTTCTTCCTTACTACCCCATACCTGGGCTTGATGTACTACTTTGTGCCTAAAGCAGCAAATAGGCCTGTATACTCCTATCGCCTATCGATTATTCACTTTTGGGCATTGATATTCATCTACATTTGGGCTGGCCCTCACCACTTATTATATACCGCATTACCAGACTGGGCACAATCTTTAGGTGTTGTGTTCTCAATAATGTTGATTGCGCCATCATGGGGTGGTATGTTAAATGGGCTTTTGACCCTTCGTGGTGCCTGGGATAGAGTGCGCGAAAGTGCTGTTTTGAAATTCATGGTTGTTGCAATTACCGCTTATGGTATGTCAACATTTGAGGGACCAATGATGTCATTGAAATCAGTGAATGTAATCTCTCACTTTACTGACTGGACTATTGCTCACGTACACGTTGGTGGCCTTGGCTGGAATGGTATGCTAACCTTTGGTATGCTTTACTGGTTGGTGCCTAAAATGTGGAAGACCAAGTTATTCTCGGATACACTGGCTAATGTTCACTTCTGGATTGCTACGCTTGGTATTTTATTATACGCCATCCCAATGTATTGGGCAGGTTTTACACAAGGTTTGATGTGGCAAGACTTTAACCCAGACGGAACTTTGGTAAATAAAGACTTCTTGGAAACCGTTACTCAGTTACGCTACATGTACATGATGCGTGCCACAGGTGGTGGCTTATACATTATCGGTGCATTGGTTATGGTTTATAACCTGATTAAGACCGCTGCATCTGGTAGCTTTATGAAAGACGAAGCAGCTGAAGCACCAGCACTTGAAAAAGCCGAAACAGGTCATGCCGGTGAGTACTGGCACAGGTTTATTGAAAGAAGGCCAATACAAATGTTAGTATTGAGCTTAGTATTAATACTTATAGGTGGTTTGGTTGAAATGGTACCTACCTTCCTCATCAAATCAAATATACCTACAATAGAAAGCGTACAGCCTTATACTCCACTTGAACTGGAAGGGCGTGACTTATACATCAGGGAAGGGTGCTACAATTGCCACTCACAAATGGTAAGACCACTAAGATTTGAGACGGCTCGCTATGGTGAGTATTCTAAAGCCGGTGAGTTTGTGTATGACCATCCATTCCAGTGGGGTTCAAAACGCACTGGTCCTGACTTGCACCGCGAAGGAAGGGGCAACAAACAAAACCGCCCTGATTCATGGCACTATCTGCATATGCTTGAGCCGCAGAATATATCTCCGGGTTCAATTATGCCGGCATATCCCAACTTGATAGAAAATGACCTAGATGTGTCTAGTACCCCCGATAAGATTAGAGCGATGCAAACCCTTGGGGTGCCTTATGCCGAAGGTTATGACCAAGAAGCAGTGGCCGACTTGCAAATTCAGGCAATGGAAATTGCACAAAGCGTTGTGAAAGACATCTCAAAAGATGCCAGCGATGCTAAAGTAGAAGAGTTGAGTAAGAAAGAGATTATCGCATTGATAGCCTATCTGCAAAGGTTAGGTTCTGATATCAATGTAGAGAATACGCAACAGGCATCAGCGGAAAACAACACCACTAACCCATAAAACTTCAAACCATGCTAAAATATATTAAAGATTACATGACAACAATACACGGTATAGAGATATACCCTGTAATATCATTTACCATTTTCTTCACCTTTTTCCTGGTATTGCTAATATGGGTAATAAAGGCTGACAAGAAGAAAATAAGTGAAATAGAAAGATACCCTTTGGGTGATCAATAAAAACAGAACACATTAAGTAACGCAAAAAGACAAAGGCATGAATACTGATAATGAACTTATTTTCTGGCTGTTAGTAGGTGTAGGATTTCTTCTTCTACTTGCTATATTGGCTATGACCAATGCGGTTAAAAATTTGCTTGCTAGTGACTACTTCAAGAAAAAATTAATGGAAGTAGAAGAAAAGGCTAAAAAAGCAGCCCCATTTATTGCCCTGTTAATAATTGCCAGTTTACCAGCTAGCGTCTTTGCACAAGCTGGTGAAGTTGACTTGAGTGAACCATTATTGAAAATTACAAAGCAAGAGATACTTATAGTTGCTATTATAGATGGCATCTTACTTATCGTATTCTGGTTCATGAAGCGCTTGTTTGACAATATGGTTGCAATGACCAGAACCCAAGAAGAACAAGTAGAACATGAAGTAAAAGAATCTCAAGCCATAAATAAGATACTTACTGATGCAGTTCCTATTGAGCGTGAAGATGAAATCTTAATGGATCATGACTATGACGGTATTCAAGAATTGGATAATAATCTGCCGCCATGGTGGAAATGGGGGTTTTACTTCACTATTGGCTTTGCAGTGATTTATTTATTGAATTATCATGTGTTTGGAACAGGGGACTTGCAAATTGCAGAGTACAATAAGGAAATTGAACAAGCCAATGCAGATATTGCTGAGTACTTGGCAGAATCTGCCTTGAATGTGGATGAAAACAGCGTTACTGTCTTGACTGAATCCAGTGACTTAAATGTAGGCCTGGAAATTTATATGTCCTATTGCGCTGTATGCCATGGTCAAAACGGAGAGGGAGTGGTAGGTCCTAACATGACAGATAACTATTGGATATATGGCCCTAGCATCAAAGATTTGTTTAAGACCATCAAATATGGAGCAAAGAATGGTATGAAGTCCTGGAAAGACGAATTGAACCCATTGGAAATGCAACAGGTGGCTTCTTATATGAAGTCACTGCATGGTACCAACCCAGCCAACCAAAAAGAAGCTCAGGGTGACTATTATGCGCCTGAAGAAGAAGGTGATGCAGAAGCGACTATAGATAGTCTTGCAGTTGAAAGTGGAGTAGTAGCAGATACCATTGCCACTGAAGTGAGTGAATAGAGTATTAACAGCACAATCCGGGGTGCTATGGAGCAGAATGAAAATACATTTAGAGACGGTATTGCTACCGTTGACCAGAAGGGAAAAAGGGTTTGGATATTTCCTAAAAAACCTAGTGGAATCTGGTATGACAGAAGGAAATGGCTAAGCTATTTCTTTCTAGTATTGCTCTTTACTGGACCTTACATTAAAATAGGTGGTGAACCTATTTTACTCTTCAACATTCTCGAGCGTAAGTTTGTCATCTTTGGTAAGATATTTTGGCCACAGGACTTTCACTTGTTTGCCATAGCCATGATAACAGGAGTAATTTTTGTTGCCCTGTTTACTGTTGTGTATGGCCGCCTTTTTTGCGGCTGGGTTTGTCCGCAAACCATTTTCATGGAAATGCTTTTCAGACGTATCGAATACGCAATTGAAGGTGATTGGAATGCTCAAAAGCGCCTGAGAAACATGGAGTGGGACAAAGAAAAGATTATCAAAAAGTTTAGCAAACATTCCATTTTCTGGTTCATTTCATTTCTTATTGCTAACACTTTCCTGGCCTATATTATTGGATATGAAGAGTTATTCGCCATTGTAACAGATTCTCCTGCAAACCATATTGGTGGATTAATTGCCATTGTTGCCTTCACCACAGTTTTCTATTTGGTGTTTTCTAAGTTCAGGGAGCAAGTTTGCACTGTAGTATGCCCTTATGGAAGATTGCAAGGAGCTTTATTGGACAACAAGTCAATGATTGTAGCTTATGACCACGTGCGTGGTGAAGACAGAGGAAAAATAAGAAAAGATGAAGACCGCTCACAAACCAGCAAAGGCGACTGTATTGACTGTCATCAATGTGTGCATGTGTGCCCAACTGGTATTGACATAAGAAATGGAACTCAACTTGAATGCATCAATTGCACTGCTTGTATTGATGCCTGTGACGCAGTAATGGATAAAGTTGGGTTTGAGAAAGGCTTAGTACGTTATGCCTCTGAAGAGAATATCACCAATAAAACTCCATTTAAGTTTTCTGTAAAAGCAAAAGCTTATTCTGTAGTGTTGGCTGGTCTTTTGGTGCTACTCACGGTATTGATAGCTGGAAGGAGTGATTTTGAAGCGACTGTTTTAAGAACACGAGGAACACTTTATCAACAACTGGAGAACAACCAGATTAGCAATATTTACGATATCAACATTGTGAATAAAACCAGGGAAGAATTACCCGTAACCATTCGCATTATTGAGGGAGATGGAAAGGTACAAATAGTTGGTAAGGACATCATATTACCACAGCAAAAGGAGGTAAACGGTAAGTTTATGATAGTGGTAGATGGTGATAAAATCACTAAAGTGAATACAAACTATGTGCTTGGGGTTTATAGCGGTGATAAACTAATTGAAAAAGTAAAAACAACATTTGTAGCTCCAATGCTATAATCAAAAACATAAACTATGAACTGGGGACATAAAATAACAATAGCGATAATAGCTTTCATGAGCTTTATCCTATATATGGTAGTACAGGCTTCTATGAGGTCTGTAGATTTGGAAGCCGCAGACTATTATCAGCAAGGAATAAGCTACCAGGACTTAATGGAAGCCACCAAGAATGCAGTTGGATTTGAAGAGAAATTCAAAGTTTCACAGGAAGTTGAAAACCTGGCGATAGAATACCCACAAGAACTTATTGGAGGCTCACTACAAGGAACCCTTCATTTTTTTAAACCCGACAATTCTAAGTTGGACAAAAGAGTAGAAATTAACATTGGAAATGGCGCTCAATATATTCCTTTGAATGAACTGAGCAAAGGAGTTTACGTTTTAAAAATCCATTGGACGAAAAGCGGCAAGGATTATTACATTGAAAAAACATTGAACTTGGAGTAACATGTTTCTTTGGACAGCATTTGTTTTTGGCTTATTAGGTAGTTTCCATTGCATTGGAATGTGCGGGCCTATTGCCTTGGCATTGCCCATCCACCACTACAAAGGTTGGCAAAAACCACTTGGTAGTTTTAGTTACAATGCAGGTAGAATTTTCACTTATGCACTACTAGGTACCATCCTTGGTTTTATCGGTCAGATATTCCGCATAGCCCAAATACAGCAAATTCTTTCTATTGTGATGGGAATTGTGATATTACTTGCTGTGATTATTCCATTCATCTTCAAATCAAGACCTACTTTCTATAATCCTTTCTATAGCTTAATTGGACAACTAAAAGCCCTCTTTGGCAAGCAACTGAAAAAACGTTCTTTTAGCTCCCTTTTTGGTGTTGGGTTACTGAATGGCTTACTCCCTTGTGGAATGGTCTATCTGGCTATGGCTGGTGCACTAGCAACCACAACACCTGTTAATGGAGCCATTTACATGGCTGCGTTTGGATTGGGAACATTACCTGTAATGTTTACCGTTCCATTATTAGGCAACTTCATGCCCCTTAGTTGGAGAAACGCGGTTAGAAAAGCTGTACCAGCAGTAGTAATCATCTTTGGCCTATTATTTATTCTGCGTGGAATGAATTTGGGTATCCCCTATGTGAGCCCACATGTGAGTGAAGGAAATCAAAGTATAGAAGCATGTCATTGAATAGTGACCTGATAAGAAAATATAATATAGCTGGCCCAAGATACACCAGCTACCCTACCGTGCCTTATTGGGACCAAAAGCTAGCTATTAAGGATTGGAAAAGCTCCGTAATTCAGGCTTATGAAGAAAGCAAAGCCGAAGGAATAAGCCTCTACATACACCTACCCTTTTGTGAAAGCCTGTGTACTTTTTGTGGATGCCACAAGCGAATCACTAAAAACCATAAGGTTGAATTACCTTATGTTGAAGCAGTATTGAAAGAGTGGGATTTATACCTTTCATTATTAGGCGATTCCCCCAAGATAAAGGAATTACATCTCGGCGGTGGAACCCCTACTTTCTTCAGCACTAGTAACCTTGAAAAACTAGTCTTGGGAATTCTCGATAAATCTACTCCTATTGCTGATTACGAATTCAGTTTTGAAGCACATCCTAATAGCACCGCACAAGAGCAACTGCAAATGCTTCACAACCTTGGATTTAGGCGAGTAAGCTTTGGTATCCAGGATTATGACCCAAAAGTTCAGAAGACTATCAATAGGGTGCAAACTTTTGAGCAAGTAAAAAAGGTACATGATTGGGCTGGAGAAATTGGTTACACCTCCATCAGCCACGATTTGGTGTTTGGTTTACCACATCAAACTGTGGAAAGTATAGAGATGACCATTGAAAAAACCAACTTACTAAAACCTGATAGAATTGCTTTTTATAGTTATGCCCATGTACCTTGGATAAAAGGTGTTGGTCAGCGAGGTTATGATGAAGAAGACCTGCCGAAAGATGAAGCAAAGCGTAAGTTATATGAAACAGGCAAGCAATTACTGGCTCGCAATGGATATATTGAAATAGGCATGGACCATTTTGCACTAAAAAGTGATTCTCTTTATAAGGCTATGCAAAACAACACTCTTCATCGCAATTTTATGGGCTATACCACGCAACACACTCAGCTGATGATGGGCTTAGGGATGTCTGCAATTAGTGACAGTTGGTATGCTTTTGCCCAAAACTCAAAAAGTGTTGAAGAATACATTGAATTGGTTACCAAAGGCCATTTACCAGTATTTAGAGGACATCTACTCACTCGTGAAGACCTTGTAATCCGTCAACACATACTTAACCTCATGTGTAGATTTGAGACGGAATGCGGAGTAGAAGATTATTTATACAGAAATGAGATTAAAAAACGATTGAAGCCTCTGGAACAAGATGGCTTAGTAATGGTTAACGAGGATAATCAAACCATTCATGTGACTGAAACAGGCAAGGCTATGGTGAGAAATATTTGCATGTGCTTTGACCTGAAGCTACACAGAAATAGACCAGAAACAAGGTTATTTAGCCAAACTGTGTAAACTTGTTAATTTTGCTCCGTTTGAAACAAAAAAACAAATGGAGGCTCCCAATAAGGTAACAAACGTGAAAATCAAGGATATCTGTGAAGTCTTGTTTGAAACTGCGGCTGAAGGCCTTATTGTAGCTGATATGAGCGGTTCAATTTGTGTGGCTAATCCTAGGATAACAGAAATGTTTGGCTATGCTGAAGATGAGCTTTTGGGAAAAAAGGTGGAAATACTTATACCACAAGAATATCATAAAAAGCACGTTGGGCATAGGGATGGGTACAGTCACCAACCTACAAAACGCTCTATGGGTATTGGCATGGATTTAAAAGCCAAACGCAAAGATGGAAGTATATTTCCTGTTGAAGTGTCTTTGAATCACTTTGATATGGAGGGCAACATGATGGTGATGGCGCTTATTTCTGATGTAACTGAAAGAAAAAGGGCTGATGAAAAAATTCTTCAATTAAACTCAGAATTAGAGAAGAGAGTTGAAGAAAGGACTCAAGCACTTGAAGAGAGTCAATTGCTTTATAGAACAATAGCTCGCAACTTCCCCAACGGTATTATTAGTGTATTTGATAAAGACCTTAACTATGTGTTTGCCGAAGGGCTTGAGATGTATAAGATAGGGATTACTAGTGATGAACTAAAAGGCACCAACTATCTCACTCGCCTACCTGAATCAATCAAAGATGACATTCAATCACAACTTAAAAAAGTGTTTAAGGGGGAAAATATAAGTTTTGAGATTGAAGATAAAGGCCGAACATATATGCTTAATGCAGTTGGCTTACAAAACGCCGAAGGTGATATAAACCAAATATTGGTTGTAGAACAAAACATCACCAAACTTAAAACTGCCGAAGAAAATATGAGAAACGCCTTAGAAAAAGAGAGGTATTTGAATGATTTAAAATCTCGTTTTGTGTCAATGGCTTCTCATGAGTTTCGCACACCATTAACTTCAGTACTTTCTTCAACCTCACTTCTTTCAAAGTATATCGGCAAAACTGATAGTGCGGAGAAACAAGAAAAGCACATTAATCGAATCAAGTCGTCTGTACATCATTTGACTGCTATACTAAACGACTTTTTATCACTTGATAAGCTTGAAGAAGGAAAAGTGGAATTACACCCTACAGACTTTGATTTTAAGGAGTTTGCCGGTGAGGTTAGCGAAGAAATTCAGGAAATGGCTAAAAAGGGCCAGCGATTGAATTATGAGCATGAAGGAGAAACAGAAGTTTATCTTGATAAACAAATGCTGAAACACATCCTCAACAATTTGCTTTCGAATGCAGTGAAGTATTCACCAGAAGGCAAGGAGATTATATTCAATACTATTATTGATAAAAATTCCCTTACAATAAAGGTTAAGGATAACGGTATTGGAATACCAAAGGAAGAACAAGCACAAATGTTTGAACGCTTCTTTAGGGCAAAGAATGCATTTAACATTCAGGGCACTGGGCTAGGGCTTAATATCGTAAAGAAGTATATTGATATGTCAGGTGGTTCCATCACATTTGAAAGTGATACTGGCACAGGTACAACTTTTATTGTAAAATTGCCTTTGAAAAATAACGTAATCCCCACCTGATGAAAAAGATACTCTTAATCGAGGATAATGAAGATGTAAGGGAAACTACAGCCGAGATACTTGAGCTCGCTGACTATGACGTTTTAACAGCAGAAAACGGTAAGATTGGAGTTGAACTGGCAAAAACCAACAAGCCCGAACTTATTATTTGCGATATTATGATGCCCGATCTTGACGGTTATGGCGTGTTGCGCATTTTGAGTAAAAATACTGAGACAGCAAACATTCCATTTATCTTTTTAACCGCAAAAGCCGAGAAGAGTGATATGAGAAAAGGAATGAATATGGGCGCTGATGATTATATCACCAAACCGTTTGAAGAAGCTGAACTGCTAGAGGCAATTGAGACGCGTCTAATACGAAGCGCCAACTTAAGAAAAGACTTTAAAGGTGATTTGGAAAGCTTTAACCAGTTTATAGATGAAGCGAGGGGAATAAACGACTTAAGTGACCTTCCGAAAGACCGTAAGACTAAAGAATTCAATAAGAAAGAAGCTATTTTCAGGGAGAATGACTTTGCTAACTACCTCTATTTTGTCACCAAAGGCAAGGTAAAATGCTTCAAGACTGATGAATATGGTAAAGAGTTGGTAACAGATTTATATGGACCAGGTGATTTTATTGGATACATGAGCCTGCTGGAGGATACTGATTACAATGAAACTGCAATAGCTATGGAGGCAACTGAAGTGGCTATTATACCGAAACATGACTTTTTGTCCTTGCTCCAAAAAAACAGGGATGTAGCCAATCAATTTATTAAAATGCTAGCAGGAAATGTGCTAGAAAAAGAAAATCGCCTATTGCAACTGGCCTATGCCCCTGTTAGGGAAAGAGTAGCCAATGCACTACTTAAATTGATAGCCAAGGAGAATGATTCAGTGAAGTTGAAAATATCTCGAGAAGACTTGGCCAGTATTGTTGGTACTGCAAAAGAATCACTTATCAGAATGCTGTCTGAGATGAAAAAAGAAGGACTTATTGAGAGTGAGGGGCAAACAATTACCATCATGGACCAAGATGGTTTGAAAAGGGCAGCAAGTGGATTTTAATACTTCATTCCAATGTCCAAAAGGTGACTAAAGTCACCACTTACAATTAACCTCTCTCATTTTCCCGAATAAGTCATTGCTTTTTATTTGTAGCTAAATTGATAAACTACTAGTAGAGTTACTCTATGGCTACGAAAAAAATACTTCTACCAACAGATTTTTCTGATAATGCCAATCATGCTATTGAGTATGCAATTGAGCTGTTTGGCTTTGAAGATGTGAAGTATATACTTATCAATGCATTTGTAGAACCCAATACAAGTGCTGATATGTTAGTTTCAATTAATGATATATTACAAAAGCAGGCAACCGCAGATTTAAATAAAATCATATCAAGGCTTGTAAATAATCATCCTGATATTAAAGGCTTATTAGAGCATCGCCTAGAGTATGGCCCACTGGCAACCGCCTTAAAAATAACTACTGAAAAAGAACATGTTGACTATGTGGTCATGGGAACAAGAGGTGCTTCGGGTATTAAAAAGGCCTTAATTGGCAGCAATACATCGGCAGTAATCAGGAGGGTTAAATGCCCGATAATTGCAATACCCGAAAAAGCTGAGATAAAACCCTTGAAGAACATCGCATTGGCCACTGACTATGAAGGGCTTGAAAACGATGAATTGCTTCAACCATTAGTTGACATCACGAAAAGAAACAGCAGCAAGATATTAGCTGTTAATGTATCTAGGGAACTTGTACTTGCAGGGCCAAATGAGTACGAAACCAAAGGAATGAGTTTGGGCAAGCAATTTGAAGGGATTAAGCAAAGCTTCTTTACAGTAGAAAATCCTGATGTGGTGCAGGGAGTGAGAGAATTTGCAAAAAACCACAAGGTGGATATGCTGGTTATGATATCCAGAAAACACACCCTGTTTGAAAGGTTGTTTTCAACCAGTGTAACCAAAGAAATGTCGATGATTGGCGAAGTACCATTAATGGTGCTTCACAGCAGGAATACCTAAAATCCAGAAGGCCCAACGCAAAATAAATCGCGAAGGACCTTCAGGAACAACCAGCTAACTACAGCTTTCTCTTCAATCACTTTTTGACGAAAGGTTTAGAAATTGTCTCAGTTGGGCTACTTATCCTTAGCAGATAAAACCCACTTACCAAACCGCTTACATCAATTTTATTTTTGTGCCCTTGATGGGTATATGACTCTAATATTTTACCTGTCATATCAACTAGTGAAAAATTCCAATCCTCACCCTCATTAATCGGTAGTTCTACATTTAGCTCACTTGAAGTGGGATTAGGGTATATTTTCACTTTGCTTGATATTATTGACTCTTTAACAGCTAGTGGAGCAGGAACAAAATTTCCGCCACATGGTGCAGGTATTGAATCATTAATGAACATCTCACGAATGGCATCAATCCTGGCCTTCATTGTCATAACAGAAGCTTCTGCTCCAGCACTATAGCTTCTACCAAAAACAAAAGCAATGTCCAAAGGTTCACGGTCACCTGGCCCTAGCGTGAATGGACCAATTGAACCAAGCCCTCGCCTGTCGCCAGGTGTGTTACTAGCATCAATCTCAGTCCATGGGTTTACAGGCACTCCCCCGGTTCCCCAATATAAAGAGTCTGAATCTCCTGGAAACATATAACTGGTAGACTCACAACTTGTGCAATTATTAATATGGCCATTGCCCCCATATACCATTGGGGTGTTATCTCTCCATATACTTCTCATGTAGTTGTAATAGTCTTCCGCTGTCTGCGGATCTCCCTGTACTCCTGGAGAATTATTATGATATACAAAACTTGACATTCCCAGCCTTTCATTGTCTACAATTCCGTCACCATACCCTAACCCATTTAAAGACTCATTAACTCCTATTCCTACATTATTATCCAGATTATCATTATCCTGATATGGACCATCTAAGAAAACTACCGCTTGTGCAGGTGGATAGTCTCCATAATGCTCAGGTACACTATTACTACCATCTATATCACTGCCGTTGTAACAATAATAGGCACCTCTTATCACATCAGAAGCTATGAAATCATCATTGGCAAAACCGATATCCAAATCACTCCATAAACCTATTCGGGTATCATAGTAAGTAATACCAGATTTATTGATGATATCATAATGAACAAATACAGTATTGTTTAAAGCTGAATCTTCAGGACAGTCAAAAGCATAAGCCATTACCCTCACCTCAATACCCATAGACTCAGAGCCTGTTTGATGCCAACTGTTGCAGTCATCATTAAAAATATACAGTAAGGCTTCATCACCTCTTATCAGTGGATAGTCATAATCTTGTGGTTCATAATTCCCGTCGCTATCACTATCATAAAATGGGAACAAATAGTAAGAAATTCCCTGTTGAGTATTACCATGTGCCGGATATTCCGTTGCCCATGCGGGAATGTTTAAAGAGAGCCCATTGGCAAATGAATCCACTGAAGAACGGTTAAGTTTCCATATCCTGTTGTAATTGACACTATCACAATCGCCCATGTAACTTAAAGGGCCTGGGTAAAACTCATCACTGATTTGCCCAGGGCGGCTAAAAGCTGAGTGTAACTGATTAGCCGCATCTAATCCTCCTATCCATAATCCAGCACTAAAAAAAGTGTGCTTTCCAGAACCATTTGGAACTTCAAAATGAGGCTGGTGGTTAGGGGTTGTGAATAAATCACCACTTATCTGAAAACCTGCATTGATATTATTTATACTAAGTGAATCATACGACTGTGAATAAGCAGTCAGATTTAATATGATTGAGTAGAGTAATAGTTTGACTTTCACCTTCATAACATTTCCGTTTTTAATTTCCAGCCTAAAATTACTTCTGTAATAGGCTACCAGTCAAACCACGAAAACGTAGAAATATACCTGTCTATTTTATTAAACATTAGAAGTCAAGCCAACTCTAAAACCCTATAAACATAGGATTCACAAAGAAAACCAAACTCTCATTTTATACTTCTCAAGGCATTTTCCACCCTTCTCATTAATTATACATGTCTGAAGTATAATTCTAGATGCATTTTTAAACATTTCTAAATTCAATCTTATCATTTTTTTAGCTATTTTCACTGTAGGGTTTTCAATTCACTACAATCCCTGATTGTACCATAAAAAAAGAAAAAAAGAACAATTCAATCTAATAGAAGTTGAATATATTAATACAAACCTTTTAAAAGAATTTTAACATTTTTTATACATGTCTAATAAAGTTTCAGAAAGTCTATTCAGATTGATAAAATCTCTTACAAAAGCTGAAAAACGCTATTTTAAGATATACTCTTCACGCCATACCATTGGTGAAAAAAACAATTATCAATTATTGTTTGATGCCATCGACAAACAGGATGAGTATGACGAAGAAGCTATAAAGAAGCAATTCAAAAAGCATGCTTTTATTAAAAAACTTTCTATCGCTAAGGGCCGACTTTACGATGCGATACTGCGAAGCTTAGACGCTTTTCATGCTAACAGTTCTATTGATATACAACTTAAACGCAATCTGCATAGTGTTGAAATACTCTACAACAAATCGCTTTATGACCAATGCCATAGGGTATTGCGAAGTGCTAAGAAAACAGCACTCAAGTATCAGAAGCACACTTCACTATTGGAGATTTTCCGTTGGGAGAAAAAACTGATAGAAAAGGATAACTATGAGGGTGTAACCAACGAAGACCTTGAAAAGGTATTGAGAGAAAACGAAGATATTCAGCACAAAATTGAAGTGTACAATGAGTTTTGGTATGTAAAAAGCCGATTATTCAACATTCTCAACAAAAGAGGAAAGGTCCGCACTGAAGAAGAACTTCAAAACTTTAAATCCATCATAGATGAATTCCTGGTAAAGGCTGAAAAGAAGGATCTTTATTTTAAAACAGAATATCTGTATCACCACATTTACAGCGCTTATTACTTTGGTATTGGTGATTACGAGAGTAGTTATAAGTATCTCCAACAAAATGTTAAGCACATAGAAAATCACATTGAACTCTTTAAGGAAGAGCCAAATGTTTATTTCTCGGTACTTACCAACGTTATTTATATAGGTAGCCAGTTAAAGAGATACGACGAAGTATTTGACTACTTGAAAAGACTACGCGAATTACCAGAGAAACTTCTACTTAACAGGAGTGAGGATATGGACATCAAGCTTTTCTCAAGCGCTTACAGTATTGAGTTGACCATTTATCACCTTACAGGAGAATTTGAGAAAGGACTAGAATTAATTCCTATCGTAGAAGAAGGCCTAAAGCTATATGGTGACAAAATGAATAGTGTACGTAAGGCCTATTTTTACTTGAACATAGCCGTGCTTTACTTTGGATGTGAGCAATACTCCAACTCACTGAAATGGATAAACAGGCTGCTCAACGATATAGATATTGACAACAGTCAAGACATCCATTGTTTTGCTCAACTTTTAAACCTATTGATACATCTAGAACTAGGGAATGAGAGATTGGTACCCTATGCATTGAAATCTACCCAGAGGTACTTGAATACCAGAAACAGGGTTTATAAGTTTGAAAACTCATTCCTTAACTTTATTTCGCGTGTACTGAAAATTGACGATAAGGCAGACCTTAAACAAGCTTATATAGACCTAACCACTGAACTTGAGCAACTTGCCAATGACAATTTTGAGAAATCTGCTTTTGAATACTTCGACTTCCTGTCATGGGCTGAAAGCAAAGTAACAGGTAAACCATTTAAAAATATTGTCCAGGAAAAGGCTGTAGTTGTGGATTAGGCTAAAGCTCTGACTTGATTTCAAGCAAAAAATCTTTTACTCTTTTTAGAGAGCCCATTATCTCCACCGTATTGATAGTATCTTCTTTATTACCTTTAATCTTGTCTTTGGCACCTTGTATGGTAAAGCCGCGTTCCTTTACCAAATGAAAGATTATCTTCAGGTTATCAATATCAGCCTGTGTGAAATACCGGGTGCCTTTCTTGTTTTTCTTCGGCTGTAAAATGTCAAATTCCTTTTCCCAATATCGGAGTGTAGACTGGCGAACATCAAACATTTTTGACACCTCCGAAATGGAATAGTACATTTTGGTTATTTCCTTCTCCTTCAGTGGCATAGGTGGTTGGATTGACACCTAAGGTAAAAAATTAATCGAAAGATTGGTTGGAGCGAGAAGATAATTCGATAACCTTCTCATATTCTTCGGGGGTAAGGTCGTTGAAGAAGAAGTTAATTGGATTTATTTTCTCATTATCTTTGATTACTTCATAGTGCAGGTGAGGTGCTGTAGATGTACCAGTGCTACCCACAAAACCTATCACCTCCCCTCTCTTTATTTTTTGACCTTCCCTAACGTTAAAACCACTCATGTGCGCATATAATGTTTCATAACCATAACCGTGGTCTATCACGATATGCTTTCCATATCCGCGGTTCTTTGACTCTACACTTTTCACAACACCATCACCAGTTGCATAGATATCAGTACCTCGCGGTGCAGTAAAGTCAATACCTGTATGAAAGTGCTTGATTTTATAGATAGGGTGTATCCTGTAAGTAAAACCAGATGCTATCCTGGTAAGTTTTTCATTGGATACAGGCTGAATAGCTGGTATAGAGGCTAGCATCTTCTCTTTATTAAGTGCTAGCTGCACAATCTCGTCAAACGACTTGCTTTGCACCACCAACTGCTTGGATATTTTATCAAGCTTCTTGGTAGTTTCAATAACCACTTCCGAGGCATCATCAAAACCTTCCAACTTATCGTATCGATTAACACCTCCAAAGCCTGCTTCTCTTTTTGCTGATGGAATAGGCTCTGCTTCGAAAATGGTACGATAAATATCGTCATCTTTCTCCTGCAAGTCACCCAAAACAGCTGCAATATGATTGGTACGCTCACTAAGTGTTTCAAATTGCATTTCCATGAAAGACAACTTGCGCTTTAGTTGCTTTTCTTTTGGAGAGTCGAAATAGCTGTATGCAATCCAAACTACTGTTGCTGCAAATACAATACCAGTAACTAGGTAGCTTAGAATCTTCCACACTTTGTCTACTAACTTCAGTTCGACTTTCTCGTACTGAAGCGTTCGTGTATCAAACCGGAATTTTACCTTAGACATTGCTGAATATTTGCCTAAATTTGCCCAGCTTTCGCAGGGCAGCCCTTGTTTTAGGCGCCGTGAAAATAGCAAATTAGACTGAAAAATAAAAACATTGTGCCCTTTCAATAGCTATACTTTAGACGAATAAGGACATATACACGACAGGACAGCGTATCATTATGATAACTTCTAACGAGATAAGACAAAAATTCCTCGACTTCTTTGTATCAAAAGGTCACACGATAGTCCCATCTGCACCGATGGTGATAAAAAATGACCCCACTTTAATGTTTACCAATGCGGGAATGAACCAATTTAAAGACATCTTTTTGGGGAACTCAAAAGCCAAAGATGCTCGCGTGGCCAACACCCAAAAATGCCTTCGTGTTTCAGGCAAGCATAACGACCTTGAAGAAGTTGGAGTAGACACTTATCACCACACCATGTTCGAAATGCTAGGTAATTGGTCTTTTGGTGATTATTTCAAAAAAGAGGCTATTGAATGGGCGTGGGAACTGCTAACTGAAGTATACGGATTGGACAAGGAAAGGCTTTACATAACTGTATTTGGTGGAGATGAAGAAGACAGTTTGCCCGAAGATACCGAGGCTAAGAACTTCTGGAAAAGCCACATCAATGAAGATAGGATATTGCCTTTTAGCAAGAAAGACAACTTTTGGGAGATGGGTAGCACCGGCCCTTGTGGACCTTGCTCAGAGATACATATTGATATCCGTAGTGATGAAGAACGCAAAAAAGTAGATGGGAGGACTTTGGTAAACCAAGACCATCCCCAAGTTATTGAGATTTGGAACCTGGTTTTTATCCAATTCAACCGCATGGCCAATGGTAAGTTAGTCAACCTACCACAGCAACATGTGGATACTGGTATGGGACTAGAAAGGCTGTGTGTTGCACTTCAAGGTAAGTCATCCAATTATGATACCGATGTTTTCCAGCCAATGATAACTAAGCTGGCTGAAATGTCGGGCACCCAATATGGCAAAGACGAGAAAACCGATATTGCTTTGCGTGTGGTATCAGACCACGTAAGAGCTATAGCTTTTGCTATTGCTGATGGGCAATTGCCATCCAACAATAAGGCTGGGTATGTTATCAGGAGAATATTAAGAAGGGCTGTCAGGTATGGGTATAGTTTCCTAAATCTTAGTGACCCGTTTATCCATTCTCTCGTACCGGTGTTAGTGGAGAAATTAGGAGGGCATTTTCCTGAAATAAAGGCACAAGAAGACCTTATCGGAAAAGTAATAAAAGAGGAAGAAGAATCATTCCTGCGCACGTTGGAAACCGGCATCAAGCGCTTCAACGATTACTTAGACCAAAATGACTACAAAACCATAGACGGGCGATTTGCTTTTGAATTGTACGACACATTTGGTTTTCCCATTGACTTGACTGGGCTATTGACAAGAGAAAAAGGTTTGGAAGTTGACCTACCTGCTTTTGAAACCGCCCTGCAAGAGCAAAAACAACGCTCAAAAGCTGACGCAGCAATCGATAAGGACGACTGGATTGTATTAACCCTTGACGACAAAGAGGAGTTTATTGGTTATGACTACCTGTCAGCAGAAGTTAATATCACCCGTTATCGCAAGATTAATACTAAGGGAAAAGACTTTTACCAATTGGTTTTCAATGTCACTCCTTTTTATGCTGAAAGTGGCGGGCAGGTTGGAGATACTGGGGTTTTGGAATCTGGTGAGGATACGATTTATATTATAGATACTAAGAAAGAGAACGACCTTATTATTCACATGACTGAAAAGTTGCCAGAAAACCTCCAGCAAACCTTTACTGCAAAGGTGAATATCAATAAGAGAAACTCAACTGCAAACAACCACTCTGCTACCCACTTGCTGCACGCGGCTTTAAGAGAGGTTTTAGGAACCCACGTTGAGCAAAAAGGTTCGCTAGTGAATGCAGAACACCTCAGGTTTGACTTCTCTCACTTTGCAAAAGTGACAGGCGAAGAATTGGCTAAAATTGAAAAAACAGTCAACACTAAAATACGTAAGAACATACAACTAGAGGAAAACAGAAATGTGCCCTACAATAAAGCCCTTGAAATGGGTGCCATAGCACTGTTTGGTGAAAAGTATGGAGACATAGTTCGCGTGATTGTATTTGATCCTGAATTTTCAGTGGAGCTATGTGGGGGAACCCATGTGAAGGCCACTGGTCAAATTGGATTTTTGAAGATAACTTCTGAGAGCTCTATTGCTGCCGGAATTAGAAGGATTGAAGCTATCACCGGAGAAAAAGCCGAAGATTACGTGAACGAGAAAGTGAATGCTCTAGCTGAAGTGGGTGAATTAATCAAAAATCCAAAGAACCCATTGAAGGGGGTAAAACAGGTATTAGATGAAAATGCCAAACTATCCAAACAAATAGAGAACTTACAAGCACTTCAAGTAGGTATTGCTAAACGAGAACTTGCTGATAAAATAGAGGAACAAAACGGTATTAAGTTCCTTTCGGCTAAAGTGGACTTAAACCCAGAACAGGTGAAAAACCTGTGCTTCCAATTGAAAGGCGAGTTGGATAACCTGTTTCTAGTGCTAGGTTCATCAACAGATAATAAACCGAATATTCAATTGTGTATCTCTGATAATCTGGTGAATGATAAAGGGCTAAATGCAGGAAAGATAATTCGTGAATTAGCTAAGGAAATCAAAGGCGGTGGGGGCGGACAAGCATTTTATGCATCCGCGGGTGGTTCTGACAGCTCAGGCTTAAGTAGAGCGCTTGATAAAGCCAAGGATTTTATCCCCGATTAAGATTTAGGCTGTAGGTTATTGATGCTGATTGTACGCTCTATTACCACCTTGTTCTTCTTGTTTCGGGTTTGAAAGGTGATGTTGCGTTTCTCCCAGTCAATCTCGATAATTCCAAAGTTTTTATGGAGCCACATGCGCCCCATCCTATATGGGTTGCGCTTCTCAAAAGGCCAAATGGCCCTACCGTGTGTTAAACCACTTGAAGTGAAGTCGTAAATAGGATAATCTACATATTCAGAATTCAGGGCGCATATCTCAGAAATATGTCTGTCACCGCTAATGAAGATGACGCCTGGAGCTTTGGTTTTCTTGATTAGTTTGAGCATTCGGGTTCTGGCACCTTTGAAATGCCCCCAGCCTTCATATCCATGCAAGTCGGAAACAAACTGTACGCTTGTCCCAATGATATGAATAGCTGCATCACTATCAGTTAGTTCTTTCTCCAACCATGTCCATTGAGCCTCACCGAGCATGTCCGTCTCATCGCCTGGTTTTTCACGGAAATAACGGGTATCCAGCAGAATTACTTTTACCTTTCTCTCTGCACTGCCATAACTATATAAGCCATACACTCCCTCCTGCTGGCGGCGTGGACTATCTTTTGAAACACCCATAAAATCAAGGTGCAGTTGCTGGGTTTCTTTCTTGAAACCAAACTCATTACCAATATCATTACCTCCAAAATCGTGGTCATCCCAAGTGCCAATAATGGGCACTTTGGCGATGAGTTTCTGATAATTAGGATTAGCTAAAGCTTTATCATATCGCTCCTTGATTAAGTTCACGTCCTTGCTAGTGCCAAATAGCTGCCCATAGATATTATCCCCCAACCAAATCCAAAGTTGTGGGTTGTTTTCCAACACCTCATTCCAAATCTTTTGCTTCTTCCAGTGCATACTGCAAGAGCCAAAAGCTATTTTGGTTAAATCCTCTGTTTGTGCGGTAAGCAGTATGGGCAATGCCGCCAATGCAAGTACTAATAGTTTTTTCATGATGGCGAAAATAGCGATTATAAACTTTCTCAAATCAGTATTTGTTAACCCTGTATCTCTTTAGCAATATGACAATTTAACAATTGAGCCATTCGAATAACCCTAAAATTGGCTAATTTCGCCCAGAACCTGATTGATGAAAACCAAGCAAGAAATAGTTGATAATTGGTTGCCCAGATATACGGGCACTCCACTAGACAAATTTGGTGATTACATCCTCTTGACCAACTTCCAGAATTATGTGGACATTTTTGCTGCTCGCGAGGGTGTGGAAATAATGGGCAAGGACAAAGCCATGCCGAATGCTACTTCAGGGCGCATTACTATTATCAACTTTGGCATTGGCAGCTCCAACGCTGCAACTGTTATGGATTTGTTGAGTGCTATTCAACCCAAAGCTGCTCTTTTCCTAGGCAAGTGTGGTGGACTGAAGAAAAAGAACAGTATTGGCGATTTGATACTACCCATTGCCGCTATTCGCGGTGAGGGAACTTCTAATGACTATTTTCCACCTGAAGTGCCTGCCTTACCGGCATTTAATTTACAAAAAGCTGTTTCGACCACTATTCGTGACCATGGAAGAGACTATTGGACAGGGACTATCTATACAACCAACCGCCGTGTGTGGGAACACGACAAGGTGTTCAAGAAAAAACTGAAAACACTGCGCGCTATGGGCATTGACATGGAGACGGCTACCATTTTTATCGCGGGTTTCGCTAATCAAATCCCCAGCGGGGCTTTACTTTTGGTAAGTGACCAGCCAATGATACCTGATGGCGTCAAAACTACAGAGAGTGATGCCAAAGTAACTGCCGAATTTGTACAAAAACATGTAACTATAGGTATTGACTCCCTCAATCAATTAATCAATAATGGTTTAACAGTAAAGCATTTGTATTTTTAGGGAATGACGTTTGACCAAATAATAAAGGACCTTAGGAATAAAATCTACCAGCCTGTTTATTTTCTGACGGGTGATGAGCCTTATTACATAGATGAAATCTCAGATTATATTGAGAGCCATGTGCTGGAAGAGCATGAGCGCGACTTTAATCAAACCGTGTTATATGGCTTAGATACCAGCGTGGACCAGATATTGAGTGAGGCGCGCCGCTTCCCTATGATGACGGATTACCAGGTAGTGATTGTGAAAGAGGCACAAAACCTCAAAAACCTTATCCCAAAAGAGGTACCTGATAAAATTGAAGACAGCCCCTTACTTGCTTACTTAAGTAAACCTCAAAAGTCGACCATATTGGTCTTTTGCTACAAATACAAGAACGTGGATAAACGTACTGCTGTTAGCAAGTTTTTGATGAAGCATTCCTTGTTTTTTCAATCAGCGAAAATGAGGGATTATCACGTACCTGAATGGGTGATTAACCATGTGAGGGAGAAAGGGTTTAGGATAAACCCTAAGACTGCGGCTTTGCTCACAGAATACCTGGGTGCTGACTTAAGTAAAATAGTGAACGAGGTTGAAAAGCTTACTATCAATCTACCCGAAGGTGCTGAAATTGACGCCCAGACAATAGAAAAGTATATTGGCATCAGTAAAGACTACAATATTTTTGAATTCCAGGATGCATTGGGTAAAAAAGATTTTCTTAAAGCATTAAAAATTGCCAATTATTTTGCTGCTAACCCCAAAGCCAACCCGCTACCCATGGTTATGGCAAACTTATATAGTTATTTCTCCAAGCTTCTGGTTTTTCACTTTCTGAAAGACAAGAGCGACCAAAAACTCATTGCTTCTGAACTGAAGGTACACCCCTTTTTTGTGAAGGACTACCAGACAGCAGCCAAGCACTACCCCTACCCTAAGCTTAAAGTGATTTTTGATGGTATGCGAACGATGGATGTGCAATCAAAAGGTGTTGGTAATACGGGCACAGAGAATAGTGCCTTGATGCAGGAGTTTTTGTTTAAAGTGATGAATTGATATTTTTAACCAAACCTAATTATTATGAACTATTGGCTAGTGAAATCAGAACCTTTTAAATACTCTTGGGAGCAAATGCTAAAAGATGGCCGCACCTTTTGGGACGGCGTGAGAAACTATGCTGCCCGTAACCACATGCGCGCAATGAAAGAAGGAGACATTGTATTATTCTACCACAGCAATGAGGGAAAAGAAATTGTAGGTATAACCAAGGTAGTGAAAGAAGCTTACCAGGACCATACTACAGATGGAGATTGGAGCATGGTGGATATTTCACCCATTGAGACACTCAAAAACCCAGTTACCCTGGCACAGATAAAAGCGGATGAAAGGTTGCAAAACATGTGGTTGGTAAAACAGGGACGGCTATCAGTAATGCCTGTGCAGAAAGAAGAGTACGACACTATTCTTGAACTTGCAGGGCAAGACCAATAACACCAGCCATGCATACCAAACTACATGCTACCCTGATAATTTTGGGAGTGATTGCCTTTTCTTGCAATCAACCACCTTCTGAGTCAGAAGTTATTGTAGAGGACACTATATCTATTCAGAAGGAATCTCAGGTAGAGATATTCTATGCCCACTCCAAAAAAGAGAACTATGTGGTTGGCATAGATACCAACCTTATTGAGAAATATGGTGGAGAAGAAATGAAAGCCATTGCATGGGGAGGACCCATGAAGATTTCTTTGGAGAATGGAACCTACTATGTGGAAGACATAGAACAGGTAGTTAATTTTGATATTGATGAAGACTGTGGTGATAAGTATTACCGCTTTAAATTACCCATTGATACTGCAATTAAGTACCTGGAGAAAAGAAAATACAGCGATTCTTATTATTTTAATTGGAGTGCCATTTTTGATACCACAGCCAAAAGGTTTATAATAGAAGAAATATGGCACAGAGGTGAGAACAATAAAGTACTGGCAGAAATTAAACACTTTAACATCTACTACGCTATGGAAGGCCTAGACAGCCTTCAAATACTTAACTTCTATCCAAAAAATGTGTTTGATGAAGAAATAACAATAGAAAGTTGGGTAATTAATAATTCAAGTAATGCCATTGACCAAGCCAATGTTGATTTATCAGTATCAGAATACAAGGACAATAAGTCAGAGGAAGTCGTATCTCAAGCGAAATATAAAAACCTCAATTTATTAGTTGCACCCATTCCACCACATACTTTTCAAATCGTTAAAAAATCATTCAAAAACACATCATACCAACCAGCTGCGGAAACTAAGCTTGTATACTTCAATACAGAGCAAGTGCTTAAAGACTACGGCTCCAACGGAAAGTTAGTGCCTTTAAACAAGCCCGTTAAGTAATCTACATTACATTTGATAATATGAATAAGAAGCCTGCTGTTTACTTGTTTTTGTTTTTATTGGTTATTGCTTTTTCTGGCTGCCCCATGGCTACTGACCACCCACTTGGTTACCCCGGTAAGGAAAAAATAGACAAGAGACTTATCGGAACTTGGGAGGCTATAGCTGACCCTGCTAATTTGGCTATAACTAAAGTGAAAATTAGCCAAAAAGATGAGTACAGCTACGATGTGAAGGTCATAGGTAAAGGAGAGCTATTCTCTGAAGAAACTGTAGTTTTCACAGGATGGGTAACCGAGTTGGATAAACACCAGTTTATCTATTTTAAGCCTGAGAATGGTGGGAAGGTAAGGTACTACCTATATTGTTACAAAATGGGTAAAAAAAAGCATGACGACTTTTTTAGCTATGATGTAGGGCTCCTGCACAATGGTGTTGAAAAACTCTATGATACTGAAGAGTTTAGAAAAGAAGTAAGCGCCTCTCTTAAAATTTCTAATTGTCTCACTGACGAGACATTATGGCGAAGAGTTAAACAATAACTCTATTTACAAAAATCCTCGATTTTTTCACAAACATAAGTTATCTCTTCTTCTGTAAGCTGATAATAGGAAGGTAATCTTAATAAGCGATTAGAAAATCTATCAGAATTAGGCAGTGGCCTACCATCATGTTTATCTTTATAGTAAGGACTGGCGTGTAAGCTCAAGTAATGGAATACTGCCATTACACCTTGCCCTTTTAGGTGTTCTATCAACCTTTGCCTGTCATCCAAACTTTTGCAAACTATGTAGAAAAAATGGCCATTGTTGGTTGCGTATTCAGGCACATGGGGCAATTCAAAATGTTCCCTTAGGTGGCTTAAACGGTCATAGTATTGATTCCATATCCAAACCCGCTTTTGCTGAATGGCCTCTAAATTTTCGAGTTGTGCCCACAAAAAAGCTGAAGTGATTTCAGATGGAAGAAAAGATGACCCAATGCCTATCCAGTTATATTTATCAATCTCTCCACGGAAATAAGCTGCTCGATTAGTACCTTTTTCCCATAGTATTTCGGTTTTGGCTATATCCTTTTCATCTCTTACCACTAGCATACCTCCCTCACCAGCTATGATGTTTTTGGTCTCGTGAAAAGAAAAGGTGCCAAAGTTGCCTATGCCGCCGAGTGGTTTCCCCTTGTAAAAACTATCAATTGCCTGGGCAGCATCTTCCACCACATAAAGGTTATGCTTTGATGCAAGCTCCATTACTTTATCCATATCCACAGCCATACCGGCATAATGCATTACCACAATAGCTTTTGTTTTGGGAGTAATTAGCGCTTCTATTGAGTTGGGATCCAAATTAGGGTGGTTGCCGCAACTATCCACAAAAATAATTTTAGCACCTCTGAGCACAAAAGCATTGGCTGTGCTCACGAAAGTATATGAAGGCATAATTATCTCATCACCAGACTTAATTTCCATTAATAAGGCTGACATTTCCAGGGCATCGGTGCAAGAGGTTGTTAAAAAGGTTTTTCTGAAACTGTATTTTTCCTCGAACCACTTTTGGCATCTGGCAGTAAAAACACCATTCCCAGAAATCTTCCCTGAATTAACTGCTTGTTCAATATAATCCAATTCGTTGCCTATGATGAAAGGTTTATTGAACTTGATTTTATACTCCTGCATATAGGCAAAGATAAAATCTAAATGTGATTATTCATTTAAAAATGAGCATACTGACTTTCTGGGCTTACCAGTTGATATAGTAAACCAAGGTATGTATACCAGTGAGCAGAAAAACGAGGCCACCTGATATAGATAATACCCAGCCTGCCGTCTTACTTTTCTCAAACACCTGATGTAGTGAATAAATTCCACCCAGCAGAAGAAATGGGTAGGCATAAGTAAGATGCCGATGATCCGCCATACCATATACTACACTGAACATAACAGACACAAACAGTGGGATAAACAACATGATAAGAAGTACAAAATTTTTCCTAAAAAGCCTTTTTCCAAAAACCACCAATAGGATTAAAATCATAGCAAAGCAGAAGTACTGCACAAAATAATTTATCCCACTGCCAATAAAGGAGTAAAGAATGTTGGACGGAAACCTCATGGAACGATATGACATGTCGAACTTCTGCTCAATGAAATTGTGGAATATCTTTAGTTTATTCCCTATGTAGTATTTGAATGGATACCGTTCCCTGACTTCATTAGTTAGGCCTGATATCCTGGCAATATTTACTTCTTGAAGCTGGAGTCTATCTTCTATTGGAATGCTCCTGTCTAAACAAGTGTTGTAATCTGACTTGATTGTTTGCACCAAATCCATCAACTCTTGATCTTCTTTAATCCAATCAGGTAAAAGTTCATTACCTAAAGGATTGATACCTTTTGCGAAAAAGGAGTCGGGCAAAATCCAGGCACTTAGGCTGGTTTTCTCCCAAAAAAGCCAATTCTCTCCTGATTTAATTACAAAGTTATTCCACTCCTGAAAGGTCTTGTTTAAGCTTTTTGCATAGTGCGTTGATGTTTCCAATAAGATAAACTCTTCTGTATTCTTGTAGTTTCTTACTACCCAGAGACTTTCTATTACTATAATTGGAGCTATGAACAAAAGCAGCTTTACTTTCCCTTGAGGCCTACCAAGGGTTTTGTATATCATGTAAACTGTAATAAGTCCAAAAAAAGGTATGAAAAACGGGCGCATAAAAATGGCCATCATCATATTAAAACCCATTAACAAAAACATCCAGGGAGAAACCGTTCCCTTTTTTGTGGTAACGTATGCAAAGTGTAACGCTATGATGAGCAGAGAAATAGATAAGCTTTCGGACATGATGTAAAAGGCATACTTACTGACATAGACTGATAGCAGATAAACAGACAAGAAAGCAGCAAAAGCTAATTTACTCTTGGTCAGCATATAGACCAGGTGTGCTAGAAAATAGGCAGCAATCGCAGAAAATATTAATTGAATTAGCACAATGAAGTTCATGCCGCCATCAATGCCAAGTACTTGAAGGGCAGGAAACAGCAGTACAGCATAACCAGGCATCCTGAAAGCAAACTCTTTTTGTAGATTTGCATTGGGGTCTTTATCCCATTCAATATCCCTTATTGCATCCGGATAAATATGGCGCCTCCAGAGCCAGTAACCTTTATCCCTCATCAAGTTGTAGGCCAACTTGAAGTAATATTCTGAATCACCAGAACCAACGTAATAGCCTCTTTGGGGATTAAGACCAGAAAGTAAAAAGTAGCCTTGCACCAGCTTGAACACAAAGCAAAATACTATCCACATCTTCCAGTTGGAAGGCCTCAAAAATTCCCTCATTATCTAGGAGTTCTGCTGGTAAATAGGTTTAAAGATGGATAAAATTAATAAAGTTTGGACAAAATGTAAACTCATTATACTTCGAATACGGCGACTAAGCTCCCACCGAAAGGGAGCTCCAATCTCTTGAGAATAGAGAGTTCAATCTTGCATAAAAAATTCATTATAGCACCCACTGCTCCCAGGGAAGTGTGCTGCTCTTTTTCTGATGCCATTAACTCTTCATCACTTCTCCTTCTTCCAAACTTATAGGGCAATACCCGCACCAATAAAGTCAACGGCCACAAAAAAGAAAAGAAATAAGATACATAGTCTAGTTTCAACCCTGATGATTGGGCTAAGTTCTTGAGCATTGTCTTTGTGTACCTTCTATGATGACGAGCATAATCATCCATTTCAGACCACAGCCAGTTGTATGCCGGAGTCGTGATAACTATAGTATCCCCTTTTTTGAGTTTAGCTTTAATTTCCTTCATAAAAGCCGTATCATCTTCAATATGTTCTATTACATCAAAAAGACCAACGGTTCCAGCATTAAAACCTTCAAAATCAAATTCCTGAAACAGGCAATTGTATACTTTTTGCACCCCCCTGTTTTTAGCTGCCAGGCAACCTTCGTAGCCAGGTTCTATGAGTGCAATATCTATCTCCGAAAAGTTTCTTTGCAAAAACATGGCTTGCAAGCCATTTCCACCTCCCACATCGGCTATATTATTGCCCGACGCACCCACTTTTTTTATGGCATTGATGATAACGTTATTCCTGTGGTGAAACCAAAAGCTCCGCTCTTCAAATTTCAGATAGTCGGCATTACCTTTTTCTGGGTAGTCCAGTTGATAGTTTTTACCTGTAGTGTATATGCCTGCGGTATCCTGTTGAAGCATGGGACTAATATAACCTTATTCTGATTGATTGTAGAGCACCATACTCAATGCCTTTTCATCAAAAACCTCGTTGGCAATTTCTAGTAGTTGAGAGCTGGTTAAAGCATCTACTTCTTTATGAATGTCTCTTAGTGACTTCACTTCATTAAAAATCAGGAAGCTTTTACCATAACCTATCAGCTTGTTGTTGTTGCTCTCGTAACTGATAGCCTGATAACCCATTAGCTGCAACTTGGCCTTGTGCAACTGCAAAGTCCCTAATTTCTTCTCTCTTAGTTTTTTTAATTCAGTCTTTACCAGCTTAATGGTCCTATTCAAGTATTTTTGGTCAGTACCCAAATAGATGAGAAACAAACCTGTATCAGAATAGGCTGAATAGTGTGACTCCAAATTATAGGTTATACCGTGCTTCTCCCTGATGTTTAGATTAAGCCTTGAATTCATGCCAGGGCCACCAAGCAAGTTATTCAGCAAGCGCAAACCCAGGCGCCTTTTATCCTTCAGTGAGTATGCTTCATTACCCAATATAACGTGAGCCTGATAGGTATTCCTCTTAATGACTTTTGTCTCAGGCTTGTATCCCGTAAATGGCAACCTTGGCGGCCTGCCATTAGAGGCTGGTATATGGCCCAGATATTTTTCACTCAAGACGAGAAATCGCTTAGCTGAGAGCTTACCTACTGAGCAAAACACCATTTGGTCGGTAGTATAATTCCTACTAATGAAATCCAATACCATACGCTTGTTGAAAGTCTTCAGCTTATCTGGTTCACCCAGTATGTTCTTACCCAGCGAATGTCCTTTGTACACCAACTCTTCAAAGTCGTCAAATATCTGTTCAGAAGGAGAATCCAAATAAGAATTTATTTCATCTATTATTACTTCCTTCTCCTTTCTCAACTCCTTTTCAGGAAAAATAGAATTAAAAGTAATGTCGCTTATCAATTCAATGGCTCGAGCATAGAACTCCCTTAAAAAAGTTCCATAGATAAAGGTCTCTTCTTTGGTGGTATAGGCATTCAACTCCCCACCTACATCCTCTAGCCTGCTCAATATATGATAAGCTCGCCTGTTTTTGGTTCCTTTAAATAGCACATGCTCAATAAAGTGGGCCATTCCTGCTTCTTGCTCATTCTCATCGCGAGAACCTACATTAATAATAAGCCCACAATGCGCCACTTCAGCATCCACCTGTTTGTGCACCAGGCGAATACCGTTAGGCAAGGTGTGATAGAAATAATCTCTCTCTGTAGACACTGTTCAGCTATTAGGCGCGCAAAGGTAATAAAAGAGTAGCCTGTTTAATTAGATGGGCTTTCCTGTAATGATTCTTTTTGCAGCAGTAGCAAACCGGCGATGACTAAAAATGGCATAGCAGGGATACGATACCTTACTATACTTCCTAGCACAGGAGTGGTGAAACCGGTCAAGAGATAAACAACCAATACAAAACTGAGGCAAAATATCAGCCACTTTTTGTTTACCGATTGCCATCTACCTCTTATGAAGGCATAAAGGATGAAAAGAAGTATTGCGAAGTTCTCAAGACCTGCAAATAGTGTAAATGGCTGTAAACTCTCCAATGGCCAAGGGCGGAAGAAGGCATTGTAAAAAGCCCTGGGTAGCGCCTTTACAAAACTCAGTACATTAGGTTCTAGCTCCCCTGTGTGTATACTACTGCCTGTTTTACCGTAATCTTTAATCACATGAAAAGTGATATCATCGGCGTATACCATGAGCCTTTTTTCTGTAATCAAACTATCCTTTACTGACCAACACTCGGTCACCCCGCTTATTTCAGCGATTTGGCTTGAACGGTCATACTCAATTTGGTCATAATATTGAGACTCAATGTAAAAGGTATCCCTTTTCAAGCCTTCAATACTCTCTAAATAAACACCACCTTTTACCAAGAGGTTAAAGTCCTTTTGCTTGGCAGACAATAGTTGCAATGGATTAGGTACTGGCAACAAATGATGGGCACCCAAGCCTATTACCAAACACACTAGCATGGTGATTGTGTATTTAAAAACAGGTTTCCTCTCATTAGAAAACCTCAGCCACAGGTTAGCAATAAGGGCTGGTATTATTGCCCCTAAGATGTAAAACTTAGTAAAAGCTATTAATGCGACTGAAAACGCTATCCACAATACACTGAAAATAGGCGAGCCTTGCTTGTCCAATGCCCTGTGAAAGAAGTATATGAGAAATCCCAAACCAAAGAAAAGAATGCCTTCTTTCAGCACACCAGAACCCCAAAACAAAACAGAAGGCAGCAAGAAGACAGCAGCAAACAACAACTTACTTTTGTCTTTTACTATTGGCTCAAAGGTTTTGTAAATAGCTGTAAGCCCCAGCAGTGAGATAAAGCACATGAAGACTGAATGCACATTGTAGTAACCAAAAGAGAGTAACCGAACTGCCGCATTGAAACGAATGATAGTGTGGCTATCGTTATATAGATTGCTATCATACTCACGAAACCAGTTGTTCATTTGGTCATAGTACTGGTTGAAATATTCTCCATCGTTTTGAAAACCAAAAAGCATCTTGAAGTAATCTACAGGATGTGCTTTCAAGGCATCGTACATGGGTTTGCTATCATCAAAATACTTGTAGATGTCGGCAGTAAACCTATCTGTGTAATAGAAAGTATAGATAGCCCAAAGCACCACCCCAAAGAGCATCTTTAATACAAACACTCCTTGAAACCACCTAACAGGAATGGCACTTGTTTTGAAAAATGAAATACGGGAAATAAGAAAAAGAAATACGGCTGCCCAGGCAACGCTTAAAGATATTTCGAGCAGTAGGTCCACTCAGCCAAAGATAGTTTTTGTTCTATTAGTTAAATCTCCACAATAAAATAATCTAAAAACTTGTTAGTGTACTATCAAAACACTCATTATGCCCATTCGCTTTTACTTCCTAATTGTGTTAATACTTGGTGGCTCTTGCTCACAGCCTCAAGGTAAAAACTCGACAATACCTTCACCTATCAACCTATTTAACCCCGAAGGCAATACTATTGAAACACGCTTTTTGCCACATGAGGGTTTTGATAGAATCAGGGTAGAAGAAGGCTCATTTGCCGCTTACCTGAGAAGACTCCCGCTTAAACCTGATGGCAGTAAAGTGTATACTTATGATGGAAGAGTAAAAAAGAACAACCATGTGTACTGCGGGGTTGTTGACCTAGAAATAGGAACCCGTGATTTACAGCAGTGTGCTGATGCTATTATGCGCCTGCGCGGCGAATACTTGTATCACTCCCAGCAATACGAGCAGATACATTTTAACTTTACTAATGGTTTCAGAGTAGATTACACTGAATGGATGAAAGGAAAAAGAGTAAAAGTAAGTGGGAACAACACTTCCTGGACTTCTTCTACCTCACCCTCAAATACTTATCAAGATTTCAGGAAGTATATGGATTTGATATTTGCTTATGCGGGAACCCTTTCATTGGCTAAGGAGCTTAAATCCGTCAGGCTCGAAAACATGCAGATTGGGGATGTTTTTATACAGGGTGGCAGCCCCGGACATGCAGTGATTGTGGTAGACATGATTGAAAACCCCGAAGGCGAAAAGTACTTTATGTTGGCTCAAAGCTACATGCCTGCCCAGGATATACAGGTGCTGCTCAACCCTCTTGACAAGGGAGTAAGCCCCTGGTACCCTCTTAATTTTGATGGGAACTTAGCAACCCCTGAGTGGACATTTAAAAGTACAGACCTAAAAAGATTTGAGTAGTTCAGGCTCTTACTGAACAAGTAGCATGAAAAAACGTTAATTTAACCTCACAAAAAAACTTAACCATGAAAAGACACGCAACATCAGTATGGGAAGGAAGTGGCAAAGAAGGCAAAGGCCATTTAACGACCCAAAGCACCGTACTTAGTGAAACACAATACTCCTACTCTTCTCGCTTTGAAGATGGTATTGGCACCAACCCTGAAGAGTTGGTTGCAGCAGCCCACGCAGGTTGTTTCAATATGAAACTATCGTTTGTGTTGGGTGCTGCCGGCTTTACACCTGAAAAACTAGAAACCAAAGCTGTTATCACTTTGGAGGATGGAGCAGTAAGCAAATCAGAGCTTACTTTAACTGCCGCTGTGCCAGACATCGATGCACAAAAGTTCGAAGAGTCAGTAAGGGATGCGGAAAAGAATTGCCCTATTTCAAAGCTACTTGATACGGAAATTGTAGTGAACTACACGCTAAACAACTAGTTTCTTATCACTGAGATAAGTCGGTGTTTTTCTTTATCCCAACATAACTGTTGAGCAGCTTTACTGGATTTTTGCTTCCATTCTGCAATTTGGTTAGGATTGGATAGCATTTCTTTCATTTTCGCAGCGATGTCTTCAGGCTTATGAGAAGGTATGAAATTACCAACCCCATATTGCCGTATGATGGTTTCTACTTCTGGCAGTTTGGATGCCAGCACTGGAATACCAGCTTGTATATAATCAAACAGTTTATTAGGCAAGCTGTACCTGTAATTGATGTTGGTATCCTTATCCAGGGTAAGCCCTAAGTCGGCAATACGAGTGTATTGCATCATTTCCTCAAACGGCAAGCGCCCTTTGAAGATGACTTTACCTTTTAAGCCTCCTTCTTGGGACATGGTTTTTAGGGTTTCAATCACATCACCACTACCGAGAACTAGAAGGACTATGTCATCAAGGTATTTCATGGCTTGCACGGCCTCTTCCCCACCCCTGTCTACATTAATACCAGAGCCTTGTAAGATGATTAGTTTCTTATTTACAGGTAATCCTAGCTGCTCTCTCGTTTTCTGCTCTTTTAATACCAGAGTTTGGGGTACATTGCGCACCACCGCCATCTCAACACCATATTCTTGCTTATAAAGTTTAGCAATGGAATTGTTCACGGTAATCGCCTTTTTCACTTTTGGCAGGCAAAACCTTTCAATCTTTTGCCAAATACCCTTTACAAATGGCCGACCTTCCAACTCTGGAACTCCAGTGTAATACTCATGGCTGTCATAAATTAGTTCTTTGCCGCGCAGCCTACTCATTAGGTAATTAGGCAAAAGGGTATCAAGGTCGTTGGAATAAAGTAAGTCTACTTTGCTGAAAAGCAAAAACAAAAAAAGCCTGAAATTATATTCCGCGTAAAATAAAGGGCCTTTCCTGAAAAGCAGTTTCATACGCTTAGTGGCATATGGCCTTGTATCCATAGGAAGGCTGTTGTTTAGTTGGCGACCAACTAATTTCACATCATAACCTTCTTCTACCAGGCAAGAGCAAACACGGTTTACCCTTTGATCGGTAGATAAGTCGTTAGTAACGGAAACAATAACCCTTTTCACAATGGCGAAAATAAACGCTTTTAAATGAAAGTAGAGTTATATTATGGGCAGGTATTATTTTTTGCGAGCTATTAACAGGCCATCCCTTACTGGTAGCAACACATTTTCAACCCGGGTATCAGCATTTACTTTTTCGCAGTAATCCACAAGGGCAGCTGTGTCTATATCCATTTCCTCTCTTGGTAGGGTAACCTTGCCACTCCAAAGCACATTGTCTGCGATGATGTAACCACCAGGGTTCATCTTGTCTATCACCAAATCAAAATAGTTGCTGTAATTCTCTTTGTCGGCATCAATAAAAACCAAGTCTAATTTAACATCTAAAGTCGGAATGAATTCCAAAGCATTGCCGATGCGATAGTCTACTTTCTCTTCAATACCAGCTTTGGCCAAATACTTGCGTACCATAGTCTCCAACTCTTCATTGATATCAATGGTATAGAGTTTACCATCCTCTTGCAACCCATTGCTCAGGCATATTGCCGAGTAACCTGTAAAAGTACCTATTTCAAGTATGTTTTTGGGCTTAATCATTTGGCTTAACATGCGCAACACTTGACCTTGTATATGCCCTGATAGCATTCGTGGCATCAAGGTTTTGGCATAAGTCTCACGATTGAGTTCTGCTAGTACACCCGTCTCTTGCTGGGTATATTTAGCGGCATAATCTTCTATGTTCTTGGGTAAAAAGTCCATCTTAGGTATTAAAATGTGAAGCTCACGCCCGCACTAGGTAGAACAGGCAATTGGTCTACCCTTTCATATTTGATACGGTCGAAATAGAAAATATTTTGACGGTTGTAGGCATTAGTAACACCCACATTGGCTTCTAACTCACTATTCTCATTGAATATAAACTTCTTCTTAAGTGTTAAATCCAACCTGTGGTAATATGGCAACCTACCTGTGTTTAAGTCATCGTACTGAATACCTAAACTACCATTCTCAGTAGTGTAGTCGCCAGTGAAGTCTCCGTTAAAATCAAGCAACTCATAGTAACCTTGAGTTTGCGTGAATGGAAACCCAGAACCCATGTTCCAGCGTGCGTCCAACTCCCATGTATTGCCTTTACCGAATTTATAGGCTGCAACTAGATTCACGTTATGACGGCGATCGTAATGAGGGAAATATTCATCAATTCCCGTCTCTGTTTCGTATTCGCGGGTTACCCTACCTAAACTATATACTGCCCAAATGTATAATTGCCTGTAATCATACTTCAGTAGCACATCAATACCGTAGGCCCTGCCTTTCTCTATGATAAAGTCTTTCTTTTGGTAGTCAGGTATTTCACTATATTCCTCAGTGTCATCAAATAGCTTATCCCTATTGATGTTAGTCAGCTGAGTGAAGTTGATAAGGTAACCTTCAACGTTAAGGGATATACGTTTGCTAATGTCGTATTCAAAGCCAGCAATATTATGAATTGCTTTTTGAAGGCGATGCCTTACATCCTCGTCATTGTATGTTTTAGGAAGATTCTCAGGACTTGATAGGAAGCCATAGAACAAGTTAACTACGTCCCTATCAGAGTTGGCACTTAGCAAGTTTTGTGAGTAGAAGCCACCAGCGTATTTAAGACGAAATTTTTTAGCCAGGTTGTACTTTAACCCCAACCTTGGTTCAGGAGAAAATGTAGCTAAAGAGGCATAGTAATGCATCCTGAAGCTAGGCTCAATTACCACTTTATCCTTGGTAATGCGGTATTTGAAATAACCGGCAATTTCAGTGGTAAAGTCTTCCTGCTCAATCTTTCTATTCACACTATTGAAAAAGGTAAAGTCTGTGGCGAATCCAATTACTTCAATCCCATATTTCAATTCATTTCTACCCAAGAAGTAAGTAAAATCAAGGCCCAGGTTAAAACCTGAAATAGTACTACTATCAGGTGGTTGGTTTTCTTCCTGAAGCGTAATACCATATTGAGAATAAGCAAAGTCACCTGAAATTAATACTGGTGAGCCACTTGGAACCAAGATAAAATTACTACCAAAACCTGATGTTTTCCAGTCGTAGTCAGAAACTGCCTGATAGTTTACATTATCCCTAAAGTGGAAACCAAAGACATTGAACTTACTACCATTAGAGGCATTGAAAGACATCTTGCCATACAAGTCAGTAAAGCCAAATGGCAGGCCGCCTGAGTCAATATAGGTGTATAAGGCCTTGGAACTTTCTGCCAGATAGGAATGCTTACCTGAGAAAATGAACGAAGAGCTACCCTCATTATCATCTGTGGACTTCTTCAATGGCCCCTCTAATAGCAGCCTTGACAAAAACGGGTTCACAGCCACTTTACCACCAAACCTTCGGGTATTACCATTTCTTGTGGTGATATCCATAATAGATGACGTTCTACCACCATGCTCGGCATTAAAACCGCCAGTACTCACATCAGCATTTCTGATTATATCCGGGTCAAACACCGAAAAGAAACCAATGCTATGGAATGGGTTGTAAATCACCATACCATCTAACATCACCTTGTTTTGAACTGGTGAGCCACCGCGAATATATATCTGCCCACCCTGATCACCAGTGAATACGACACCCGGTATCACTTGAAGGTATTGAGCCAAATCGGGCTCACCACCAATAGTCGGTATCTGTTGCATTTCTTTTGGTGTAATCTTAAAGTCTGAAATCTTAACTTCAGTGGTTTTCTCTTGCGCCGCTGCCGATACTTGCACCGCCTGCATCTGCACTGAAGACTCCGATACTTCCATCTTCACCGTGGTGATTTCGTTGGCCTTTACAGTATATGTTTGCACCAATGAGTCATAACCCAGAGAAGAGACTTTTAGTGTTATTTCACCCGGTTGCAACTTAGTAAGTGAAAAATAACCGTTTACGTCTGTGGCTACACCTTGAGCGGTACCCTGTATCACCACGTTGGTAAATATCATGGGCTCGCCTGTTCCTTTGTCGTACACAAACCCCCTTATGCTTCCGGTTTGTGCAAATGTTGTAGTAGCAATGCAAACAAGCGAGAATAAAAATATCAGTCTTTTCACCATACCTTATTTAGAGGAGCGGCAAATTTAAAAACATTTGCCTTGTGAGCGTCCCCGTATCCAATAAATTCAGGTAATTATATACAAGTCTGTCTATCTGCAAATTTCAAAAGCCAGCCATAGCATACCTTAGCCAAGGTATAGGAGAGCACAAGACTATATTAATGCCTGTAACACAGCAAAAAACAGAAATCTAAATAAGTTGGTAAAAACTAACGGTTATTCTATATTTGCACGCTCAATTTTAAAAAGAACAAGATTCCCGCATTATGCAAAACAAAGGTCTTATAGGATTTTTTGCCGTATTGCTAACGCTGATTTGTCTTTTTTACTTGTCTTTTACTGTAGTAACAAGAGGTATTGAAGATGATGCAGTTGCATACGCAGACGGCGATATTAAGAAAGAAGCCGCCTATCTCGATTCAATGCAAGGTGAAAAGGTGTACAACCTTTTGATTAAGGAGTACTCTTATGGCGAGTGCAAGGAAAGAGAGATAGCACTTGGACTTGACCTTCGCGGTGGTATGAACGTAACCCTTGAAGTATCGCTTATAGATATGATAAGGGCACTTTCACTGGATAGCGATGACGAAGCCTTTAACCAAGCTCTTGATTTAGCTAAGGAGAAACAAGCAAGTACACAAGAAGATTTTGTAACGTTATTTGGCAAAGCATACGCTGAGGTTGCCCCTGACGGTCAATTGGTGAGTATTTTTGGTTATAACCTTAAAGACAAAATCACCCAAGATGCAACCAATGCTGATGTATTGAAAGTTGTAAGGCAAGAAGCTGAAGACGCAATAGACAGGACTTTTAACGTACTGAGAACCAGGATAGACAAATTTGGTGTTACCCAACCTAACATACAAAGGCTGGAAGGCTCAGACAGGATATTGGTTGAGCTACCAGGTGTGAAAGACCCTGAAAGGGTTAGGAAATTACTACAAGGTACCGCCAAACTTGAGTTCTGGGAAACTTACGAGAACAAGGACATATTCCCAATAATTGAACAGGCTGACCAGGTATTGAAGAAGATTATATCTCCAGAACTTGTTGAAGATTCAGCTGCAACAGCGAGTGTTGATGGTGAAGAAACATCTGAGGAACAAGTGAATGAAGAGCCTGAGATTGAGGAACAACCAGATTCTGGTGAAGTTGGCCTTGAAGAACTCTTCGGTACCGACGAAGATGACACTTCATCCGTGTCTACGCCAGTTGCAGGTGCTAACCTGGAGAAAGAAAACCCGCTGTTGGCTATTTTCTCACCAAATATTTACCAGCAAAATGGCCAGTATGTTTTAGGTGAAGGGCCATTAGTGGGCGTGTGTCAGGTGAAAGACACAGCCAAAATCAATGATTACCTTTCAAGGAAGCAAGTAAAGGCATTATTCCCTCGCGACCTTAAGTTATTATGGCATGTGAAGCCTTATGCTGACAACGATGGCAGGATGATGATACAGCTGATTGCCATAAAGATGAGCAAGCGCGATGGCAAGGCTCCACTTGAGGGAGATGTAGTTGTTGATGCCCGTCAGGATTACAGCCAGTTTGGTGCCAAGCCTGAAGTAGAAATGGTAATGAATGCCGAAGGTGCTAATGCCTGGGCTAAATTAACCGAGAAAAACAAAGGCAAGAGTGTTGCCATTGTATTGGATGACTATGTGTACTCTTTCCCTACGGTGCAAGATAAAATTACGGGAGGACGTTCTTCTATCACAGGTAACTTTACCATTAACGAAGCGAAGGACCTTGCTAATATTTTGAAGGCTGGTAAGCTACCAGCCCCAGCCAAAATTGTTGAAGAAGCAGTTGTAGGCCCATCATTGGGTAAAGAGTCTATCAAAGCTGGTATGTACTCGTTTATCGCTGCCATTATATTGGTATTGATATTCATGATACTATACTACAATAATGCTGGTATCGTAGCCAATATCGCTTTGATAGCTAATGTGTTTTTCATCTTTGGTGTGTTAGCTTCACTAGGTGCTGTACTTACCTTACCTGGTATCGCTGGTATAGTATTGACGATTGGTATCTCGATAGACACCAACGTACTGATATTTGAAAGGATACGTGAGGAGTTGGCTAAGGGAACTGGCAAGAAACTGGCCATTGCGGAAGGTTATAAACACGCTTACTCAGCTATTATTGATGCCAACGCCACTTCATTACTCACTGGTATCATATTATATATTTTTGGTTCAGGACCAATTCAAGGTTTTGCTACTACCTTCATCATTGGTATATTCTGCTCACTGTTTGCGGCCATTTTGATTACCAGATTGATATTTGACTGGCAATTAGGTCGTGGCAAGGACGTGAAGTATAGCACTAACTTTAGTGAGCGTGCTTTCAAAAACACAGCTATTGACTTTATTGGCAAGAGAAGAGTTGCCTATTTGATTTCAGGTATAGCAATAGCCGCCGGATTGACTTCTTATTTTGTAAGAGATTTCAACTATGGTGTTGACTTCTTGGGTGGCCGCTCATACGTGGTAAGTTTTGAGGAACCAGTCAGTGTAAGTGATGTTAATGCTTCTCTTACAACAGCTTTTGACAACAAAAGCCCATCTGTGGTTACTTTCGGTAGTCCTAAGATGCTGAAAATTGTGACTGCTTACCGTATAGATGATGCATCGGAACAAGCAGACTCACTGGTAGAAGCTAAACTGTTTGAAGGATTACAACAGTTCTATAGTGCTGATATGACCTTTGAGAAGTTTAACAGTATCTCAGAAGACAACCCAATTGGTAAGCAAAGCTCACAAAAGGTTGGGCCTACCATTGCTGACGACATTAAGGATGCAGCATTAAGTTCGGTATTGTTCTCACTAGTAGTTATCTTCCTGTACATCTTATTAAGGTTTAGGAAGTGGCAATTTAGTTTGGGTGCCGTTGTGGCCTTATTCCACGATGTATTGATTATTCTGGGCTTGTTTGCCATGTTCCACCACATTCTGCCATTCTCAATGGAGATTGACCAGGCCTTTATCGCAGCGATACTGACGGTGATTGGTTATTCTATTAACGATACGGTGGTTGTGTTTGACCGCATCAGGGAGTATCAACAAGACCATCCATTGCGTGCCAAGAATACTATCAAGGTTATTAATGATGCCCTGAACAGCACCTTGAGCCGCACGGTGGTTACTGGTCTTACCACATTTATCGTGTTACTTGTATTATTCTTATTCGGTGGTGAAACCATTAAAGGTTTCTCATTCGCCCTATTGGTTGGTGTGGTAGTGGGTACTTACTCTTCTATCTTTATCGCAACACCAGTTGTAGTCGAGTTTTATAAGAAAGAAAAGGCCGACGAAGGAAAGGAATAAGCAGAATTACAATAAACTTCTTGAAAGCCCCTGCGCCATATGCAGGGGCTTTCTTATTTTTGTACCCTAATCATTAAGGCAATGGATATCCCAATTCTGTTTTTAAACCTTGGCGGCTCAGAGATAATGCTGATACTGCTGGTTGTGCTTCTGCTTTTCGGCTCAAAGAAAATACCAGAGTTAGCGAGAGGATTGGGTAAAGGTATCAGGGAGTTTAAAGACGCCACCCAAGGTATACAACGCGAGATTGAAAAGGGAATGAATGAGACCGAGGAAGTGATTGAAAAAGACACTACTGCAAAACCTCCAGCACCTAAACCTTATGTACCACCTCAATCTGTAGCTCGCAGGGATGATGATGAGCCAGAAGAAGCTGAACAAACAGAAGTGAAGGAGCCAACTGAAAAAAAACCTGATGAAGAGGAAGAAAAGAAGGAAGAATAGAGAAAAACATACTTTTTTATGAAAAGCCGGTCAAAAATGACTGGCTTTTTTGTTTTTAAAGCACTTTACATCGATACGACATTAAATTTTCAATGAAATGTTAAAAAAATGTTATTAATTTTTTGCAACCCCACCTGTTTTTTAAATACTTTTGTAAAAAATTCATACAAATTTCTCATCAACACTTAAATTTTTTGCTATGACTAAAGTAAAATTAGAGTACATCTGGTTAGATGGCTATACTCCCGAAGCAAACCTGCGCAGTAAAACTAAAATAGTTGACGCCTCAGAATTTCATGGTGATGTGGCACAATGCCCTTACTGGTCTTTTGACGGCAGCTCAACGCAACAAGCTGAAGGCAACTTTTCTGACTGTATCCTAAAGCCGGTCAGGGTAGTAAGGGATGTTCAGAGAAATAACGCATGGCTGGTGATGTGCGAAGTGTTGAACCCAGATAGAACTCCACACCCGAGCAATAAGCGTGCGCTTTTTGATGATGCCACTGATTTTTGGTTTGGTTTTGAGCAAGAATACATCCTGGTGCAAGAAAATGGCAAGCCACTTGGTTTCCCTGACCACGGCTACCCAGCACCACAAGGTATGTACTACTGCTCGGTAGGTACCGACAACGTGGCGGGAAGAGAGATAGTAGAAGAGCATTTGGATGTATGCCTTGGTGCAGGTATTGAAATTACCGGTATCAATGCAGAAGTAATGCTTGGCCAATGGGAATTTCAAGTAATTGGTAAAGGGGCTAAGAAAGCTGCCGATGATTTATGGATTGCTCGTTACTTGCTATATAGGATTACTGAGTCTTATGGAGTGAAAGTTGAATTCCACCCAAAACCTGTAAAAGGTGACTGGAATGGTTCTGGCTTACACACTAACTTCTCTACTAAGGAAATGAGAGAAATAGGTGGTGAAGAAAAAATCAAGTCGATTTGCGAAGCATTTGGTAAAGTACACAAAGAACATATCGCTGTTTATGGTTCAGCAAACGACCAAAGACTTACGGGCTTGCACGAAACACAAAGTATCGAGAAGTTTAGCTATGGTGTGAGTGATAGAGGTGCCTCAATCAGGATACCAGTTTCAATGCCTGAAAACAACTGGAAAGGGTATTTGGAAGATCGTCGTCCAGCTTCAAACGCTGACCCCTACCAAATCGTTTCAAGAATAGTAACCACTGTAAATGACAGTAATGCCTTTAAAGCAGTGGCTACTGAAGAAGAAGTAATGGCTTAAACAATTGTTCATAGGATGTGAATATATTTTTCTATTCACAACAACCCTGGAAGGTCAAATTATTCATAATTTGGCCTTCCTTTTTATATAACCTAATTAATACAATATTGTAATACTATGTCCACACTAAGGTTTAAAGCACTTGAAAGTGTTTATACAAGAAGACCTGTTGAAGTAGAACTTCCTGCGACCAAGGTTTCTGATTTTTATGGCACCAATGTATTTGGGCGCCATGCCATGAGAGAATTCATGCCTGATGATGTTTACAAGCTGGTAATCGAAGCTATTGACAAGGGCAAACAATTGGAGCGTAAAATAGCTGACCAGGTAGCTTCTTCCATGAAGGCATGGGCCATGGATAAGGGTGCCACTCATTACACACACTGGTTTCAACCATTAACGGGAGCAACGGCTGAGAAGCACGATGCCTTCTTTCAACCCATTGGAGATGGCAAAGCCATTGAAAGTTTTGGCGGTGAGCAGTTGGTTCAGCAAGAGCCTGATGCTTCAAGTTTCCCAAGTGGTGGAATAAGAAATACTTTTGAAGCCAGGGGCTATACTGCCTGGGACCCTACTTCACCAGCCTTCTTATTAGGTAAAACTTTATGCATACCAACTGTATTTGTTTCATATACTGGTGAGGCATTGGACAAAAAAGTTCCACTATTGCGCTCGGCAGCTGCACTGGACAAAATTGCCACTGAAGTTTGCCAGAGCTATTTTGATAGAAACGTGAATAAAGTAGTAGCTACCCTTGGTTGGGAGCAGGAATACTTTTTGGTTGATGCTGCGCTGTTTAATGCAAGGCCAGACCTGGCTTTAACAGGCCGCACAGTTTTTGGGCATTCATCGGCAAAAGACCAACAATTGGATGACCACTATTTTGGCTCTATCCCCGAAAGGGCTGCTGCTTTTATGCGCGACTTTGAAGTAGAGTCATTGAAACTAGGTATTCCCGTGAAGACTCGCCACAATGAGGTAGCGCCTAACCAGTTTGAGTGTGCCCCGATATTTGAGGAAGTAAACCTTGCCGTTGACCATAACCTATTATTGATGGACTTGATGGAAAAAATAGCCCGCAAGCATAACTTCAGGGTATTATTCCATGAAAAACCTTTTAAGGGTATCAATGGTTCAGGTAAGCACAACAACTGGTCGCTAGGAACTGATACCGGCAAGAACTTGCTCAGCCCAGGCTCGACGCCCAAGAGAAACCTTCGTTTTCTTGCGTTCTTTATTAATACCATTAAAGCAGTTCATGACTATGCTGATGTATTGAGGGCTAGTATTGCTTCAGCAGGAAATGACCATAGACTAGGAGCAAACGAAGCGCCACCAGCTATCATTTCCGTTTTTATTGGCTCGCAGCTTACTGCAATTTTGAATGAGTTGGAGGAAGCCTTAAAAAAAGACAAGAAGCTTACGCCTGATGAGAAAACCCAGCTGAAACTCAATATTGGTAAAATACCTGAAATATTACTAGACAATACCGATAGAAACAGGACTTCACCTTTTGCATTTACTGGTAACAAGTTTGAGCTAAGAGCGGTTGGTTCTTCAGCTAACTGCGCAGGCCCGATGATAACCTTGAATACCATCATGGCAAACCAGCTTACTGAATTCAAGAAGGATGTTGATGCCATTATTGCCAAAGGCTCTAAAAAGGATGATGCCATCTTTAAAGTACTGAGACAATACATCATCGACTCGAAGAAGATACGTTTTGAGGGCAATGGTTATGGTGAAGAATGGGTAAAGGAGGCTAAAAAGCGTGGTCTTTCTAATGTAAAGACAACACCGCATGCCTTAGACTTCTACATGACAAAGAAAGCTAAGGAAGTTTTCATCAAGCATGGCATATTGAATGAAAGAGAAATAGAGGCGCGCCATGAGATTAAGTTGGAGAATTACACCAAGAAGATACAAATAGAGTCCAGGATAATGGGAGACTTGGCCATCAACCATATTGTGCCAACAGCAATTAAGTATCAAAACATTTTAATTGATAATGTACGAGGACTAAAAGAGATATTTGGTGCAAAAGAACTTGAAAAAGTAGCCGCTGGACAGCAAGCTGCTATCAGGGATATATCAGAGCGAGTTGCCATTATCCAGAAAGAGGTGAATAATATGGTAGCGGAAAGGAAGAAGTGCAACGTTTTGGATAATCCAAGGGAGACCGCTATAGCCTATTGTGAGAAGGTGATTCCTTACTTCGATGTAATTCGCTACAATGTCGACAAATTAGAGCTATTAATAGATGACGAAATGTGGCCTTTACCTAAATACAGAGAACTTTTGTTTAACAGGTAAACTCTTAAATATTTTTTATTTGAGCTATAGAGCCCATAAATAAAGGCGTTAAAACACTATGACCTCGAATATTTTGAGGCATAGTGTTTTGGTTTTCGCCAAATTATTTACTTTTGAAGTCCGCTAAATAACAGAGAGTGTTTTATTTGTAATGATTTATTAGTTATTTTAGCGCCCGAACAAAACAGAAAACAACACCAATTTAGACTATGAAAGTTTTCAAGAAATTATTTGCTGGAGTGCTTATCGCAGGGATGGCCCTTAACGCAACAGCCCAAAGCAACCAACTAACAAAAGCGCAGGGTGCTTATGACGCACAACAGTATGCTGAAGCAATTACCCTTTTTAAAGCCGCTTATAAAAAGGAAGATGACAAGCCAACAAAAGCAGAGATAATTTTTAAAACAGCAGATTGCTACCGCAAGATTGATGAGCACAAGCAGGCTGAGATTTGGTACAAAAAAGCTATCAGGGTCAAATACCCAGAGCCAATTGTACACTTGTACTATGCTGATGCGATGAAAAATCAAGGCAAGTATGAAGAAGCAATAGTTGAATACAATAAATATGCTGAGTTAGCATCTGGAGATCCAAGAGGCGCTAATGGCGCGGAAGCTTGTGCTTTGGCCAAAAAATGGATTGACAACCCAACTCGCTATGAGATTGAGAACGTTGCTCAAATCAATGGAAGGCTGAATGATTTCTCACCAACTTATGCTTCAAAAAACTACAAAGAATTGGTGTTTACCTCATCTCGCGATGATGCTTCAGGTAAAGAAGTAGATGGCTGGACCGGTGAAAGCTTTACTGACCTTTTTGAGACTAAGATTGACAGAAAAGGAAAATGGAGCAAGCCTTCTCCATTGGATGTAACCGTTAACTCTATATATAACGAAGGTGCTTCTGCATTGACTCCTAAGGGAAATGTGATGTACTTTACTCGTTGCTCAAAAGCCAAAAAAGAAGCAATGGGTTGTGATATATTCAAGTCAAAGGCACAAGGCAGCAAATGGTCTGAGCCTGAGTTGTTGCCATTCTTCGCTAATGAGAATGACACAACTAAAAAATTGGTAACTAATGGTCACCCAGCGATTGATGAAGAAGAGTCTATTATCCTTTTTGCTTCTGACAACCCAGAAGGTGGTCTTGGCGGTAAAGATATCTGGATGGCTAAATGGGATGAAGAAAAGAAAAGATGGGGTAAGCCAATCAATCTTGGCTCAACTATCAATACGCCAGGTGATGAGATGTATCCATTCCTTCACGCTGATGGCACGCTCTACTTCTCTTCAAACGGCCACATGGGCATGGGAGGCTGGGATATCTTCAAAGCTGAGAAGCTTGGAGAAGACAGTTGGGGTAACGTTACTAACATGAGGTACCCAATCAACTCTGAGGGTGATGATTTTGGTATTATCTTTGAAAAAGAGGCTGAGAAAGGGTATTTTACTTCTAACAGAAAAGGTGGAAAAGGTGGTGATGATATCTATTCATTCATCTTGCCACAATTGATATTCTCACTGCAAGGTGTTGTAACTGATGAGAAAAGCACTAAGCCGATTGAAGGTGCTACTGTATCTATTGTAGGTACTGATGGTGCTTCTCTAGAGACTACTACCGATGGCTCTGGTTACTACAAGTTTGATATCGCACCAGCTACCTCATACGTAATCACAGCTGGCCACCCAGATTACTTGAAAAAGACTGGTAAGACTACTACAGTTGGACTAGAAGAAGACAAAGCGTTGGTTCACGATTTCCAATTGCAACCAATAGACAAGCCAATTGCCCTTCCTAACATTTACTATGACTTGGGAGACTGGAAACTTCGTCCTGAGTCAAAGGTAGCACTAGATGGTCTGGTAACTACTCTTAACGAGAACCCGACTATTGTAATTGAGCTTGCTTCGCATACGGATACACGTGCGAGTGATGCTTATAACCTTACACTATCTCAAAAGCGTGCACAGTCAGTTGTGGACTACCTGATTGAGAATGGTATTGACCCTGACAGGTTGGTAGCGAAAGGTTATGGTGAGTCTACTCCAAGAACAATAGACAAAGACTTTTCCTTCTTTAAGAAGGGTGATGTAATCAATGATGCTTTCATCAACAAGTACAAAAATGATGAGCAAAAATTTGAGGAAGCACACCAGTTGAACAGGAGAACTGAGTTTAGCGTATTAAGAAAAGACTTCGTTCCAAAAGAAAAGCCAAAGCAATAGCTTAAATAAAATAATTAAAAGTCCCGTGGCCTAGCAAGTGCTTCGGGGCTTTTTTGTTTTCAAAAGATGAGTACATTTAAGTATACCCAAAGAGGAGTTTCGGCTGATAAAGAAGATGTGCATGAGGCCATTAAAGGACTCGAGAAGGGACTTTATCCCAATGCTTTTTGCAAGATATTGCCAGACATTGTAGGTCATGATGATAACTATTGCAATGTGATGCACGCTGATACTGCTGGCACCAAGCCTTCCCTAGCCTATATGTATTGGAAAGAGACTGGTGACAATAGTGTGTGGAAGGGCATCATACAGGATGCCATGATTATGAATATCGATGACCTGATATGTGTGGGTATAACAGATGATATCGTGCTTTCTTCTACTATCGGCAGGAATAAGAACTATATCACAGGTGAGGTTGTAAAACACCTGATACAAGGCACTGCCCAATATATTGAAGAACTGCGCGAGTATGGTGTAAACATTTACTTATCAGGTGGTGAGACCGCGGATGTAGGCGATATCGTGAGAACCCTGGATGTGGGTTTTACTGCTTTTGCCCGCGCCAAAAGGGAAGACATCATTGAAGTGGATATACGAGATGGTGATGTGATAGTGGGCTTGGCTTCTTTTGGGCAGGCTACTTATGAAGACGAGTATAACAGTGGAATGGGCAGTAATGGGCTTACTTCAGCAAGGCATGATGTATTCCATAAACTATTGGCTGAAAAGTATCCCGAGAGCTTTGACCCATCAGTGCCAATGGATTTGGTATATGCAGGAAGCCGTTCATTGACCGAAAAGAATGATGAGATGCCCCTTAACGCCGGAAAGTTAGTACTCTCCCCTACCCGCACCTATGCCCCTATCATTAAGCAGGTGTTGGATAAGCATAGAAAAGAGATACACGGCATTGTGCATTGCAGTGGGGGAGGACAAACCAAAGTACTTCATTTTGCCAAGGATATTCATATCACGAAAAATAATTTATTTGATACCCCACCTCTTTTCCAGTTAATCCAAGAAGAGTCAAAAACGGATTGGAAGGAGATGTACAAGGTGTTTAACATGGGACACAGAATGGAGTTGTATGTTCCTCTAGAAATTGCTGAGTCTATCATTGAGATTTCAAAATCGTTTAATGTAGATGCCCAGATAGTAGGCAAATGTGAGAAACATTCAGGTAAAAAACTGACTATCCGCTCAGGATACGGTGAATTCAATTACGAATAAAAATGCTGGACAAACTAAGAGAAATAGCCAAGCGTTGGGAAGATATTGGTGAGCAATTGGGTAACCCTGAGGTTGCTGCTGACATGAAGAAATTTGTTCAGCTCAATAAGGATTACAAGGAGCTTGAGCCAATAGTAGAAGCCTATAAAAAATACAAAGCCCTAACGGATAGTATTACCGAGGCCAAGGAAATTCTTGAAACAGAGAAGGATGAAGAAATGCGGGAGCTTGCCAAGGAAGAGCTGGATATGGCGGAAGAAGAGCTGCCCAAATTGGAGGAAGAAGTTAAGCTATTGCTAGTACCGAAAGACCCTGAAGATAGAAAGCCCGCCATAGTTGAGATACGTGCTGGAACAGGCGGTGATGAAGCCAGTATTTTTGCCGGTGACCTATACAGGATGTACACCAAGTATTGCATGTCAAGAGGTTGGAAAACCGAATTAATGGATGCTTCTGAGGGCACTTCAGGGGGGTATAAAGAGGTGATTTTTAAAGTGGATACCGATGGCGCTTATGGTGATTTTAAGTATGAGGGAGGTGTGCATCGTGTGCAGCGTGTGCCAGCTACTGAAACCCAAGGGCGTGTGCATACATCAGCGGCATCAGTGGTGGTGATGCCTGAAGCGGATGAGTTTGACGTGGAAATTAACATGAATGATGTTCGCAAGGATACTTTCTGCTCATCAGGGCCTGGTGGACAGTCTGTGAACACTACCTACTCAGCCATACGATTGACACATATACCAACAGGTATCGTTGCATCGTGTCAAGACCAAAAATCACAGATTAAAAACTTTGAAAAGGCCTTATCTGTATTGCGTTCCAGGATATACGAGGTGCAATTGAAAGAGCATCTTGACCAGGTATCTGCCAAACGCAAAACGATGGTTTCCACTGGAGACAGGTCAGCCAAAATACGTACCTACAACTATCCGCAAAGCCGAATAACCGACCACAGGATAAACCTGACTTTATACAACCTTTCAAATTTTATGGAAGGGGATATACAAGAGGTTATTGATGCCCTGAAAGTTGCAGAAAACGCAGAGAGACTGAAGGAAGGGGAAACAATTTAATGCAACAATGCCCAGGGTGTGATATTTTCGTCGAACACACGGTGTTTTTTTCTAAATTTACTTGCTTTTTGCAGCCACAATAAGGTTGGTTACTATCGACATAATAACATTATGAGAAAACTTTTATTTATTGCCGTAGCTTTACTGTTGACTCCTACTTCGGAGTTATTTGCCCAATCACAAAACGATGGATGGGAGCATGTATTTCTTTTGGTTTCAGGTCATAATGAACTTGATGGTGTGAAAGCCTGGTTCAAAAAAGAGAATTGCGACGGTGAAGCTGTAATCCTTTTGAAGTTTACTAATACCAACGCCAATGCAGTTACGGTATCATGGTACAATGCCGCGTTTTCGCAGGATTTGAAATGGACGATGCACGAAGAAGTGACTCATAGCACCGTGGTGGGCGCTGGAGAAACCGTAACTGGCAGTTGCATTACTTCCGATGAGTTGTTTGTTCCAATATCCAACTTTTATGATGACCCATCTCAATTCAAGAGATTTTCTACCAATAACCTCATCGTTCAACCACTAAGATAATTTGCAGGAGATAATAAAATGAAGTTACTTGTACGAATTAGTTTAACCCTAGCCGTTCTATTTTCACTAGCAACGGCAGCCGTTGCCCAGCAAACCACTTCCATTACATTATTCTACAACGGTGCACAAGCCCAGGGGTGTTGTAATGTTTGTGGCACTGACTACTGGTGCGTTAACAACAACCCTTTTGGTGGTTGCGGAACACCTAACCCTACCTGGTCACTGAACTTTACTGACCCAGTGCCTGCTGGTAATATTATTACCGATGTATCTGCCACTTTTTATGTAGCCGACTGTGATGCCAGTTCAATGCCAGCATCTATCAATTCTACTTCTATCGGCTCGGCACCAATTGGTGGTTCATGCTTATGTGGTACTTGTAACGGAAGGACAGCTACCCGTAGTTTTGGTTGTAATGGTATTACGGGATATACTTATGGAGCTACTAACTCATTAACGGTATCACCTAATGGCAGTGTATGTATACAAAGGGTAACACTTACTTTTACTTATATACAACCAACTCCACAGCCTGCAGCTGGTAATAACGGACCAATATGTTCAGGACAAAACTTGCAGTTGACTGCTAGCCCAATAGCCGGAGCTTCATATAGCTGGACTGGACCTAGCGGATTTACATCCAATCAACAAAACCCAACTATTGGTGGTGTACAATCATTCAACGCTGGCACCTATCAAGTAACAGCTACAATAGATGGCTGCCCTGGCCCGACAGCAACAACCACAGTTAACGTACTCTCTACACCAAGTACCCCAACTGCATCTAATGATGGACCATTGTGTATTGGTGGTGACTTGCAGTTGAGCGCGACTACCGTGCCAGGTGCTAGTTACTCATGGACTGGACCTAATAACTTTACCTCTAACCAACAGAACCCAAGTATTAGTAATGTTACTCCATCACAGGGAGGTACTTATACTGTAACTGCCAATGCCAATGGCTGCAACAGTGGAACAAGCACTACGGTAGTTACCATTAGCCCTGCACCAACCGCCCCTGCGGTGAGTAATAATGGGCCAGTGTGCGCGGGACAAGATGTAAACCTGACGGCTACCACTATTCCAGGAGCGACCTATAGCTGGACAGGACCCAACAATTATACTTCAAGCCAGCAAAATCCTACAATAACTGGCATCCCACTATCAGGTGCGGGAACCTATAGCGTTTCAGCAACGGTAAATGGTTGCCAGGGTAATTCAGCATCAACCACCGTGAATGTATTAAATGCTCCATCAGCGCCAGCGGTAAGCAATAACACGCCGATTTGTGCCGGACAAACCTTAAACCTTTTTGCAGCATCTGTCTCAGGCGCTATCTACAGTTGGACGGGGCCTAATGGATGGACATCATCAAGCCAAAACCCAGTGAGGGCAAATGCCAATGCTACTATGGCTGGCACCTACACATTGATTATAACGGTAGCTGGATGCCCTAGTCAACCTATAACTACCGAAGTATTTATTGGGGATGCAGTTACCCCACCAACAGCGAGCAGTAATACTCCAATATGTACTGGAGGTACTTTGAACCTTAGTACTGGCACCTTTCCTGGTGCTACTTATCAATGGACGGGGCCCAGTGGTTTCTCTTCTACCGACCAAAACCCTGTTTTGCCTAATGTAAACACAAACAACCAGGGTACCTACTCAGTGATAGTTGACTTCGGCTCATGTGGTAGTGCAATAGGCTCTACTTCAGTAACCGTAAATTCAACCCCTGCTACACCAACAGCGGGAAGCAATAGCCCATTATGTGTTGGTTCTACGCTTAACCTCACTGCTGCTAATATATCAGGCGCAACTTACAGTTGGACAGGACCAGACGGGTTTACATCAACTAGTCAAAACCCAAGTATAAGCAACGTTACGGGTGCAGCTGCAGGTACTTACACGGTGACTGCCACAAGAAACGGTTGTACCAGCACATCGTCGGTAACTGTTTCAATTGGTAGTATACCCGAGGCACCAAATGCTGCTAATAATGGTCCTCTTTGTGTGGGTGAAACTTTAAACCTAACTGCTGACACCATATCGGGAGTGACTTATTCATGGACCGGGCCAAACAGTTATTCATCAGGGCAGCAAAATCCAAGTATTAGCAATGTGACTACTTCAGTGGCTGGTACCTATACCGTAATTGCGACATTGGGTAATTGTGCGAGTGCATCAAGTTCAACCACGGTAGTTGTAAACACCATTCCCGCTTCACCTACCACAGGCAATAACAGCCCACTTTGTGCAGGTAATGACCTTAACCTGACGGCTAGTACAGTTTCAGGAGCAACATACAGCTGGACAGGGCCTAATGGTTACACTTCAAGCCAGCAAAACCCAACCATATTAGCCGCTACCACAAATGATGCGGGTACTTACTTTGTATCAACCAGCGCGAATGGTTGTTCATCCAATGCAGTGCCGACAACAGTTATCATTAACTCTGTTCCATCATCACCTATAGCTGGCAGTAACAGCCCTATTTGTGAAGGACAAGACCTTAACCTTACTGCAAGTACGGTTTCTGGGGCAACTTATTTATGGATAGGACCCAATGGATTTGCTTCACCACTGCAAAACCCAACTATAAGCAATGCCACGGCAGCTGCGTCAGGTCAGTATACCGTTACTGCCACCGTGAATGGTTGTACCAGTTCATCAGGTACCAGCCAGCAAGGTATAGTGGATGTAATTGTAACTCCAATACCTTCTGCACCAGGAGCAGGCAGCAACAGCCCTGTATGTGAAGGTGATACCATTAGTTTAGGAGCAGGCACCATTAGCGGTGCTACCTATAGCTGGACAGGGCCTAATGGCTTTACTTCTACTTCTCAGTATCCAGAAATTCCGAATGCGACTAATGCGAATGCTGGTACTTATATGGTTACGGCCTCAGTGAATGGATGCACAGGTTCTTCGAGCAGCACCAGTGTTACCATAAGAGCGACACCATCTGCGCCTACTGCCAGTAGTAACAGCCCTATATGTGAGGGGCAAACATTACAATTGAGTTCAACCACAGTGCCAGGTGCTTCCTACACCTGGAGTGGCCCGAACAACTTTGTATCTGCCCAGCAAAACCCACAAGTAACCAATGTTACCAGTGCTAATGCCGGTACGTATAGCTTATACGCTACGGTAACTGGTTGCCCAAGTGCTACGGTAACTACTACAGTGACCATCAATACAGCACCAAGTGCACCAACAGCAAGTAATAATGGCCCGCTATGTGTGGGTGACTATCTTCAACTGACAGCATCAACCATATCAGGTGCTACTTACAGTTGGACAGGGCCTAATGGCTTCACATCATCCAGCCAGAACCCTACAATAACAGGTGTTACGGCTGCTGCTGCTGGTACATATACGGTAACTGCAACGGTAGATGGCTGTGTTGGGCCTTCGGCCAATACGGTATTATCAATTGCCACTAATGTGCCTACACCAACTATTGGTAACAACAGCCCCCTTTGCGAGACAGGTGACTTGAACCTTACTTCAACCACTGTAAGTGGCGGTACTTATAGCTGGACAGGACCAAATGGTTTTACTTCAAGCCAGCAAAACCCAACTATACAGTTTGTAACTACAAATGAGGCAGGGCAATACACCTTGACTGTGTCTATCGGTAACTGCTCCAGTGCTCCAGTATCCACTACTGTTGTGGTTAATGCGGCACCATCGCTTACTTTTAGCGACCCAGGTGATTACTGTGCTAATGACCCAGCAGTGAACTTGATGCAATTTGTGACTCCGGTTGGTGGTTCATTTACCGGGCCGGGTGTGAGTGGTGTAATGTTTACTCCTGCCAATGCAGGTGGTGGTTTCCATAATGTGTCATATACCTATACCGACCCTAATACTAGTTGCGTGAGTAGTGTATTTCAAGGTATTACTGTTTCATCACTGCCCAATGCGACTATATCAGGATTAAATGCCACCTATTGTGTGGGTGATACCAGCAGCACTTTGAGTGGTACACCAGCAGGTGGTGCATTTAGTGGACCGGGCGTCAATGTGAATCTTTTTGACCCTAACGTTGCCGGAAGTGGAAGCCATAATGTGGTATATACCGTAACGGATACATTAGGCTGTGCCACATCTATTTCTGAATCAACCATAGTTTATGATACTACCATTATTGGTATTTCTGGCTTAAGCGCTGCTTATTGTGTGAGTAACCCAACAGTGACTGTAACAGGTATTCCTTCAGGTGGGACTTTCATTGGGCCGGGAATGAGTGGCACAACATTTGACCCAGCAGGTGCTGGTCCAGGGACACATACTGTAGCTTATTTGTATACCAACAACAATGGTTGCACAAGCAGGTATGAGCAACAAGTAATTGTGAATGATAACCCAACGGTTACCATCGTAGACCTTGAAGCTAATTATTGTATCAATAGTGGCCCACAGCCATTTACTGGAAACCCATCACCGGGTTCGTGTGGTGGAACGGGCGTGAGTGGCTGCACCTTCTATCCTAGCATCGCAGGACTTGGTTCACATCAGGTTACATATACTTACACCGACCCTAACGGTTGCACAGGAACTGCTTTCCAAAGTGTGACGGTGACTACTGACCCAACTGTGGACTTCACGGGATTGTCGACGCAATTGTGTATCAATTCAGGTAATGATACGCTTATCCCTTCACCATCGGGGGGTACATGGAGTGGCCCGGGCTTGACAGGCAATGTATTTGACCCATCAGCAGCGGGCACTGGTTTGCACACCATCACTTATACTTTTGATGATGGTAATTGTGCTGGTTCTGCAAGCCATACAGTGAATGTGTATGCTGCACCACAGCCTAGTATTACAGCTGGCGGGCCTACTACCTTCTGCCTGGGTGATAGCGTTAACTTAAGCACAGGTACTTACAACTCTTATATGTGGTCCAACTCAGGTACTACCCAAGGTATTTCGGTATTGCAAAGTGGAACTTATACCGTTACTGTTACAGATGCCAACGGTTGCCAAGGAGTATCCAATGATACTATGGTAACGGTTAATCCTTTGCCAGTGGTTACCATCACACCTGATGGGCCTACCAGTTTCTGTGACGGTGACAGCGTGATACTAACCGCGAGTGGTGGCGTAAGCTACATCTGGTCAAATGGACCGACAGACCAATCTATCACTATTGACCAAACCAGTTCACTGTATGTAACTGCAACTGATACCAATGGGTGTTCTGCGACGTCGGCTACTACTAACGTAACGGTGACTTCTGGTGCGCCAGTGATAACCACTAACTCAGCTTTAGAGTTTTGTAGAGGTGATAGCGTAATACTTACAGCAAGTGCAGGCAACAGCTATCAGTGGTCTAACGGAGAAACAACCCAGTCAGTAACGGTATACTTATCAGACACGCTAACAGTAACTGTGTTTGGAACTAATGGCTGCGACGGCACTTCACAACCTGTGGAAGTGATAGTGAACGACTTACCTAACCCAACAGTAGCTATTAATGTGGATAGTGTGGTGACAGGTCAGGGGTATTCAACTTACCAATGGTATGTAAATGGAAACAGCATTGCAGGTGCTAACAACTACTTCCACATCTATACGCCAACGGGAAGCGGGGACTACCAAGTGAGTGTGACCGACACCAATGGTTGTTCAGCAATTTCTGATAGCCTTGAGGTAATCGTTACCGGAACTACCGAGCAGGGTGAATTTACCATTAGCATACATCCTAACCCCAACCTGGGTGAGTTTGTAGTGAATGCTGTGTTTGAAGGTGGCACCGACTACACCATTGAGATTATGGATATGAATGGCAAGTCAGTGATACCGAAGGCTTTATCAGGAAGTGGTAATAGCTTTACCCAGAGGTTTGACTTACGCTCCATTGCACAGGGAGTTTATCTGTTGAAAGTGACTGCCGGAGACAAGCAAATTGTGAAACAAATCATCAAGCAGTAGCGAACAGCACCCATTAATGGACCATCTTATTTTTGCGGCAAGATTTGTTTCCATGAGGTTTTTTCAATTGATACTAGCTCTTTTATTAAGCAGTTCTCTGGTACAGGCTGATATTGCCGAAACGCAAGAGCTAAAACGCAGAAAAGAAAAGCTAGAAGAAGTAAACGAACTTCTACTGCACAACCGTACTATTGGGCAATTGACACCTGAAGAACTTAAGCAGTTTCATGGTAACGTGGATAGCATTATGGTTTTGGATAAAGCGATAATTGCCAGCCAGGAAGAAACTATCAAAAGGGTAGCCTCTTACGCTGGTGCAGAGCACAATGGCAAATCAAAGATAGTGGGTTATGCCTTCTTGTTGACCTTTATTACCTTTCTAAGCCTTTACTTTCTATACCTGATGAACAGAAGGATGAATAAAGAGAGTGCGGTTAGGGTTAGTTACCTTAGCACATTGAAGGAATTGATGGCTGGCACTTTGATGGTGGTGAGCCCACCAAAAGGCATTTCAAAGTCTGCGGCTGTAACCAATTTGCTTATCATGTTTGCCCTGGGTTTCATGTTTTTGTCTTTCATCGCTTATTTGATGAAGATTGTTTGATTGCCCTCAGCAATGGGAGAAGAATTTGAGATTGCTTCGTCGTTCCTCCTCGCAATGACGATACGCACCCCGTCATCGCGAGCGAAGCGTGGCGATCCCAAATTCAAAATAAGTCAGGTATCAATAAATTGATTCGTCAAATCCTTCCACTCGGGATTAAAGCCCTTAATTAATTCATCTTTCTTTTTCCTTGATCCTGCTTTAATCTGCTTCTCACGTGCAATAGCTTCTTCTATCGTATGAAAACCTTTATAATAGACCAAAATATAAGTCTTATATCTCGAAGTAAAGGCGCCAGCAAATCTATGAGTTTGATGTTCCCATAAACGGCGTGCCAAATCTGACGTGACTCCAGTATATAAAACAGTATGGTACTGATTGGTTAACATGTATACGTACCCGCCTTTATACATGAAACCAAAATAATCATTTTAATTTGAGATTGCTTCGTCGTTCCTCCTCGCAATGACGGGGTATTTCTGCATCACCTGGTCTCAGGGTTGCTTCTCCTCCCTCAACGGATTGCAATGACGTTTATCTTTGCTTACCTGTGAATATCCTGTCGAGAATTATTCCTGTTTCCTACCAATTTTTGGGGCAATAATCTTACTTTTGCTGCTTAAACTACTAACCTATGTCAGCTACAGCAAACGAAGCCTTACCTACAGTTGAAACCGCGAAAAAATTAGGTGTACTGCCTGAGGAATTTGATAAAATCAAAGAGATACTAGGCCGTGACCCCAACTTTACAGAGTTGAGTATTTTCTCGGTGATGTGGTCTGAGCACTGCTCTTACAAGAATTCTATCCGCTGGCTGAAAACCTTGCCACGTGAGGGTAAACACATGCTGGTAGAAGCTGGTGAGGAAAATGCAGGGTTAGTGGACATAGGTGATGGACTGGCTTGTGCCTTTAAAATTGAATCTCACAACCACCCATCAGCATTAGAGCCTTACCAAGGCGCCGCCACAGGTGTAGGTGGTATCAACAGGGATATATTTACCATGGGTGCAAGGCCGATTGCCCAGTTGAACTCATTGCGCTTTGGCAACCTTGATCTTGACCGCACGAAGTGGCTGATTAAGGGGGTAGTGAAAGGTATTGGTGACTACGGCAACGCTTTTGGTATCCCAACCGTAGGTGGTGAGGTTTTCTTTGACGATTGTTATAACACCAACCCTTTGGTGAATGCCATGTCAGCTGGTATTGTGAAAGTTGGTGAAACTATTTCTGCCATCTCTTACGGTGAAGGCAATCCTGTTTACATAGTAGGTTCTTCTACTGGAAAAGATGGTATACATGGAGCAACATTTGCTTCTGAAGATATTACAGAGTCATCAGGCGATAACTTACCTGCTGTTCAGGTGGGTGACCCCTTCCAAGAGAAATTGTTGCTAGAGGCAACGCTTGAATTGATTACCACCGGCGCTGTTGTGGGTATGCAAGATATGGGTGCTGCGGGTATTACTTGCTCTACCTCTGAGATGTCTGCCAAGGGTGAGCATGGTATGATTATTAATTTGGATAAAGTGCCTACCCGCCAGGATAACATGAAGCCTTTTGAGATATTGCTTTCTGAGTCGCAAGAGCGCATGTTGGTGGTAGTTGAGAAAGGAAGAGAGGCTGAAGTGGAAGCTGTGTTTGACAAGTGGGATTTGAATTGTGCGCAAATTGGTGAAGTAACCAAAGAGCAGCGCTTGAAATATTACATGCACGGTGAATTGGTAGCCGACGTGCCAGCCTGGGACTTGGTATTAGGCGGTGGTGCCCCGGTTTATGAGAGGGAGTATAGTGAGCCTGCTTACTATGCCGAGCATCAAAAATTCAATATTGATGATATCGAGCAACCCAGTAATTATGTGGAAGTTGCTGATTTCCTGACTCAACATCAAAACATCGCTTCTAAAAGATGGGTATATGAGCAATACGACTCTATGGTAGGCACCGTGAACAAGAGTACTAACCTGCCTACTGATGCTGCGCTGGTAAACCTGAAAGACACTAATCAGGCCCTGGCATTGACAATTGATTGCAATGCCCGATACATACACGCTGACCCTGAAAAAGGAACTTCAATTGCCGTATCGGAGGCGGCAAGAAACATTACTTGCAGTGGTGGTGAGCCTAGTGCTATCACCAATTGCCTGAACTTTGGTAATCCTTACAACCCTGAGGTGTATTGGCAGTTTGTAGGTGCCATTAAAGGTATGGGTGCTGCCTGCCGTAAGTTTGATACTCCTGTGACGGGTGGTAATGTGAGTTTCTACAACCAAAGTACTATTAAGGGTGAGACTATTCCTGTATTCCCTACTCCAACTATCGGTATGATGGGAATTGTAACAGATAAAAAGTTTGTTACTTCACTTGACTTTAAGGAAGAAGGGGACCTGATTTATTTGGTAGGTGAGGCTCAAAATGACATCGCTTCTTCGGAGTACTTGTACTCATGGCATAAGGTGAAGCAATCACCGGCTCCTTACTTTGACCTTGACAAAGAATTTACCCTCCAGAAGCAAATCAAGACCTTGATACAAGGTGGCCTTGTGGCCTCTGCCCATGATTGCTCTGATGGTGGTTTGTATATCACGCTACTTGAAGCTGCCATGCCTAATGGTCTGGGTTTTGACATTAACACAGACCCAGCCTACCGCAAGGATGCTTACCTATTTGGCGAAGCGCAAAGCAGAGTGGTTGTCTCAGTGAAGCCTGCCAAACAAAATGCTTTTGATGCTGCCATGATTGATGGAGGCATTAAATTCAGTAGATTGGGTACTGTAACGGCTGATGGTAGCCTTACCATTGATGGTGAAAGCTTTAGTAATTCGAAAGAGAAAAAGGCTGTTTTTGATTCTGCTTTGGCTGAGAGGATAGTTGGGTAAGGAACACAGCCCTCAATACTTATTTACACCCCTTCCCTAACCCTTCCCTCCCCGAAATTCTTCGGGACAAGCAATGGGAAGGGAACAGTTTTACAGTTTGAGTTAGAGGGTGAGTAGGGAGGGAAAGTGCCCTCTATTCTACTAACGCCCCTTCCCTAACCATTCCCTCCCCGAAATTCTTCGGGACAAGCAATGGGAAGGGAACAGTTTTACAGTTTGAGATTTTTCGCTGCGCTGTTGCTACTTTATTCGTGCCTTGCAATTATTCTTTTTCTCCTTACAGACGCAAAATTTTGCGTCTGTACAAAAACTAACCTTATAGACTGACTATCAATTAATTACACCAAAAATACCATAGCACAGTACTGCTTATTTAAACAGCCTATTGCTGCAAAATAACAGTGTTAAAATTGAAGAAAAATGGCCAAAAACGCATTCGTCGACACCCCCTAGGGACTCACGGAAAATCTTGGTCGGCATGTAACACCGTTCATTTTTAGGCCTCTACCTTCGCAACCTGGTTTTTAGCCATTTTGCTTAGTTGGTCTAGCGTTTCAAAGGTTTCTACTTTTAGCTTTTCCACTATCTCCTTGCAAGGTCTTATCTCATCAATCATCTCAACTGACTGGCCAGCTACCCATAAAGTCTTGTAGGTAGCGGGTTGTAGGGCGCTTTCCAGTCGCTTCATACCGCGCAATTGAACCAGCATTTTAAAATATTTCTTAGTTCTCTTGTTAGTAGATAGCGCTTTCTCTAACCAGTTTTGCTTGTAGCCTATTTTCTTGGCGTATGGCGTATTTACTATTGTGCAAGGCGTTCCAGAAATCTTGTCGCTCATCACGATGTCTTCCATGCCATAGTCTACCATAGCTTGCTTGTAGTCCTGGCTTACACCGCCTTCTGTGCTTGCTATAAAGAGTGTACCTATTGAAACACCTTCAGCACCAAGGGCTAGCATGGATACTATCCCTGAACCGTGTGCTACGCCACCTGCTGATATCACTGGTGTATCAGGGAAGTGCTTTCTCAACGTAGGCACCAAAAGCTGTTGTGGATAAGGCCCTGCATGGCCTCCTGCGCCCTGCCCTACTGCTATAAAGCCGTCGCAACCTAAGTCGTAACATTTTTTGGCGTGCTCCAGGTTGGTTACGTCGCAATACACTTTAGCTCCGTAGCTGTGGGCTTTTTCAATCGTCTCTTTTGGGTTACCCAATGAGGTAATATAAAAAGGCACTTTTCTCTCTACTGCTGCCGCCAAGTGCTTTGCATATAATGGATTGGTTCTTTGCACAATCAGGTTGATACCATAGCTTCCCTTTGAATTAGTTTTAGCCCTGTATTCATTCAGGTTATCCAGCACCTTTTCAAACTCGCCTTCTTTGCGATAGTTCAATGATGGGAAACACCCCATAATACCCGCGTCCATAGCGGCTGTTACCATTGCTTCGTTAGAAACAAGGAACATTGGTGCCATAATAATTGGAAATTCTATCTCAAGTGATTGAGTAACAGTGTTTTTTAGTTGCATGAATATTTGCTAAATTGATGATAAGCATTATTTTTGGTATCCAAAGAAAAAGCAAAAATACCATAACCTTTTAAATTACGACTAATGAGCTACAAATCACCTTTAGAAATGTTCTACCACTGGGAGAGTACAAAACCCAATGAAATGTATCTCCGTCAGCCTATTGATGGGCAATGGAAAGAATGGACCTACAAGGAAGCCGGACAGGAAATCCGTAAGATGGCTGCCTATTTGAAAAGCCTTAACCTACCGGAAAAAAGCAATATTGCCCTGATTTCCAAAAACTGCGCTCATTGGATTATGTGCGATTTGGCTATCATGATGAGTGGACATACATCGGTGCCGATGTATCCTAATCTCAACTCAGAAACGGTAAAACTGATACTGGAGCATAGTGAATCAAAGGTTTTATTTGTGGGCAAGCTAGACGATTGGGCCTCAATGAAACCTGGAGTTCCTGATAATGGCATACAATGCATCACCTTCCCGTTTTATTCAGAAGAAGGCTATCCGGTGTGGGATGATTTGATAAAAGATGTTGAGCCAATTGCAGAGAACGTGGTTCGCGACCAACAGGATTTGTGTACCATTGTTTACACGTCAGGCACAACCGGTATGCCTAAGGGCGTGATGCATACTTTCTTTAACTGGTCATTTGTATCTACCCTAGCTATTGACCATATTAAGTTAGCCGACTCACCACAAAAATTCTTCTCTTACCTGCCGCTTTGCCACATTGCCGAGCGTTTCTTAGTAGAGATGGGCAGCCTATACACAGGTGGCTCAATATCATTTGCTGAGTCAATAGATACTTTCCCTGCTAATTTGGCTGACACCAACCCTACTGTATTCTTGGGCGTTCCAAGAATTTGGTCTAAGTTCCAGCAAGGGGTATTGGCAAAAATGCCACAAAAGAAATTGGATTTATTCCTTAAAATTCCAATTCTGAACAATATTGTAAGAAAGAAAATACAAACAGCATTAGGTTTAATTGAAGCCAAAAACATCTTTACCGGAGCAGCACCTACTCCTGCTTCATTAATAAACTGGTATAAAAAACTAGGTATTAATATCCAGGAAGCATATGCCATGACTGAAAACTGTTGCTACTCACATGTTACCATGAGAGAGTGGATTAAGATTGGCAAAGTAGGCCAGGCACTTCCACAAGTGGATGTTAAGTTAGCTCCTGATACCAATGAAATATTGATTAAGCACGAAGGTTTGATGACTGGCTATTACAAAGAACCTGGCATGACTGCTGAAACACTAGTTGATGGCTACTTGAGAACTGGTGATGAAGGTTCTATCGATTCTGATGGCTTTTTGCAAATCACTGGCCGTGTGAAAGACCTATTCAAAACCACTAAAGCAAAATACGTTGCTCCATCGCCAATTGAGATGAAGATTTCTGACAATCAAGACGTTGGCCAGGTATGCGTTGTAGGTGAAGGCATTCCACAACCTATTGCTTTAATGGTGCTTTCTGAAACTGGTAAAGAAAAAAGCCAAAGCGAAATTGAGGAAAGCATTATGTCTACCATACAGCATGTAAACACTACCATCGATCCGCATGAGCAGGTGAAAAAAGTGATTATTATGAAGGAAGAGTGGACTATGGAAAATGGCCTTCTTACCCCATCACTAAAGATAAAGCGCAACCCACTTGAAAAGCAATACAAGCCTAATTACGAAAAGTGGTATGAAGCTCCAGATTCTGTAATTTGGAACTAAGCTTTCACTTGTAACTTTTACAAGCCCTGCCATAATTTTGGTGGGGCTTTTTATTGCCAGCCCTTAGGGGCATTATCCATTTTCATCTACGCATTTTGCCCAAAAGCAATATATTCTTTATATTTAATCCGAATAATTATTAGTAGCTTTTTCAAGTTACCTATGGCTGTTCTATTTAAAGTATTCCAATTTCCCTGTCAGTATTTTTTTCACTTGCTAATATGGAAGAAGTACTAGAATTTTTTTCTAATCTGTTTCAAGCTGAAAACTGGCCACCTCGCTGGTATTGCGGCAAATGGACCTCTTTTCATGGTTGGCTTTACATTTTTTCCAACCTTGCTATATGGGCTGCCTATTTTGCAATACCATTAATCATTTTCATTTTTATTACCAAACGGCGCCGTGATATTCCTTTCTTGAGGATTTTCTGGCTTTTCATTGCATTTATCTTAGCCTGTGGCACCACCCACCTTATGGATGCCACGCTTTTCTATTATCCCGCATACAGGCTTTCAGCACTGATACTCTTTATATGTGCCTTAGTCTCATGGGCTACCATCATCGGCTTGGTAAAAGTATTGCCGCATGCCCTCAAATTAAAAACACCTGCACAGCTTGAAAATATAATTTACAGCAGAACCAAGGAACTTCAGGTGGCTTCCATAAACCTTGAGAAACAGAACTCTCAATTGAGAGATTTTGCACAAATAACTTCACACAACCTAAGAGCACCAGTATCTAACCTTATCACTTTGCTTGACCTATATAAGATAGACAACAATCAAAAAAACAAAAACGACTATCTGGTAAAACTAGATGAAGCAGCAGACAAATTGATGCAAACAATCAATGATTTATCCGAGGCGGTGAAAATCAACAGCAATAAAGACCTTATACGTGATACCAACCGTTTTGAAACAGTTTTGAATGAGACGGTAAAAAGCCTATCAGCTTTGGTAGATAAATACAATGCTGAAATAACTTCTGACTTTTCTCAATGCCCAACCATTGAGTATCCAACGGCTTATTTGCAAAGTATTTTTCTCAATTTGTTAAGCAATGCACTGAAATATAGTTCGCCCACTCGAAGAGCTACAATACATTTCAAGACAACTATTGTTGATGGAAAAACCGTATTGAAATGTGAAGATAATGGACAAGGAATTGACCTGGCCAAATACGGAAACAAGATGTTCAGGCTTAACAAAACCTTCCATGGTAATGATGATGCGCGCGGTTTGGGGCTATTTATTACCAAAAACCAAGTAGAAGCCATGGGTGGAACAATAACAGTAGAAAGTGAGCCAGATAAAGGAAGTACGTTTATCATTAACTTTAGCTAAAACCTGGTAACTATGAAACGAATTAGCAAATTAGCAGTAATTGACGACGACAGCGTTGACCAAATGGCAGTTGAGCGCTATTGTAAAATTGGTCATCTGGCTGAAGATGTGCTATCCTTTCACGATGCCGAGAGTGCGATACATTATCTTAGTAATGCACACGCAACAGATGATATCCCAGATGTAATTTTCCTCGACATTAACTTGCCTAAGCTGGACGGCTGGGATTTTCTTACTGAGTATGAAAATATAGCTCCCAAGCTACCTAAGAATATTTCCATTTACATGTTCAGTTCATCCATTAGTGAGTTGGATACAGCTAAAGCACGCAACTCTAAATGGGTAAAAGGCTATATCTACAAGCCAATTAGCCTTGAAAAAATAAAAAGGGTATTGGGTGAACATAGCGCGACTGCATAATCCCAATATAACCCTATCATTCAACCTTTAAAAGCACTCCAATTTTGGGGTACTTTTTTTTTGAAAAAATACACAGCCGAACGTGACCACTATGCTCTTGCTTTAAATTGTTATATTGGGCACGTCAATAATTTACCACTATGAGAGAAAGCATTTATATTTCTATAATAGGGCTTGTAATAGGATATATTATGGGCATGAGCACAAGCCCCACTGTTGGAATAATACTATCATCATTATTAGGTATTGCCGGCTCCCTGGCTACATTCGGTTATGACTGGTTGAAACTTGATAAAGCCCAAACCATGAGAAAACAGTCTTTAAAGCTGGTTGCAACTTTGGCTCTATGTATTTTCTTAGGTGGTTGCGTGGGGCTTTTAACCAGGTGGAAACTAAACGAACACCCAGCCCTCCATTTCAAAAAAGCTAAGCTCTGGGCTACTTATTCCGTTGAAAACCACTCAGCTTGTGATTGTGATGCCATCCGAAAAGGTGAAAAAGTGAAATCGAAACTTGTTAATGACATTGCTTTGAAATTTCTGTTATCTTCTTCATCTGCAAACTCTGCTGGATCAAACTCAGAATTAGTCTTATACTCAAGCCTACCAAGAGAGATAGAAGACTTTATAAAAACGCTTTGCTCGGATACTTGCAGGGCTGCTAAAAAAGTTAAAAAGTAATCAATATGGTGGCATTGAGAGAAGCATTTCAATCCATAAAGGCCTTAATTATATGTGTATTGTTAAGTGTATTAGGAAGTAGTTCCTTGTACTCACAATCACCAAATAAGTCCACAGCCAGAGATTTCGTTTATACTTTAGTTTTTGAAGATGGCTCCGAATGCACAGCATTTAGAATTCAAGGAAAAAAAGGGCTTTTCACTTGTTTTCATGCTTTTCTAAAAAAGGATAGCAAATATGTTAAAACTATAAAATCAATAATTGACGACAAGGACACTCAAATTAATACAAAACCCATAATCGTTGAAAACTACCTTCCCGAATATGATTTAGCATGGATTAATCTCCAGTTCCAAGATCAACGAGGTTTTGTATTGCCTGACTTCCTAAAAAAAGATAGCCTTAATCCTAAAGATTTTGAAAAGTACTACACAAGCCCACCTTTTTCAATTGGCACTCAACCCAAATATTCCGACAAAATGCGTCGTTCATGCCAAGCGCGCACCCTCTGCTCCAATTTACTACGAAATTGCAGAGAAAAGCCTGATGAATGCACCATTTTTCACGGACTTGTAGATAGAGGATTATTCTCACAAAATACAAAAGTTCATAGGTTAGAACCCCAAATTATAACTGAAGGTTTCTCTGGAGCTCCTTTATATTCGGGAGAGGAGTTATATCTGATTGGCCACATGAGTTTTGCATTCCTGCCAAAAGATAAGAATGAAGATAGTTTTACATGCGCTATCACATACACTACTGCGATCATTGACCAATTAACTCGTTATAAAAATACAACAACCAACATAAGGGATCTAGCACGATCATTATTTGTTTTTCTGGATCAACAAAAATACATTGCTGATGTACCTACATTTTTTTCGTCTCCCAAAAAAAATAAGGTAAGCATTCCAATCAAAGAATTACCTGATTGTAATGACCGCATTGAGGGAAGAAAGTCTATTGACGAGATTTTGACATACTTAATATGTGTATATAAAAATGCAATAAAAATTGACAACCTCAAACAGAAACAATCATACATAGCAAACTCCCTAAAGTGCATAACCACATTGCCTACAGCAATTGAGACAAGTAGTAAAAAATGCGCCGCACTAAAAGAGTTTGTTCATGATAAAAACAACGTGGATAAAATAGGCGTTGTCCTTGGTCTAATAAAAATCGAGTTTTACAAGTATTACGAAAACAGATTTCGAACACCAGCAGACTTTAGAAGGGTTGAACAAGATAGTGTAAATAGTCTGACTATTGTTAGCGACTTTAAAACTATTACAATGGATGGTAAGCCCTTTCAATTGCCTAATGATAAAGATGAAAATCTAGGGGCTTATTATAAAGATGTATGGGCATATCAAACTGAAAAATGCGCTGAATACGGAATTGACCTTACAAGAGAAGCCGAAAAACAAATAAGCCATATTATGAAAAATGATACCTGTACAACTATGGCGGATAGGTTGAGAAAATTGTACAATAGCAACAAATTTGATTCAGTACTTTATGCAATACAAAACGCGAAAATTTTTGAGTGTTTTATTGACGATAAAACAACATCCATGCTGAATAGTGCTCAAGATAAATTTGATCAGTCTTTCAAAAAAAAAATAAACATGTCTCAAAGTCTGATAGAAAATGATAGTATCAATTGTGCCGAGTTGCTTCTGAAAAAATTAGAAGGATATCAAAACTTACTACATGCAGATAGCATGGAAAAAATTCAAGCCCTTAAGATACGAGCCGAAGCCAAGAAAGACACCTTGTACAAGTCAAGTATGGCATGGCTTATTGAAGACCTACGAAATACACTCGCCGAAACCAAACACATTATTAACGGGAAAGAGCGTAAACCCTTTACAAACATGTCCCCTAATTACAATGAAGGTACTTTACCAGAGATTATATGGGTTAAGTTTGAGTATGGAACTCCGGATAATTTAAGTAAAGTTCAAAGAGCTTCATTTAGCAACTTTCCGATAGGTGAATATATTTATCAGCCAATTGATGATGCGATCCATATTTTCGGCTATTACCTTTATAGCTTTATGAATAAACATAAAGACTTACTATCTATTGAAGAAATGCAAGTATGGGGAAGTGCTGATGCTATACCCTATAATAGAGCTTTAAATTACAGAGGTGAGTTCCCTGACATATACGGTAAAAAAGTCAAGTATAGCACTTCAGATGCCAATGAAGAAAGTATAAACATCAATACACTTATGACCAGTGTAGTAAAGCAACTAACATCCACTTCAAGCGGCAGAAATGTTGTACTGGCATATTTAAGAGCTTATAATACATATCTGATACTACTACCTTATGTTCGCGCTTTTTCTGGAAACAATGCAGTCTTTGCGCATAATTACGTTACAAAAGTTGGTGGTGATTATCGCAAAGTAGTTGTTAGGTTCAAGCTAAAAGTAGATCTGCAAAAACTCAAGAAAGGTTCACTTAGCTCAGATTGTATGCCATCTGAGTAGCCCCTGGTGTTTACAACTAACTCCTTTTCCACTTAGCTTAGCAAATCTGGAGCTCGACATTGTTAATTTAAGAGCCTATCAATCCTCACAAAACCTTAATACAAATTTTTCAAAAAAGGTATGCATGCATACTAAATTTTAGTATTTTTGTATCTGCATGGCTAAGAGAAGTTTAAAAAGAGAAGATACAGTGTGCTTTAATATTAAAAGCAGCTGGCATGCTATTTCACGCATGTACAACACGGCTGGCGCCGACTATGAGGTAGGCGCATCATTAGGATACGTGCTTTTGAATATTGACCTTGAAAAAGGTACTCCCGCTACCAAAATAGGCCCTATACTAGGTATGGAACCCAGAAGCATGACCCGCATGGTAAAATCAATGGAAGAAAACGGGCTAATTTATCGCCAGCCTGACGCTAATGATAAGCGAATGGTTCGTATCTTTCTTACTGAGAAAGGCAGGGAAAAGAGAGAATTGGCGAAAATTGCCGTGATAGCCTTCAATTCAGCAGTGCGTGAAAGAATATCCCCTGAAAAGCTGGATGCATTTTTTGAAGTAATTAGTGAAATCAATCAAATAGTAAGTGACAAAAACCTGTACGAACAGGAAAAATCAAACATTTTAAAACAAGCATGATGGAAACAACTTTGGAAAAAACCACCGATGTGGCGTCCAACGGTAACGGTCAGGCTGCCAAAACTGACAGCTGGAAAAGTACCGTACTGGACCGAAAAATCAAAAAGGTAACCGTTATTGGCTCTGGTGTAATGGGCTCGCGTATTGCTTGCCATTTTGCCAACATCGGCGTTGAAGTGTTGCTTTTGGATATTGTACCAAGAGAACTAAACGACGCTGAAAAAGCTAAAGGCCTTACCCTTGAAGACAAAGCAGTGCGTAATAGAATTGTAAACGACGCATTTCAATTCGCATTGAAAAACAACCCTTCGCCAATCTACAACAAGAAATGGGCAAATAGGGTAACTACTGGCAACCTTGAAGATGATATGCCTAAGATTGCCGACTACGATTGGGTAATAGAAGTAGTAACTGAAAGGCTCGATATCAAGAAAATCGTATTTGACAACGTTGAGAAATATCGCAAGCCAGGCACATTAATTACTTCAAACACTTCTGGTATTCCTATCCATATGATGCTGGAAGGTCGTAGTGAGGATTTCCAAAAGCATTTCTGCGGAACACACTTCTTTAACCCACCTCGTTATTTGAGGTTGCTAGAGATTATTCCTACGCCTAAAACTGACCCTAAGGTGATTGACTTCTTAATGAAGTATGGCGACCTATTTCTGGGTAAAAAAACTGTGCTATGTAAAGATACACCTGCCTTTATCGCTAACCGTGTGGGTGTGGCTTCAATCATGTCTCTTTTCCACTTAGTTGAAGAAATGGGCTTGACAGTTACTGAAGTGGATAAAATGACTGGCCCAATCTTAGGCCGCGCCAAGTCAGCTACTTTCCGCACTTGTGACGTAGTAGGTTTGGATACTTTAGTACTTGTAGGCAAAGGCTTGAAAGACAATTGCCCTGACGACGAGTTGAACGATAAGTTCGTAATGCCAGAATACATCAACAAAATGGTGGAGAATAACTGGTTAGGTTCTAAAACAGGCCAGGGTTTCTTCAAGAAAGATAAAGCAACCAAAAAGATATTACAGCTTGACCTGAAAACTTTGGAATACGCTGAGTCTCCAAAGGTTGACTTCGCTACCTTAAAAGCTGCTAAGGCAGAAGATAATCTTCGTAAAAGGATGAAAATCTTGGTGGCGGGTAAAGACAAAGCAGGTGAATTCTACAGGAAAGCCCTATATGGCAACTTCCAATACGTTTCCAACCGTATTCCAGAAATCTCTGATGAGCTTTACAAAATTGATGATGCATTGAGTGCTGGCTTCGGTTGGCAGTTAGGCCCATTTGAAACATGGGATGCCGTAGGTGTCGAAGCAGCTGTGAAAGCCATGGAAGAAATGGGCAATAAACCAGCTCAATGGGTTTATGACATGTTGGAAGCAGGTGCAACTAGCTTTTACAAACTAGAAGGTGGAAGCAAAAAGTACTGGGATATCCCAAGTAAAACATACAAAGTGGTTCCAGGTACTGAGAACTACATTATGTTAGACAATCTTCGTTCTACCAATAAAGTTTGGGGCAACTCCGGCACTACCCTATTTGATATAGGTAATGGTGTATTGAACTTGGAGTTCCACACAAAGATGAACACTATTGGTGGCGAAGTGATACAAGGTGTAAATAAAGCCCTTGATATTGCCGAGCAGCAAGGTTACAAAGGTTTGGTTATCGCCAATAATGGTGAGAATTTTTCTGCTGGCGCTAACCTGGGCATGATTTTCATGCTAGCTGTTGAGCAAGAGTATGAAGAATTGAACCTGGCTATTAAGATGTTCCAAAACACAACCAATAGGTTGCGTTACTCTTCAGTACCAGTAGTAGTTGCTCCTCATGGTTTAACTCTTGGTGGTGGCTGCGAGTTTGGCTTACATGCTGACAGGGTTGTTGCTGCCGCTGAGACTTATACAGGCCTTGTAGAAATGGGTGCAGGTGTTATCCCAGGCGGGGGTGGTACTAAAGAGATGGCCCTTCGTGCAAGTGATGAGTTCATCAATGAGGGTATCCTACTTCCTCAATTGAAAGACAAATACCTGGCAATTGGTATGGCGAAGGTTTCTACTTCTGCTCAAGAGGCATTTGATATAGGCCTTTTTATCAAAAACAGAGACGAAGTAGTGGTAAATCTTGACCGCAGGATAGCACGCGCCAAACAAGTGGTAATTGACCTTCATGACAAGGGCTATACCCCACCGGTTCGCAGGACTGACATTAAAGTTCTTGGCCGTGGAGCGTTAGGTATGTTCTATGCAGGTGCCAATAGCATGTTCCACTCTGGCTACATTACTGAACATGAAAAGAAAATGTCAGAAAAGCTAGGCTATGTGATATGCGGTGGTGACCTGTCAGAAGCCACTTTGGTATCGGAACAATATTTATTGGATATAGAAAGAGAAGCATTCCTTTCCCTGTGTACTGAGAAAAAATCTCTGGAAAGGATGCAATCACTATTGACAACAGGTAAACCTTTAAGGAACTAATACGTTTTAAATAAGATTAAACCTTATTGGACGTTACATATAAATGCAAAAGAAACTAATATACCTTGTTGTGATGCTGATGGCAGCACCCTTGGCAAGTCTAGCTCAGGAAGGTGGTTACATACCAGCTTCTGAAAGAAGGCCAAAGTATGCTCCCTGGAAGGAGAAGCATCGTAACGTGAAGGATCAATATGACCGCAAGCAAGGGTTATGGAAATTCTATTCCTACACCCGTGATATCATCGCGGAGATTGAATACCTGAACGATAGAAAACATGGTATGAGTAAGCGCTACTACGCTCACACAGGCGGTACGTTGATGGAAGTATGCCAATATTTCGACGGCAAGAGAGACGGCGACTATGAAAGCTACTACTACAACGGCCAAATGAGAAAAGAAGGGCAGTATGTATATGGTAAAAAGCACGGCATGTGGACTTATTACTATCTTACCACTGGTGAGAAAAGAAGTGAGGGCCAATATCACAACGGTCACCGCGATGGGCAATGGAAGTTCTACAACTCCAAAGGCCAGCTAGCCAGAACAATTACTTATAAGTATGGTGAAGTGATAATGGAAAATGGTGTTCCCGTTGCCACTCAGGGCAAAACCAACACAGCTCCTCAAAAAACCGAGCAGCAAATACTCAAAGAGAAGTTTCTTCAGCAACAAGAATCAGAAAGACCAAAAAGTTTAAAACCCAAAATTAAATAAGAAATGGACGCTTATATTATTGCAGGATATAGAACTGCTGTAGGTAAATCAGGCAAAGGAAAATTCAGGTTTAAAAGACCTGATGATTTAGCCGCTGAACTAATAAGGGATATGGTAGCTAAAGTACCTAACCTTGATAAAAATATGATTGACGATGTAATTGCCGGTAACGCAACGCCAGAGGCTGAGCAAGGCTTAAACATCGGTAGGATGATATCATTGATGGGCCTGGATACGGATACCGTACCTGGTATGACAGTAAACCGTTATTGCTCATCAGGTTTGGAAACTATCGCTATCGCATCGGCTAAGGTAAATGCTGGTATGAACCAATGTGTAATTGCTGGTGGTGTTGAAACCATGAGTCCAATACCATTCGGTGGATGGAAAATTGCCCCTAACTATGAGGTAGCCAGAGACAACGCAGGCTGGTTCTGGGGTATGGGCCTTACTGCTGAAGAAGTAGCCAAGCGCTACAACGTTAGCCGTGAAGACCAGGATAAATTTGCCGTTGATTCTCAGGCTAAAGCCATAGCCGCTATTAAGGAAGGTAGATTTAAAGATGACATCATCCCAACAACTGTAAATGAAGTATACCTGGATGCCAACAATAAGCGTGCTGAAAGATCTTATGTTGTTGATACCGATGAAGGGCCACGTGCAAGCACTGTAGAAGGCTTAGCTAAACTAAGGCCAGTATTTAAGGTAAATGGCACAGTAACTGCTGGTAACGCTTCACAAACTTCTGATGGTGCTGCCTTTGTAATGGTAGTATCAGAGAAAATGTTGAAAGAACTAAATGTTGAGCCAATCGCTCAATTGAAGTCATACGCCACTGCAGGTCTTGAGCCTGAGATTATGGGTGTAGGCCCTATCTATGCCATTCCAAGAGCTTTGGAACAAGCAGGCTTAAAGCAAAATGACATCGAACTTATCGAGTTGAATGAGGCTTTCGCCTCTCAATCATTGGCTGTAATGCGTGAGTTGGATATCAACCCTGATATCGTTAACGTGAATGGTGGTGCTATTGCATTGGGTCACCCACTGGGTTGTACTGGTGCTAAGCTTTCTGTTCAGCTATTCAACGAAATGCGCAGAAGGGGCAACAAATATGGTATGGTTACCATGTGTGTTGGCACTGGACAGGGGGCAGCTGGCGTATTTGAACTACTTAATTAATGGTATTAGGTACTAGGTATTAAGTACCAGGAGTGCCCAAATAATTTAAGGAAGATGCATCGATTTAAGGAATTGGAAATCTGGAAGAAAAGGGTTGAACTTACTACCAATGTTTACAGGGCTACTGCGTCTTTCCCGAAAGAAGAAATGTACGGATTGACTTTGCAAATTAGAAGGGCAGCTGTATCGATTTCGTCAAATATTGCCGAAGGTGCTAGCGGGAACAGTGATGCAGACTTCGTGCGTTTCTTAAGTATTTCTAATGGTTCATGCTGTGAGTTAGAAACTCAGTTAATTGTTGCAGTAAATCTTGGATTTCTTACAGAAGAAGTGGCTGATACATTTTACAAGGAATTAGGTAGTATTCAACGAATGAACTTTAAGCTTCAAGAAAGACTTAGAGCAAAAGTCCTAATACCTAGTACTTAATACCTAATACGACATTACAAAACTAAAAAGTAACTTAATCTTAAATCTTAATACTAATCTAAAAATGAGCACTGTTGAAACTAAAAAGAAAGCGTTGACAGGCGGTGAGTGGTTAATCCGCGAAACTGATGCACAAGACGTTTTCATTCCTGAGCAATTTGGCGAAGAGCAATTGATGATTGCCAAAACTTGCACCGACTACATCGAACAAAATGTATTCCCAAAGCTAGACGAAATTGATAGCATGAGCGACCCAGAATTGATGCCTAAACTAGTTGAAGGCGCTGGTGAGTTGGGTATCCTGGGTATTTCTATACCTGAAGAGTATGGCGGCTTAGGCCAGGATTTTGTAACTGGTATGTTAGCTAC
>JANQJC010000128.1 GCA_028281825.1 Flavobacteriales bacterium
TCCAGAGCGGAGCTTACAAGAGCGTTACGACAATTTTATTCCTTTTTATCTTCAATATGGTAAGGGTTTTATTAAAACCTTGAGAGACCACCTGAATCCATTGGAGGAAGGGTTTACGATTTTGGCTGACTAAGCAAAATCGTAAACCCTTCCTCCAATGGATTCAGGTGGTCTTTCAAGGTTTTAATAAAACCCTTACCATATTGAAGATAAAAAGGAATAAAATTGTCGTAACGCTCTTGTAAGCTCCGCTCTGGAAACAGCTTGTCTTTGATACCCTTTATCTGATTGATACTTGTCTCGAATTTAGCTTTCTCAGCCTTGCGCAGCTTATCCTCCAGCTTTTCGATACTCTTAATGTGATTAGCTAATTCAGCCTGCACGCGAGGGCCTAAAGTTGGGTCTACCTTCTCAGCTTTCTCTTGCAGGCTTGCATAAGTTTTGCTTATTTCTTCCTTCTCACCATCCAGATTGATTTCCCGCTCTGTATTCTGCGATACAAATTCATTCACCAGCAAATCTGCATCCTTAAAAAGCTGCTCTAACGAAAGTCCAGTTTTCTCTATCTTTCCTGCAAGTCCCTTATTAATCACCAAAACCGAATTGCGCAGCACCAATATCGGGTAGCTCACTCCATTCTTCTCAAACATCGCCTTGTATTGCAGCCAGTAGCTTAACTCTCCTGCTCCACCTACATAGGCAATATTAGGCAGTATAGTTTCCTGGTACATAGGGCGCAACACCACATTCGCGCTGATATGAAAAGGCTCTTTTTCTATGAGTTCTTCCATCTCACCCCTTGTGAATTGAAGGTCACTATCCAGCACCTTAAGGACTTCCCCATCCTGCACTATCCTGCTCCTACGTTCTTGGTCAATATAGAAGCAGTTAATCTCCCTCGGGTTCACTTGCACTTTGTAACCTTTGTTATCCAATTGGGCGTTGGTTTGTTCAACTAATGGAGAATTGCTTTGGTTAAATATCTCTTCCTTCAACTGGGGGACAAACTCTTGCTTCAACCTATTATCATTCGGCTCAAACACTACCAAGCCATACTCCCCAAACAATTCATTAGCTAAATAGGCAGTTGCATCAGCGAGATTATCATGCTCCATGTAAGCCGCACAGAATAATCCTTTTAACACTTGCGCATTCTCTGAACCACCCATTATTTCATTTAGCTCAGCTATGGTACTCTCCAAACCCTTGCTATCAATAAACCCAGCGGGATAATTATAATCTCCCTTCCATTCTACTCTCTTACCAAATAGGTGAATGTGGTTTATCTCCGCAAAATCGTGGTCCTCCGTGTGCATCCAATAAATCGGGACAAAGTTGTTGTTGGGAAAATCCCGCTTAAGTCGCTCTGCCAAATTAATGGTCGAGATTATCTTATGCACGAAATATAACGGCCCAGTAAAAACATTCAACTGATGACCAGTAGTAACTGTAAAAGTGCTGTCCTCCCCGAGAAGTTCAATATTCTGCCTGGTCTTCTCAGAAGTATTTAGCTTCTCATACTGCTCTGTGATTACATCCGCCAACAGTGTCCTGTTAACAGGCAACTGGCTCCTGCTCTCAATCTGCTTGGCAAAACCTTCTTTATTGGGAAACTGTCCATAAAACTCCTTTACATTGGGGCTTTGGGCAATATAATCTAGTATCAATTGTGGAAAATACCCTGTGGTGGAATATGGTATTTGGTGTTTGTTCATTATCCCGTTTTCCATTTTGTTGAGACACAATATATTGTGTCTCATGATGAAATAGTTCTGAGGCGCAATATTTTGCGTCTCTATACCTAGTACCTAGACAATTTCGCCGTAAAGGTCAAAATCATCCGCTGATGTAATCTTCACATTAGCGAAATCTCCTATGCGAACATACTGATTTTCGGCGTCTACCAGCACTTCGTTATCCACCTCAGGGCTATCAAACTCAGTGCGGCCGACAAAATACCCACCTTCAACCTTATCAAAAAGTACCTTAAAGACCTTTCCAATCTTTTGCTGGTTCAGGTTATAAGATATTCCTTGTTGTATCTCCATGATGTCATTCGCACGCAGTTCCTTGTCTTCAGCACTCACATCATCCGCCAAGTTATAAGCATGGGTATTCTCCTCATGGGAGTAAGTAAATACACCCAACCTATCAAAACGGGTTTCTTCCACCCATTGCTTCATTTCGTCAATATCTGCTTCGGTTTCACCCGGGTAACCTACAATCAAAGTTGTCCTGATAGCAATCCCCGGGACTTTCTCCCTTAAGGTTTCTATCAATTTGCGCGTCTTCTCAGATGTAGTTCCTCTTCTCATGCTCTTCAACATGTTGTCTGATATGTGCTGTAATGGGATATCAATGTACTTGCACACCTTTGGGTTCTCACGCATCACATCTAGCACATCCTCTGGGAAGCCCGTTGGATATGCATAATGCAAGCGTATCCACTCAATGCCTTCCACTTCTGATAAGGCATTTAACAATTCCGCCAGCCTGCGCTTGCCATAGATATCAATACCATAGTAAGTAGAGTCCTGCGCAATTATCATCAACTCCTTCACCCCTTTGGCAGCGAGACTTTGGGCTTCCCTTACCAAATCCTCAATTGGTTTGGAAACATGCTTGCCTCTCATCAAAGGAATAGCACAAAAAGAGCATGGCCTGTCGCAGCCTTCTGATATCTTTAAATAGGCAAAATGACTTGGGGTAGTCAAAAGCCTCTCACCTAATAGTTCGTACTTATAATCAGCACCTAAGGTTTTAAGTAGTTTGGGCAAATCCCTTGTCCCGAAGTAATCGTCTATATCTGGTATTTCCTTTTGTAGTTCAGGCTTGTAGCGCTCAGATAAGCAACCAGTAACATATACCTTCTCCACCAACCCCTCTTTCTTGGCTTCAGCAAAACGAAGAATAGTGTCAATCGACTCCTGTTTGGCATTATCAATAAAACCGCAAGTATTGATTACCACGATGTTCGCATCATCCTTAGTGGATTCATGCTCAGCGTCCATGTCGTTAGCTTTGAGTTGCCCCATCAAAACCTCTGAATCATAAAGGTTTTTAGAACACCCCAAGGTGATGACATTAATCTTGTTCTTTTTGAGGGTCTTAGTTTTCAAATTTCGCTCCTAAAGGATGCAAAGGTAAGGCGATTACCTAGTTGGAAAAGAATGAATCGACAAACTCATTCTTATTGAATACCTGTAAATGGTCTATCCCTTCACCCACACCTATATACTTCACTGGTATTTTGAATTCATCTGAAATACCTATCACCACACCACCTTTGGCAGTACCATCCAGTTTGGTCAATGCAAGGGCGTTCACTTCAGTAGCCTTAGTGAATTGACGAGCCTGCTCAACAGCATTCTGTCCAGTAGAAGCATCCAACACCAACAGTATCTCGTGGGGTGCATCAGGCACTACTTTCTGCATCACCCTTTTCACCTTGCTCAGCTCATTCATCAGGTTCACCTTATTATGTAGGCGGCCTGCTGTATCAATAATCACTACATCAGCACCCTGGGTAACGGCTGCATTCAAAGTATCAAAAGCCACAGAAGCAGGGTCGCTACCCATGTTTTGGGCTATTACAGGCACATCCACACGCTCACCCCATATCTTCAGCTGGTCAATAGCTGCCGCACGGAAAGTATCCGCCGCACCTAGTACTACTTTCTTACCTGATTTCTTAAACTGGTTAGCTAGCTTACCAATGGTTGTTGTTTTACCCACGCCATTCACACCCACCACCATAATTACATAAGGGCCATCCTCTACTTGTGGAACAGTAAACTCAGTTAGGTCACTAGTGTTATTCTCTTCAAGCAGGCTGGCGATTTCCTCACGCAGGATACGATTCAATTCGTCCGTCCCTACATACTTATCACGAGCTACACGCTCCTCGATGCGCTCAATTATCTTTAGGGTAGTATTCACCCCCACATCAGAAGTAACCAATACTTCCTCTAAATTGTCTAATACTTCTGCATCTACCTTTGACTTACCCACCACAGTTTTGGTGAGCTTTGAGAAAAAACTCTCACGGCTTTTCTCCAACCCTTTGTCGAGTGTCTCCTTCTTCTCTTTCGAAAATATATTAAAGATGCCCATGGTTCCTTATTAAAAAAAAAGCTCCTTTCGCTGTGAAAGAAGCTTCTCCAAATATTTTTAAAAAGTGCTTAGTCTTTTTTAGTGAAGAAATCTTTCACGTGATCGTTATGCACAATCTCTTCTTTAAAAGCGTAAGCGCCGGTCTTTGGTGATTTTACCATTTTAATCACCTTAGTAAAGTTCTTACCTGAACCAGTCTTTAGTGTTGCTACCGTCTTCTTTGCCATGACTTTCTATCTTTTATCAGGGTTAGTCCCTTACTTTATCTCTTTATGAACTGTGTATTTCTTCAAAATTGGGTTGTATTTTTTCAACTCCAACCTTTCAGTGGTGTTCTTCCTGTTTTTAGTACTGATATACCTTGAAGTACCAGGCATACCGCTATCTTTGTGCTCTGTGCACTCCAATATTACTTGCACCCTATCACCTTTTTTACTCTTTGCCATTTCTATTACGTCTTAAAATCGGGCTGCAAAGATAATTATTTTTTAATTCGGCACAAAGTATTAAGTACTAAGTATTAAGACTTTTTCCTATACGTCATTGCGAGGGTACTCCCGAAGCAATCTCATTACCAAATTGCTATATAGTTAAATTGTCATATTTTCGCGAATTCCGTTATTAGATTGGATATGCATGGAGCACCTAAAAATAGGTCGCTCTTCCAGAGCTTAAATCCCATCACCTTCTCAATTAGCTACTAATATTAGCCTCCTCTGGAGGCAAATACCTAACGTAAAACGTTTTTAGCGCCAGAGGCGCGAAATGTTAATAGTAAAATAAACCTTAGGAGTTTTTTAGCTCCAGCGGAGCGACATAATAAAACAATCATTCATTAAACTTATAATCTTTTACTACCCGCAAGCCAAAGAATCCATCCTCAAAAGTATAGGTGATTGTCTTGGCATACTTCATCTGCTCGTAATCGAAGAAAATTCTTATTCCTTGATAATTTGCGTAAGCATTACCTTCTAAATCAATGTAAGAGTAATCTTGTCTCTCATAGTTACCGCTTCTTCCAGTAATCTCCTTCTTCCACCTACTAGTAAATCTATAAGTTTCTGAAACAGGCTTGTTACTCATTGAGTAGTTAATCAGTAAAAACATAGCTAATACACCAGGCGCAATACCTATTAGCATCCATTGAACACTAAGTTTAGGCAGCAATAAGTATGAAACCAACAAACCTATACCAAAGAGCGAGCATAGCGAAGCAGGTAAGAGCCACAAAGGCATAAGTGTATTAAACCCAATTTTCAGTATCACTACAAAGTTGAGCAAACCTAAGACTGTTAATTGAATAGCCTTTATTTTGATTATTTGCTGTGAGGGATAATACAGCTCCTGCAATTTCCAATCCGATTCTCTATAAATCAAGCCTCGTACTAAAAAATAAGTTGGAAAAGCTACCACTAAAAGACCTACAAGAACTCCTATTGTCTCTCCTATCATGTAACCGATTACTGGCACACCGATGAGCATACATAATGCAGTAACGAGGTATAATAACCCCATAACAGCATCTATTACCTCAATATCCTTTTGACGACCACTATTGTTGAAAGTCTTAGGTTTCGCACTTGAGTGCTCATGCTCTACCTCCTTTTCATTAGTTTCTTTACTTTTCATTATGAAGTATTTGTTGAACCGAAAAAGATAACTCTAATAATAAACCAAATTAGCATATTAGCTAATTCTTTACCACTACCTAATCGGTACAACCATCCCAATACCATCACCCGTTGGCGCAATACGGATACCCCAGTTATCTTCGTTGTACACCAGTTTAGCCACCGCATAGCCAAAAGCAGCACCCATCACCACATCACTGGCCCAATGGCGGTTATCATGCAGGCGGGAAATACCCGTCAAAGCAGCAATAGTGTATGCTACTGGTGGCACCCAGGTACCTTTATACTCACTGGCAAAAATGGTAGCTATAGAGAAGGCAAAAGAAGTATGCCCAGAGAAAAAAGATGTGTTGGTATAATCACTAAAAGGCCCCTCAAAAATATAAGGGTCATTATTGGTACTGCTAGGCCTCACCCGCTGAAAGGTATACTTTGGAATACGAGTGAATAAGGCCGTTAACACGGCAGCCTTGGCTGATAGTAGCCCCACCCTTTTGCTTTTGTCATTATCCCATATTAAACCATGCAGATAAACCCCACCCGCTGCACCAACCGCATACCAGTTACCCCACGGCTCCAACCCATAGTGTGAAATATCATTGCTTAGCCCACTCCTGTTTCTTTGAAAAATGCCCTGAATTTCATCATCTACCAGCATCAAACCAGCTGTTGTAGCCACAACTCCGCCAAAACCTAACCATTGTTTGCCATTCCAGCGTGCAGGGGCTATAAAGATGTGCCCTGCGTCTGCAAAGCCCGATTTGATGTAAGGCCAGTCCAAACCAGTTCTGGTTAGTGGGCGGTACTTAATAGAATCTTGTGAAAAAGTTACTGTAGAAAGACAAACAAACAAGGATAATAACACTGTTTTTAACACCCCCCGCCTATTCCAGTTCTTCGAAATCATAAGGCTTATTCGTCCCCCTCGAGGGGGACATACATCCCACATATTATTAGATATGTTAAAAGTGATGGGGGTGTTATGCGTAATGGATTTATTTACCATCCAGTTTCTTGGCTTCTTCCCAATACAGGTCCATTTCCTCAAGGCTCATTTTGTCTAAGGACAAACCCTTGCTTTTAGTTTCACTCTCCAGGTATTTAAAACGGCGAATAAATTTCTTATTAGTACGTTCCAAAGCCATCTCAGGGTCAACACCTATAAAACGGGCGTAGTTGATAATAGAAAACAACACATCCCCAAACTCTTGCTCTATCTCTGATTGGTCGGCCCCACTATCCACTTCACTTTTTAACTCGTTTAACTCTTCATTCACCTTCTCCCAAACCTGTTCGCGATTATCCCAATCAAAGCCCACTCCGCGGGCCTTGTCTTGTATCCTTGTAGCTTTTATCAAAGCTGGTAAGGACTTGGGCACACCTTCCAACACCGATTTCTTTCCTTCCTTCAGTTTGATTTTCTCCCAATTCTCCTTCACCTGCTGCTCATCCTGTACTTTCACATCACCATAAATATGTGGGTGCCTCACTATCAGCTTTTCGCATAGCGAGTGAATCACATCCGCAATATCAAACTCATTAGTCTCAGAAGCTATCTTGGCATAAAAAACGATGTGCAACAGCAAATCCCCAAGTTCCTTTTTTATTTCAGGCATATCGCCTTCCAAAATGGCATCCGCCAACTCATAAGTCTCCTCAATGGTCAGGTGACGAAGGCTTTCCATGGTCTGTTTCCTGTCCCACGGGCATTGCTCCCTCAATTCGTCCATGATGATGAGTATACGCTCAAAAGCTTCCTTCTTGGCTTCTATGCTCATTTTTTGCAATATTTATTCAACCAATCTGCTGCCTGTTTATAGCCTAAAGCATATGACTTTTCCCAGTCCTCACAAGCTGCTAACCTATTCTTCTGTTTGTATTTTGCGACACCTCTATTATAAAGGGCATAGGAAAACTTAGGGTTGATAGTCAAAGCCTTATCAAACATCTCCTGTGCTGTTACAAACTCCTTCTTGTCCAAATAGATAGTTCCCAGGTTGTAATAACACTCAAAGCACTCAGGATTATTCAAAAGCTCTTTGGTGTACTCCTTCATAGCCCCATCGTTATTGCCTAGCCTTTGCATACTATTGCCCATAATATATCGCCCGCGCGTAAGGAAAGGATTAGCTTTCAAAGCTAAAGTCATATCATCAAGTGCTTCCTTAAACTGCATCATTTCAAAGTGGGAAACACCTCTGTAATAATGTGCGCCAATGTCACCTGAGCGAAGCTTAAGCGCCTTATTGTAAGCCTCTAAAGCTTTTTCATGCTCATCATTCGCAGCTAATATAATCCCCTTCTCTTTGTATGCAACAAAAAAAGTATCGCTCAAACTGATTGCTTTATCAAGGTCATCAAGGGCCTCTTGCCCCCTATCCAGTTTTTGCCTGGCTACCGCACGGTAGTAGTATGACTTATAGTTATTCGCCTCCCGCTCAATTGCCTTATTCAAAGCATTTTCAGCTGCTGTGTAATTACCTTGATTGATATGCTGCGCCGCTAATTTGTTCAGGTACTCGGCATCTTGGGCAAAGGTTGAAATACTTATCAACATCAAAGCCCACAAACTAATCTTTAGTTTCATATATAATAAGCTTGGCGCAAATGTAAGGAATGATTTATGCCAATAGATGGAATACACTATTTTTACACCACAGATTTCAAAAATTGAGAACAGCAGCATTTTTATTCTTATCGTTTCTGCTTATAGGCAACATGAATACCCATGCCCAGGAAAACAGCAAGTTCAAGGGTTATTCCATTGGCGTCCGCGGGCATTATGGTTTCATTGCTCCTCACTACGGGAGCATGAAATATCTCATTCAGCAACACGCCTGGGAAGGAGAAATTGTTGTTAGCAAACAAACCAATGGCAAAAAGGCATGGCAGCGAAGCCATGAATACCCTCTTATTGAATACAGTTTCATGCACCTGAACCCCGGCAGCCCCGATTACCTGGGCAATGTCGAAATACTAATGGTACGCCTGAACTATGCTAAGGGAAAAAGCAAGTTCTTCAAGAACTGCATCACTATGGGTGCAGGTTTAGCTTATGTAAACAAGCCATTTGACAGAATTGAAAACCACAAAAACATTGCCATTGGCAGTCACATCAATTTAGCAGTGAATTTCCAGTATCTAGCCCGTTTTCATATTCACCCCAACTTCGATTTAGATGCAGGCATAGAGATTCTACACCTTTCCAACACCTTGATGAAATCCCCTAACCTTGGAATTAACCTACCACTGTTAACACTTGGGCTTCATTATAAGGTACCCTATGACGAAGCAGACTACAACAGGGATAGTATTCCAGACAAAAAGAAGAACATTTTTAGTGTGGCTGGGGCATTTGGCATCAAAGAAAACATCATTCCTGGGGGTAAGAAATACACTGCCTACTCCCTCTGGGGCGATTATTCAAGGGTGATTCACCACAATTGGGCTGTCGGCGGCGGGATAGACCTCTTTTACGACAACACCATCAAGTATACAAAAGAACAAGCTGGTGAAACCCACAATAATACCACGGACATTGCTCGCATGGGTATTCATGGCGGGTTTGAAATGCTACTGCATAAACTTTCTTTTTTTCAACATGTGGGCTACTATTTGCACAATACTCGTAAGAGAGACAAGAACATTTATAACCGTTCTGGTATAAGATACCGCTTTAATGACCACCTCTTTTGCTATATCGCTCTCAAAGCTCACGTCACCAAAGCTGATTACTCAGAATTTGGCCTTGGATATGTGTTTTAAAACACTTACTTTTTTTAATATTTAACATTTTTTCACATACGAAAAATGGCATTTTTCTTGTGAATATTTTTTGTTTTAACTATCTTAAAAGCATAATCAAAAAATAAACGTCATGGGTGGTTTTGGTGGTTCGGCTAGTGCAATGATTAGGGCAATCAAATACAATAAGGCCATCTTGGGTAAAAGAAAAACTGCATTCGAACAATTAAAAGAACACCAGGATGCCCCTAAGAGAAAACTAGACATCAAGAAGGCAAGTTCTGCTGAAACCTATGCCTTTCTGGACTTTTGGAAAGAAAAACAAGCTAGTAAACGAAAAAGGAAACCTTTTATAGTTATCTGCTCAATAATCATATCCATTTTGGTGACTGGTGGCATTATTAAACTGATTGAACTCGTCTTTCTGTAGGCAAAACCTTACCTTCACCTCCTTATTTTTATTCTTTAATAAATGTCTCAAAGAAAATTGGTGCTTTACATCGCCATGAGCCTTGATGGTCTTATAGCTGGCGAAGATGACGATATCACTTGGCTATCCATCGTAGAGCAAGAAGGCGAAGATTACGGCTACTACAAATTCATCCAGACTGTCGACACCGTAATTATGGGTCGAAAAACTTACGATAAAGTTTTAAGCTTTGGTATTGACTTCCCACATTCTGATAAAAAGTGCTACGTGCTTTCCAGCTCAAAAACAGGAAAAGATGAGAATGTAGAGTATTGGAATACAAGCGTTCAGGACCTTATAGCTGAAATCAGGCAGAATGATGGCCTAAACATCTATTGTGATGGCGGCAGTGGGATAGTTTTTGAACTAATGAAGCACCACCTGATTGATGAATACGTCATTTCCATTATCCCTATTATGCTAGGCAAAGGTATTCCACTATTCAAGCCAGGTAGAGAAAAGGAGAGCCTTAAATTGAAAAAGGCTACATCATTCCCTAAAGGCTTAGTGCAATTACATTACGAAAGGAAATAATCCTACAATACCAGTTCGTTTTATCACAATTATTTAATTTGCGACTCAAAGTGCGGCAATGTCAAACAAAAAAGGTAAACGTAAGCAGGCTCAAGAAAAGCAGGGAAACAAGAAAGTGGCTGGCAAAGCGATGAAAAACACCCCAAAGCCTGAAAATAAGTTTAAAAAGCTCCTATGGCCAGCTATTAGTTGCGCGCTTATATTAATCATTACTTGGGTTTGCTTCAAACCTTCGCTTGACTGCGATTTAACCAATTGGGATGACACTGCCTACGTGATAGAAAACACCTTGCTTAGAGGTGACCTATCAATGGAACATATCAAAGAGATATGGACTACTAATACCATCATGAACTATCATCCAGTCACGATATATTCTCTTGCGCTTGATTTTCAAAAAGGTGGACTTGACCCAGAGCCTTATCACAGAACCAACTTGATATTCCACACACTCAATACCTTATTGGTGTTTCTTTTTATCTATCTACTAAGTGGTAATAAACTAGAGATTGCCATCATCACTTCGTTGTTTTTTGGTATTCATCCTATGCACGTTGAATCAGTGACCTGGATATCCGAACGCAAAGATGTACTCTATGTGTTCTTTTACTTGCTTTCGTTCATAGCCTACCTGTTCTATATCAAATCCACCTCCAGGCTAAAAATGGGATTGTTATATCTCCTTTCAATTGGTTTATTTGTGTTTTCCATCTGGTCAAAGGCTATGGCCGTAGTTTTGCCTATCACCATGCTCTTAGTGGATTTTCTTCTCAAAAGAAAACTAAATGCTCAACTAATTATTGAGAAAATACCATTCTTGGCACTTTCAGTTTTTTACGGCTTAAAAGCTGTTCAGGTGCAATCAGAAGGTGCCATCGCTGATTTTGAGTTGTACACATTTTGGCAACGTATTCAATTCGCTTCTTATGGTGCTATGATGTACATCGTAAAGCTATTTGCCCCTATTAAGCTCTCCACATTTTATCCCTACCCCAACCTGGATGGCTTGGGTGAGTTGCCTATCATTTTTCCACTTTCTCCGTTTATCATATTAGGTTTATTGGGGATTACCGCATGGTCTCTTAAGAAAACACGAGTGGTATTCTTTGGGATAGGCTTCTATTTTGTAACAGTGGCCTTGGTACTTCAGTTTATTTCTGTGGGCAGGGCTATTATGGCTGATAGATACACCTACTTGCCTTATCTCGGCCTTTTCTACATTATCGGATATGGAGTTTGGCACTTGAGGCAAAAAAGCAATTTAAAAGTGTTGCAATATGCATCTTATGGCATTTTAGGGATTGCAACCATTGTTTTTTTTCAAGTTACCCATGCCAGGACACTAGTTTGGAAGAATAGTGAAACCCTTTGGACGGATGTGATTGAAAAATATCCACAAGTTGATGTGGCTTACAAAAATAGGGGAAACTACTATGGCCAAAATGGGAGGCCCAATGAGGCATTGGAAGATTATCAAAAGTTTATTCAAATAGATGGAAGTGATGCCACTATATATGTAAACGTTGGTAATGCTTACAATGTATTGGGTGAGCAAAAAGGCAAGCAAACCGAGTATGCACAAAAGTCTATTGAGTTTTATAATAAAGCGCTTGAATTGGATGACCAAAACTTTAGGGCCTATCACAATCGAGCCAACGCCTATGGAGCCTTGCAACAGTATGAGAAGGCATACGCAGATTATGAAAAAGCCGCCGCCATTGAGCCCAACAACCCAAAGATATGGTTCAATATGGCTATTACACAACTAAAAGGCGGACAGTATGAAAAGGCGATTGAAGGCTATACAAAGGTGGTTAACTATAATCCCAATGAAGTATTGGCCTGGCTTGATTTAGGCACCTGTAAATATAATTTAGGACGTCTAGATGAAGCATTGGCCGACTTCCAAACTGCAATGAAGATACAACCAAATAACCCCAAGTCCTATTTCAACATTTCAGTATGTCACTATCAAATGAAAAACTATAGCCAGGCACTTGAATTTGCCAATAAAGCTAAGTCATTGGGATATCAAGTCCCAGACCATTATCTAAAAGACTTGCAAATGAAGGGTAAGTAGACTTACCAGGTAGTTTCGTTGTCATAAACCGCTTTGGAGATGCTTTCTCCATTCTTGAAGTAGTATACACCTCCCCAGTTCCACTTCACTTTTTGGTACTCATTGGCAATACCTTTTCTGTTTACAACCAATCGAGTAATTTTCTTACCAGCCTCACTGATAGTTTCTTCAGTAATACCAACTGGATATTTCTGGGCTAATTCCGTTTTAAAGGCAGTTTTACTTAGTGGCTCCTCCTTAGGCTTTTCTTCTTGAGGGTCTTTGCTTTTCTCAACAGCT
>JANQJC010000046.1 GCA_028281825.1 Flavobacteriales bacterium
TTGGCCCGGTAGGACCTTGAGGCCCTGCAGGACCTATCGCCATTACCCAAATAGTACCATCAAAGTACCAGAAGTTATCTGTGTCAGTATCATATACAAGAAGTCCCGTAGCTGGGTTCGCTATAGCATTGCGTTGAATGGTAGTTAATCTGGGTACCAATAGACCCATTGTAGTTGAGCTAACATCCAAAGCGGCCGAAGGGTCTGGAGTAACTGTTCCTACACCCATATTGCTTGGCTGCGCCATCACTACACCAGTGAATAATATGGCCGATATCGTTACAAGTAGTAGTTTTTTCATATCAATAGTTTCACAGTGCCCTACTTATCGGGCTTGTTCATAGTATCAGTTTTTAATGTATCTGACGGTTTTTCTTCCATTGTTAGACATCAGATTAATAAAGTAGACGCCGTTGGCTTGCTCATCCAGGTCAATTCTCTCGTTGATGTTTGTAACATTTGAGAGAGAAATATCCTGACGAATTTTCCTGCCTAGCATATCGCTAAAGGAAATGACAAAATCACTAACAAATTCCATTTCAGCTATAATGGTAAACTGTCCGCTTCCTGGGTTAGGGAATAGTAAGAAGCTTTTGAGTCCTTCAATTTCGTCCATGCCATCAGGGCTAAACTCAATCAATGGCGAATTGCCACGACATCCATCTGCATAGGTTACTTCAACATAGTAGGTTCCGCTACCAGTAGTGAGGGCATCATGTGTAGGGCCCGTTGCGCCAGGTATCGGGTTGCCGTTGTGATACCACTGATAACTCGCCGCACCTGCCGCAGTAATAAGCGTATTGCCAGAAAAAGTGATTGTTGGGGTTAACCCAAAGTTGATTAATGCAAATGCAGGATAAGTGAAATTGCCCCAGTTGTTAATGGTTAATTGGTTGTACCCGCCACCGGTTCCTGAGGCGGCATTGCTTGTGTTTTGCCACTGTGGGTTGTTTTGCCAGTGCCCTATACCTGCCCAGGTACCGTCATTCGATGCTATGTAATTCATCGTGATGCGAGTGCTTGAAGTACCCGAAGTATGTTGTATTAAATGGTAATATTTATCATTAATGTCGCAAACGTTGGCTGCACTCAATGCGCGGTCAAAACCTTCCAGTGATGGGTCGATATTGGCAAATCGAACAGCAAAAGCATCTCCCGCGGCAGTTGATGGTGTGAGTTGAAGTGGGCGTATTCTTGGTGTTCCAGTGCTAGAGCCTACAGGATAAAGGTAGCTGGAGATTTGATTCATTTCCCTGAACAGGCGACCAGTGCCCGTGCTGCTCACAAATCCACCACTTTCCGTTACTGCATTTGGCGCCGGATTGTCCACGTACATCATGTTACCACCGGTAGATAATTCGCGGTCGTTAAGGTTTAAAGTATTCTTAACTCGGGCATCTAGGGTTTGACTTTTGATGCCTGTACCAGCCAAGGTAAGGTCATAAAAAGAGGTCACTACACTGCCTGTGATTTGCTGGTTGTCTCCGTTTAGGGTTACTCCTCCCTGGTTTTCAATAAAGGTTTGATTATTGGTGAAGTTCCCCTGTATCTCATATTGACCTGTTGCATTGCCAGAAGTAGCAGTATCATTATTAATGAAATTTTTCTCAATAATCATACGGCCGGCATTATTGATGAGACCGTTTTCATTTCTCACATCACCATTTTGGATAAAAACAACACAACCAGGATTAAGGTGAGCCACATTGCCATTATTGTATAAAACGGTTTGTGCATCACAAGCTAATGAGATGATTAAAAAAGATATGGCAATAAGGTACTTCATCCCATAGGAATTAGGTTAGTCAAATGTATTTAAAAAGATTGAGTTACCCTAGTGCGTTAGGCGATTCTTCTTACGTTAATCGAAGAATTGGTTAAGGCGTTGGAAAACAGTTTTTTATTAAATCCAATGAAAGGACATCTTGTTTTCGATACCTTTCTGAAGTGCTCTTTTATTGAGGCTTATTTTATTTCAATTTCTTTTTGGTCTAATTTTTTATTCAAGTCTGGGAACATTTTGTATGAATCATCTTTTCCATACAACGCTGGAATGAGGTATTTTCCCCTACTTCTTTCTGTTTTTTCAACTTCGACTTCTTTGTGATAAGGGTATTGCTGAATGTAAGGGTCGTTTCGTTCAGCGTGCACTACCCATGATACTTCAAGTCCTTCAAAGCCACCTGCTATAATGAACTTTCCATCATCCAGTTTTTCTTTCACGTAAATTGGAGCATATCCACCAACGCAGGTTAATTGATAGCTGAAATTCCTGTTGATGGCATCAAAGTAATGGGGCATCTCAACAATCACTTCTCCATTAGAATCAAAAGTGGCATTACCACGATACATGTTAATCACTTCATTTGACTCAATACTAAAGTGTTTTAGGAATTTATTGCTGGGATCCATTGGGTGGTCAATCATAAAGCTTTTTAGGCCTGAAGCGCCTGAGTTGCCATTGGAAAACACACCATAGGCCCCGCTTTGACCTCCCAAGTACCTGTCTTCGCCTAAAACGCCGTAATACCCTTTTCCGGCTACTCCCACTGCATTGGCAATAGGAGCAATCGCATCAAAATTCTCCCCATATATGCCGAAGCCCTGTGAATAATTAGTTTGCCCAGCTGTGCCATTAAAGCCAATACCTTCAACACCCAAGCCTCCATTAGTTCTAAGGTTACTACCATATACAGCAGTTGACGCGGTGGCTGTTGATTGAACCTGCCCTGTAAGGGCATACGCCGCACCTGTTGTATTACCTACAACAGCACCTACTGACGTGTTTGAACTTGTTGTGCTGGCCTGCATAGTCGAGTATGCACTTGAGGTATTAGTGTTGTTTGCCAAAATGGCAACACCACTCATACTTTGGCTAACACGCAAGGCAACTCCATCCAAAGTAGCGCTGGTTATCTCCACTTCTCCTGAGTTGGCCGTGATGGTTCTACCCGCACCAGGGCCACCTTGGTTGTATGCCTGATTTAAGGTGTTGCCCCCAGAGCCTCCTGAGCCTGTGGGGCCAGTAGCGCCCGTTGTTCCTGTAGGGCCTGTGCTTCCATTTGTGCCGTCAGCACCTGAAGGACCAGTTGGCCCGGTTGGCCCTCCTGTTCCTGATGTTTCAGCGTAGAGGGCATAGGGTACACTTAATAGTTGTGTGGTACCAAGCGTTGTAAAACTACCACCACCATTGGGGTCAAGCTCCACTTTTACATAATGGGTGTTACCACCCCAGTTAATACCTGAAAAACTGCCTGAAACTAGAGTTCCTGTTCCTATTGCAGTGTTGAAAAGCCCAAAAATATTGGTGGTTAAAGAATGAGTTTCGGCGTATTGGGTTATTCCCGTTGGGCTTCCACTCAATATAGTAAGCCTCAAGCTTATGTTTTGGTTTGCTAATATGTTACCTGCGATGTCTCTTGCTACCCCCTGGTAACTTATTGCTTGTGGAGACTGGGCTTTAGAATATAGAGTAGAAACAAGACAGCTAACAAAAAAGACTGCTATTACTAGTAATTTTAGGTTTTTCATTTTCATTAAAGAGTAAAAGTGCGGTTACTAATGTATGTATTAAACAGATTGAAGCATCTATTTGAGTGGTAAAAAAGAAGGTTAGAGGTTTATTTTGGGAATAAGCTACATTTGTAGCTATGCCTTACAGGGTTGATAATATCCCCATACTCATCCGGCCTTTGTACCTGGCTATTTCATGGATAGTGGCTGTTTTTATGAGGTTGGTGTGGGATAGTTTTAGAATTAGCTGTTCGATAGAACATGTTGGGGAGGAGAACTTGCAAGGGCATAATGGGGTGATTTATTGCTTTTGGCATGACCAACTAAGCATGTATTTTATGGTGTTTAACAAGGTGAGGGAAAAGCAAATATGGCTTAATCACCCGCTTTGGTTTATGAAGCCGATACACTATAGTTTGGGCTTTATGGGGGTGAAGAAATTGGCATTGGGTTCTTCAGGTAATTCTGGCAAAGAGGCTTTGCAAGATGTGGTGGAGCATTTAAAGCGAGGCTATTCAACAGTGATTAACCCTGATGGGCCAAGAGGGCCAGTGAAGGTGATAAAACCAGGTGTATTGATGATGGCAGAAGACTCGGGATTACCCATTATACCAGTGCAATTTAGTGCCAGCCGAGAGTTTAAACTCAATACCTGGGACAAAAAGAGAAATGCTTTTCCTTTCTCAAAAGTGATGGTGAAGTATGGGAAACCTATATTTGTGAAGAAGGGAGAATTGGAGAAGGCGAAAGAGGTTTTAAAAATAGCTTTGGGCAATTAATTGATAATGTAAATAGTTCAAAATGATTAAGAAATTAATATTACTGTTGGTTTGTGGGATAGTCCTACTATTGGGCATTGTTTTAGGGAGAACCCTAATGGTAAAGTCCAAACAACTAGAGGTTAGCGCTATCCCGCATATTGACTTGGATGAAGTGGTTGTAAGTAGGTTTTCCGAAGCGATAACCTACAAAACAATTTCCTGGCAGGACCCGTCAAAGATGGACAGTTCGGAGTTTTTCACTTTCCATGATTTTCTGGCCGAAGAATTTCCTTTGATGGACAGCTTGTTGGAAAAGCAGTATATCAATGAGCTAACGATACTTTACAAGTGGCAAGGTACGGATAACGGCCTCAAACCAGTGCTTTTTATGGCTCACCAGGATGTGGTGCCTGTTGACTCAGCCAAACTTGATTTGTGGGAAGCACCTCCTTTTTCGGGAGAAGTTTCGGAAGAATATATCCATGGCAGGGGAACCCAGGATGTAAAGTGCCAATTGATGGCTTTGCATGAGGCCGCCGAATGCCTTTTAGCCAAGGGATATCAACCGAAGCGCACTATGTACTTTTCGTTTGGCCATGATGAGGAAATTGGTGGCGCTGAGGGTGCTAAGAAAGTGGCAGAGTACCTGGAGGGTAATAATATTGAACTGGAGTTTTTGGTAGATGAAGGGGGGACTGTTCTTTCAGGAGTAGTGCCTGGGGTATCACAACCTGTGGCAGTAGTTGGAACTGCCGAAAAGGGGTATGTGACATTTGAGTTGGTAGTTAATGATAAAGGCGGACATTCTTCAATGCCTCCCAAAGAGACGGCTATAGGCATATTGAGTAATGCCGTAGCTCGACTGGAGGCCAATCCATATCCTATGACAATAACTGGGGTGACGGGACAGTTGTTTGATTATATTGGGCCTGAAATGAGTTTTCCAATGAAAATGGCGATGGCCAATCGTTGGTTATTCAAGAGGTTGGTGATAAATGAATTGTCAAAGGGTAATTCGGCAAGGGCAACTATGCACACAACAACTGCACCTACTATTATACATGCTGGAACAAAGGAAAACGTATTACCAACAACTGCAAAAGCTATTGTGAATCATAGAATTTTGCCCGGGCACACAATAGAGTACTTATTGCAACGTGATAGAGAAGTAATAGACGATGAAAGAGTGGAAGTAAAGAAACATACCATGCATGAAGGTACGGAAGCATCACCTGTGGCTGATATTAATTCTGAGAGTTTTAAGATACTACAAACCACTATATCAGAGGTATTTCCTGACGTGATAGTTGCTCCATTCTTAGATGTAGGAGGAACTGATTCAAAACATTTTCATGGGGTAGCCAAGAACGTTTATCGGTTTCAACCAATCAGGATGGATAGTGAAGCTTTGCAAAGGATTCACGGAAACAATGAAAAGCACGGAATTGATAATTACAAGGAAAGCATTAATTTTTTCATTCGATTGATAGAAAATAGTACATCGAGATAAAACCAACCAATATGAAGTATCTAAATTACCTATCTCTTGCCGCCATCATATTAGCAGTAGGTTGCAAGCAAAAAGAAGGACCTGCTGTGCCTGAACAAAAAGCGTGGACCAAGACCATGATACATTCGGTGGATATCGAAAAGACTTTTTTTGATGACCCTGAAGACGAAGACTTTAGTGAGTTTTCAAAACTATTCAGAGAAGTGGTTCAGGGGGTATATGATGGCGAGTTGCAAGCTTATGAGTATTGGACGGGTGACCCTATTAGTGCAGATTCAGCAAAGGGCATGTTTGCCCGGGTAGATACCCACTATGTAGAGAATCCAGAGACCCTTGTATTGGATATGAGAGTGGTGAAGACCGATTTTTCGGAAAATATTTTATCCATTAAGATAAAAGAGAAGTGGCATTTGGATAAACAGAACTGGAAGATTGAGAAAAACGTAGTTGCCATTGCGCCACGTGTACCTGTATATAGCCCGGGAACAGGTGAGTTGAGAGGATACTCTCCCTTGTTTTGGATATTTCTAGACAAGGATGAAGAGAAGGCTTTTGTGAAGGCGAGAAAAGAGCGGCTAGACAGCTAATTCTCGTATTGCATTCACCAATACATCAAGGTCTTTAGTGGAGGTATACACGTGTGGGGTAACCCGTACCCCTGCGACAGCCTCGTGGTTAACCAGGCTGGTGTGGATATTATATTTCTTCATTAATCCCTGCTCCAATTCAGCGGGAGAAAAACCATCGATACCAAATGTGAAAAGGGAGCAGGAAAACTCATCCTGTTGGGAGGTGAAGAACTTCACTTTGGGCAGGTCTTTTACTTTATCTGTCCAGTAGCTGCGCAGGTAGCTTAGGCGGGCGTGTTTCCTTTCTGGGCCTATATTAAGGTGAAAATCCAATGCATTTTTAATGGCATACTCAGCTGGGAAGCTGCGAGTACCCAGATGCTCAAACTTGCGGATATCGTCAAGTTCTATCTCCACATTCGGGAAAAGCGGGTTGACCTTTGAAATCTTGTCTTTTTTGATGTAAAGCAAGCCAGTGCCAAATGGGGCACAGAGCCATTTGTGAAGGCTGGTGCCAAAGTAGTCACAATCAAGGTCAGGTATTTTGTAATTCAAGTGGGCGAAGCTGTGCGCTCCATCTACCAATACTTCAATACCGCGCTCGTGAGCCTTGGCGGCAATTGCTTTAGCGGGAAGTATCTGCCCTGTCCAATTAATAATGTGGGTGATGTGCACCAGCTTGGTTTTGCTGGTGAACTGTTCTTCAAACAACGAGACTATTTTATCCTTATCCTCAATGGGCATAGGTAAATCCACCCATTTAAGTTTGATGCCATCGCGTTTTTCTCTCAACTTCCAAACATTAACCATGTGTGGGTAATCATATTTAGAAAGGACAATCTCGTCACCTTTTTTCAATGGAAGGCCAAGCACAATAGTATCCAAAGCCTCAGTAGCATTTCGGTTGATGGCTATTTCATCAGGTGAACACCCTGCAAAGTCGGCCAGTGAATTTCTCAACCTTTCCCGGCCTTTGTCCAATACCCTCCACATATAGTAAGAGGGCGCTTCATTACTCATGTTATTGAAGTTCTCGAAGGCCTCTTGTACCACTCTCGGTTGTGGGCTTACTCCGCCATTGTTCAGGTTAACCAAACTATAATTGAGGGTGTAGGATTGGCGTACCCAATACCAGAATTCTTCGTCTTTAGCGCTTTCTTCAGGTGTTTTGGCGAGGATACGTTCAAAGGCATTATCAATAGCCAGGGCATTAATGGGGTCTAGCCACGAACCAATGGTAATAGCCCCAGTAGCTGCTCCCAGTTTTTTGAAAAATTGTCTTCTGGTGTTGGTTTTTAACATGCTTAGATTACTCTCCGCTCTTTTAAAGATGTAATTTTTTCCTGTGATATTCCTAGTTCTGCTAAAATAGCTTCATTGTCTTCTCCCAGGTTTGGTGCTGCCCAAGCTGGTTTGGCTTGTGTGTTGGAGAACTTTAGAGGCACCCCAATGGTTTTTAATCTTTCACCATTGGCGGTTTCCATTTCATAGACCATTTCACGGGCTTTGAGTTGTTCGTTGTCTTTCAATTCATCCATTTCCAAGATGGGAGCCAGGCAGATATCATGGCCTTCAGCGGTTGCCACCCATTCGTCGCGGGTTTTGGTGAGGACTAGTTGAGAAACCTGTTGTATAAGTTCTTCCGCTTTTTCACCTTCATCAATAATGCGGTCTTTCCATTCAGGTTTTTGTACCATATCGCAGAAGCCATTCCAGAACTTGGGTTCTAAAGCCCCCAAAGCAATGAACTTATCATCCTCGCATTTATAGACGTTATAGTTAGCCCGTGAGCCTGAGAGGGAAAAACTGTTTCTATCCACCTTCACCCCTGCGCTGTGTTCAGCATAGATAAGAGAAGTGAGAGGCATCACAGCATCTGTCATAGAGATATCCACGTGTTGGCCTTGGCCTGTGGTGTTTCTTGCGAATAGAGCAGCCAGACAGGCATTGACTGCTGCATAGGAACCACCCGCAACATCTGCTAATTGTGGCGCTGGGATGATTGGTTTTTCTTTCGTTCCAATATTGCCGAGCACTCCCGAATAGGCGATGTAATTTAGGTCGTGGCCTGCTCTTTGGGCATAGGGGCCAGTTTGCCCATAGCCTGTGATGGAAACGTAAATTATTTTTGGGTTGACCTCATTGGCGGCCTGGTAACCTATGCCAGATTTATCCAATACCCCGGGACGGAATTGTTCAATGACAACATCCGCTGTTTTTACCAGGTCGAGGAAGATTTTTTTACCTTCTTCGCTGCGCATGTTGAGTGAGAGGCTGCGCTTGGAGCGATTTAAAGAGAGGTAAAAAGCAGAGTCTTTCCCTACCATTGGTGGAAAATTTCTAATATAATCGGGGTCGTCGGGGTCTTCAATTTTGATGACCTCGGCGCCCATGTCGGCCATCATCATGGTGGCGAGGGGGCCGGGCAAGAGGCGTGTTAAGTCTAATATTCTCAAGCCCACCAAAGGGCCTTGGGTGGGTTTGCGGCTAGGAATAGATTGTGGTTTTTCTTCGGTTCTGGTAGCATCATATTTCCTGAATACTTTAGCAAAGTTCATCATCTCACCGATGTTGCTCACCTTTACTTTGCCCATCATCAAGGCCATTTGTGGATTAGCTTTTCCTGTTTCAATATCGATATAGGTTTGGCTTTTGGCTTTGATGATGCAGTTGGGTTCACCATTCAAGCCTTGCTCAAGTGTGCATTGACCATCTTTGATGGTGACGGTATATTGCACTGGTTCATCTCCACTTAAATCGAAATGAAAAAGCAAGCTCATGCCTTCTGTTTTCTCAGGCCTGAAACGGGAGGGGATGGAGTCAAAAAGTTGTTTTATTGTTGGTCTCAAGTTTAGAAAGTTAATCAGTTTAGAATGTTTGGAAAGCTAATTACAGCTAATAAATCCTGCATAGATATTGATGAATTTCAAATACGCGTTTTTTGGTGAGTTCGAGTGAACGGCTCATGGCGATTAAACTTTGCATAGTGCCACCGCCTGAATATGATTCATCTGTAAGTAAGCGATTGAGTTGTTGTTCACTATCCCTGAAGGCTATCCAGTTTCTCTGTGATTGTTTGAGGGTTTCCTTGTCTTTGTCATTGAGTCGACTGAGTAGTAATTGGTAATATTTGTTCAGGATTTTATCATATTCTTCTTCGGTATCGCTCCCAGCGTTGACCATACCTGCTGTAGAGTAATCAATGCTAAGGCGCAGTTGCATCATGCGCTCTATTTTAAAGGTGTCGATGGTGAATTCTACCGTGCGTTGCTTGTCAAGGTCGGAGCGGTATTCTGTTTGCTCAAGTACTTCCCTCAGTTTTTTAGCATCATTTTCTATTGCTGCTATAAACTCAGCCATCTGTGCGTCTGTGACTTCTTTGGGTTGGGCTTGGGCCAAACTTGAAGCCAAAGTGATTATCAATAAAAGCAAGATAGTACAAAGGTTTTTCAATGGCATATCATTTAATTTGCTCCTAAATTAATTATTCCGTGCTTATTCGCTTTCGGCTCTCAAAGGCATCATATATCTTTGCGGCATGTACTACGATAATATACTCCAAACCATAGGCAATACGCCACTTATCAAGTTGAACAAGATAGTAAAGGGTTTACCTTGCACTGTTTTGGTGAAGCTTGAAACGTTTAACCCAGGTAATTCCATCAAAGACCGTATGGCCTTGAAGATGGTAGAAGATGCTGAAAAAGCGGGTATCCTGAAACCGGGCGGAACGGTGATAGAGGGCACGTCGGGTAACACGGGTATGGGCCTTGCATTGGCTTGTATTGTTAAGGGTTATCGCCTGATATGCACTATGCCTGACAAGCAATCGAAGGAAAAGATGGACATATTGCGTGCTATGGGCGCTGAAGTTATCGTTACGCCAACTAATGTGGCTGCTGATGACCCTCGCAGTTATTATTCGGTTGCGAAGAAATTGAATGCAGAGATACCTAACTCTTTTTATCCTAACCAATACGACAACCAAAGTAACGTGGAGGCTCATTATGAAACTACGGGTCCAGAGATTTGGGAACAGACTGAGGGCAAAATCACTCACTTGGTAGTGGGTGTGGGTACTGGAGGTACTATCTCAGGCACAGGCCGTTATTTGAAAGAGCAAAACCCAGATGTCAAGATTTGGGGAATAGATACTTATGGTTCGGTTTTCAAAAAGTATAAAGAGACAGGGATATTTGATGAGAAGGAAATCTACTCATACCTAACTGAGGGTATTGGTGAAGATATATTGCCTAAGTGCGTCGACTTTGATGTGATAGACCTTTTTGAAAAGGTGACGGATAAAGATGGAATGATTATGACTCGTCGCTTGGCGAAGGAGGAAGGGATATTTGTGGGTAATAGCGCAGGATGTGCTGTTCAGGGCTTATTGCAATTAAAGGACAAGCTGACCAAGGATGATGTGGTAGTTGTGATATTTCACGACCATGGTAGCCGCTACGTGGGTAAAATTTTTAACGATGACTGGATGCGTGACCGTGGTTTCTTAGGCAGGGATAGTATAACAGTTGCTGACATACGCAGAAGAGACAATAATGAGCTTATTTATGTAGATGGTGATGCCCCTGTGAGTGAGGCATTGGCTAAGATTACAGAAAACAATATTTCTCAATTGCCAGTATTCAGCAATGGGGAGCCAGTGGGTTCATTGACCGAGGGAGTATTATTCTCTAAGTTATTGGAAAATCCTGATTTGAAGGCTGAAGGGGTTAATACAATTATGTTGCCTCCTTTCCCAGAGGTAGGCCCTCAGGATAGTATTGAGGATGTTTCAAGCAAGTTTAGCAAGGATGTGAGTGCACTGCTATTTAAGCAAGAGACTGGCGATTATAAGATTATCACCAAGCACGATATCATCCAGGCGATGGCTAACTAGGAAGAAGCCAGGAGTCAGGAATCAGAAGCCAGAATACATGGGCTTTTTTAGAAAATATAGATTACAAATTAAGGTCCCTAATGCGATTACTATTGTTTACTTTCCAGATAAAGTAAGATTTATTGGTGAGGCGCAGGACATAGCATTATTCGCAGAAAAGTTTCGACAACTTTCTAAGTTCAATGATGGTGACCTCTGTAAATTGGATAAACTAACATTAAAGGTTTCCAATTACATTACCTTAGATATACATAAAGAGCATTGGATTGAGTTGCCCCCAGACGCTTGGAATATATTAGCGAGTAAATTTTTGGATGTAGTGGATGGATATGAAGATAACCCGTTTGATTTTAATGATTGCGGTTATACTGACAAACTACTATTTGATATAGGTATTGAAGTGACAGATTTGCCTCAAAAGTAAACGAGTATCTTTACCCATTATGCCCTCAATTTCCAAACATGCGATTTACCAAAAGTGCCTTGACTTCGTTGAGGAACGTATTGCGCATGCGCAGGATGCATTGGATGCTGCAACCGATGCGGCGAATAATGAGAATAAAAGCACAGTAGGTGATAAGCATGAGACAGGCAGGGCTATGGCCCAACTAGAGCAGGAAAAAGCCACTAAGCAATTGCATGAGGCTAATGAAATGAAAGTGGCTTTGAGCAAGTTCAACGCTGACGGTAGCTCAACAAAAGTTGCTTTGGGTAGCTTAGTGGTGACGGACAAAATCACTTTTTATATCGCTATTGCTGTGGGAAAAGTGGAAGTGGATGGAACGACTGTATTCGTTATTTCTCCTGCTTCGCCGATAGGGCAGAAGTTGATGGATTTATCTGTTGGGGATAAGGTTGAATTTAATGGGCAGGTTTACCGGGTGAGAGAAGTGCTTTAAGTAATTTGGCAATTGGCAGTTTACAGCAGTTGACAAGAGAGGTCGCGGCTCTGCGGCCGCAAGCAGGAATAAATTAATGACAGCAGCGAAGGAGGATTAATCAAAAGCCTTCAGTCCAATCATTTCATCCCCCAATCTAACGTTTACTAAATAGATGCCTGAGACGTTATTCTCAGAAAGTGTATAACGGTATTGCCCCTGGGGCATGAAGCCTTTTGAGTGCATATCCATCAATTTACCATCCAGGCTGTAAATCTCATAACCTATGTAGCCAGCTTCGGATAGATTGATAAGTAGTTCATTCCCGTTGATGGATGCAGAATTCTTATCGGCTTCTTCTGTTGGAGATTGGGTAATGGTACCACCAATCTTGATTACAAAAGCATCTGTGCCTGCCGAATTGCCCAATACTGTGTTAGGGTCATCTGTGAGGTTAGGTGAGTCGTCGGTATCACCTACTACCACCATGCCACCATCGGCGGTGTAAGCAATGTCGTAAATAATATCAATGCCATCAGAACTATAAATATCGGTGGATATGTGACTCGATAAGTCATTAGTTAGTGTAATAACGAAGCCGTCTTCATCCCCGATATGTCCATTGTGGTTTTGGTTTTGACCAAAGTTGGTAGGGTTCATAGAGTAGCCTGCTATCACTATATTTTGGTTGGCGTCCATGCAAAGGCCATAGGCTTTGTCTTTATCGCTAGAGCAGAGTATGGCGGTGGCTCCGTGGTTATTTAGGCTATTGTTCAACCTTACTACAAAAGCGTCAGGAGTGAAGGAATTGCCATAATAGTATTTGGGGCTTTTTGGGAAGGTATTTGCATCTTCCGTCAAACCAGCCACATATATGTTTCCGTTATTATCAATGAGTAAGGTGCGAATTACATCGCTTACAATTTCAGAGGCGAGGATGCCCGTTTTTTGAAGCCCGAGGTTGTAATTAAAACGGGCTACAAAGGCACTGTAACCCACTTTGATATTTGGTGAACCACCGTAATACTCTTTATTATCAGCGAAGTCGTCATAATTCTTGGTGCGGCCGGCTATAAATATCTGGTTGTTTTGGTCGGCTTTAACTACATAGGATTCATCCTCGGCATCAGAGGTAAGTATCACGGTTTTCATGTGGGTGCTTAGGTCATTACTCATTTTAGTAATAAAGGCTTCTACATTGCCATTGCTGTCACCTTTGCTGACTTTTTCAGGGCATCCATTACAAGCAAAAGTTCCGCGATGCCCTACCTGTCCTGTTACAAATACATCGGAGTTGTAGCCTACGAGTACTGAATGAGCTTCATCTTTCTCATTGGAGCAAATAATAGTGGTGGCATAAAGAGTATCTAAGCCTGGGTTTAGCTTAGCGACGAACCCATTGCGCTCGTTGATAGCAGGAGTGCCCCATGTGATTGGGTTGACTGAGAAGTCGGCTGCGTTTTTGGTGGTGCCACAAACAAATACGTTTCCATTGCTGGTATCTATGGTAAGCCCTAAGGATTCATCGCTACCGCTAGACGAGATAATAGTAGTTGCCAATAGGTTCATATCACTATCAAAACGAGAGACATAGGCGTCAGAGCCACCTGTACTTCCACCGTGTGTATGAGTGGGTGTTACAAAATCCGAAGTAGTGCCTGTTTGTCCTACTACATATATATCGCCATTGGTAGCGGCTGCTACTTCATAGGCATAGTCGGTGCCGCCAGATGCAAGTATGGTAACCAAAACAGGGTCAATAACCAGTGCATATTCAGGGTTGTAGTTTTCAACTGAATAGGCCAGGGAATAAGCATCTTCGGCCCTGGTTTTTACAATTGGACTGATGGCGATTTCGTGTGTTCCCTGAAAGGCTTTAAGCCCACTGATATTGTATAGTGGAGTTCCATCCTGGGTAATAGTAAGGCCTTTCTCTGTTTCATCCAGAGTGATGTTTGAACCAGTGATTTCCAATTGTATATCATCAGGATTTGCCTTGGGTGCAATAAAGAATTGAAACTCTACTTCTCCATTTTTCAGGGTGGTGAATGCAAGGTCGATACCGTGCCATAGGTTTTTGTATTTCACCTGTTGGTAATTGGCGATATGGTTGATGCTTTGGGCTTTTCCAAAGAAGTTGAGTATGCGTTGGTTTTTGTTGGTGCCTATTGGATGGGTACTATTAGCGGCTTTAAAAGTGATTTCAGTTTCACCAATGGCAATTTTGTCATTATGTATCAGGATGGTATTATTGGCCGAATAGAATTTGATGGAATTATCATTGAGTTGCCCGGCGTTTTCAATAAAGGTGGAAGGCTTGGCTACTGATTGTTTCGTGTTTTGGCTGTAGGCAATACTGAAAAAGCCAACCAAGGTCAGAAGGGTTACTAGTCTTTTCATTATTGGTGCGTTAAAGAGGTATAGTAAAGGTAGAATAAATTAGCTAATGAGAAGATTAGCTTATTGGAGTATAGAATAAAATGATAAATCCATTTTGGTTTACATCAATATTCATTCAAAAAAGTAAAGGGTTTGTAAACATATAAAAACAAAGTGATAATTTGATGGGTTACAATGTTTCCGAAAAATTCTTTTCACCTTTGTGCCATGCCCTCTTATACTGACCAACTTGGTAATACTATTACCGTTAAACAAGCACCCCAACGTATCATATCTTTGGTGCCCTCACAAACCGAATTACTCTATGACCTGGGGCTGGATGATGAGGTAGTTGGTATCACCAAGTTTTGTATTCACCCTGATGAATGGTACAAGGAAAAAACCAAGGTGGGGGGGACGAAAAAACTGAAGCTGAGCAAAATAGCAGAGTTAAAACCCGACCTGATAATAGCCAATAAAGAAGAGAACGAGAAGTGGCAGATTGAGGATTTGCAAGGGCTTTTCCCGGTATGGGTGAGTGACATTAGTACCTTGGAAGGGGCTTTGGAAATGATAAGCACCGTAGGAGAGATGACGGGCAAAAAAGACAGGGCAGGAGAGATTGTGAAAGAGATAAAGACTGGTTTTAAAGGCTTACAAAAGCTAGTGAAGGGACAACCCAAAAAGAGTGCAGCTTACCTGATTTGGCAGCGCCCTTATATGACCATTGGCGAGGATACCTTTATTTATGACCTGATGAAAAGGTGTGGCATGGTGAACTGTTTTGACGAAGAGGAATATTATCGCTATCCGACTGTAACGATTGACCAAATAAAGGAGGAAAAGCCCGATTTGGTCTTGCTTTCGTCAGAGCCTTTTCCTTTTAAGGAGATACACCAGAAAGAGATACAAGAGTGGATACCTAAAGCTAAGGTTGTATTAGTAGATGGGGAAATGTTCTCTTGGTATGGCTCAAGGCTGATGAAGGCACCTGTCTATTTCAGTGAATTGATTGGAAGTTTTTAGACTTTAGTTGTTTTCTTTAGTTCTGTAATATCTTGCGTTAGTCCAGCCATGCGATAGATTTCTCCTTTCTCATTCTTAATAGGAAACGCTCGGTCGCGTACCCATTTGACCTCACCATTGACCTGCAGACGATACTCTACATCATATTCGCCTTTTTCAGCTTTTTGTTGGTAGGCAATAGTTATACGATCCAGGTCTTCGGGGTGTATGTTTTGTGACCAAGAGCGCGAGTTCTCATAAAGACTTTCGCAACTTACGCCATATACGGTTTCGTAGGTTTTGCTTATGTAGAGTAGTTTGCGGGTTTTCCAGTCTGTGAGCCATAGCACTTCATTGATGTTCTCTGCTAGTTGGCGAAAGGTTTCTTCACTGGCTTTGAGGCGTTCTTCTGCCTCTTTGCGCTCATGGATGGACTCAACAAACAATACGGCCCCACCTATTTCACCTTCAGAATTGAACCAGGGTTGCATTTTCCATCTTATCCAGCGCCTTTCGCCGCTTGGTACTATAAAAATGTCTTCATCAGCGGATGCGCTGCTGCCATTAATACAGTCTTCATTTATTTTTTTCCAGCGTTCTAATATATTAGGAACCAAGTCATTGTGATTTTTACCAATAAGTTCTTCTTCAGTTCTTTTGGTTTTCTCCAGCCATTGGTCGCTGACAGCCAGGTAGCGCATTTCCCTATCAAACATGGCAACCGAGATGGGCATGTTGCGGATCATCTGTTTGAAGTTTTCTTCACTGCGCTTTAGTTTTTCAATTGCCTTATCTTTTTGGATGGTTATTTCCTTCTTTTTCAATGCGTTTAGAATGGCTTGTGGCAGGCGCTTGAAGTTGGGCTTGAGTATATAGTCATCGACACCGCTCTTGAGGAATTCTAAAGCCATATCTTCTGACAGTTCACCAGTGAGCATGATGATAGGAACGCCTTTGCGTACTTCTTTTGCTTCTTTTACCACTTCCAATATTTGTAGGTCGGGCAGGCTGTAGGCAGAGAGAATTACATCGGGGGTAAACTCTTTGAGGGCTTTTATGAATAGGGGTTTATCGGCTACAATAAGCGATTTGTAATTTACATTTGCCAGTTGCAGTTCTCTTTCAATATGAGAAGTTTCAGAAAGGAGCTCTTCTATTATTAAAATATTTAGTTTTTGCCCCATGTAGCCATTTGTAGACTGGTTTAAATCCTGAAGCCAATTACCAGCACGTCGTCAACCTGGTATGTTTCGCCTCTCCACTCTTCAAATATACGCTCTAAAATATCGCCTTGCAACTCCATAGGCAGGTCGTGATTATTGAGCAAGGTATTGACAAACTTGGTTTGTTTGAATTTTTTATTGTCTGGGCCGCCGAATTGGTCGATATAGCCATCAGAGAATATATAGAAGGCATCACCTGGCTTTAAGTCAATGATGTGGTTGGAGAAACTTTGGGTTTTCTTCGCATCCAGTGAGCCAATGGGCTGGCGGTTACCTTTTATTTTTCTAAAAGCGCCATTACGTATCATGAATAGCGGATTGAAGGCACCAGCATATTCTAGCTTCATGTCATTTCTATCAATCATACAGAGTGATATATCCATGCCGTCTCTCACGGTGGATGTTTGGCCCTTATCAAATACTTTACTCAGGCTCATGTTAAGGTAATCAAGTATGGCTGAGGGCTGCCTTAAGCCTTCCTGAACCGCCTGGTTGAGACAATTAAAGCCTAATATACTAATCAAAGCACCAGGAACACCGTGGCCTGTACAGTCAACGGCGGCGATAAAATCTACGCCATCAATATGGGTGTGCCAATAGAAGTCACCGCTTACAATATCACGGGGCTTAAACATCACAAATATCTCTGGGAAAGCTTTTTGCAGGTCTTCCAATGGTGGAAGGATTACTTGCTGTATTTGTTTGGCATATACGATACTGTCCGTTATCTCGATATTTTTCAATAGCACATCGTAGCCAAAGCGTTTTTTCTGCTTCAACTTTTCGCGCAGTATTTCATTAGCCCTTTTCAGGCCTTGCGTTTTTGATTTGATGGTTTTTTCCACTTTGCCAGCTAGGCTGATTAAGCCTTCGTCATTTTGGAAACGCTCTGTTTTGTCCCTAAGAATAACCATGGCACCTTCGGTGTGGCCTATATCAGAGGGTATTGGAAAGTAATGACAATCAAAGTAGCCCTGCTTACCTGTTTTTGGGAAGAAGCAAGGGTTGTTTTTCGAAATGACCTTATGGCCGCGCATCACTTTGCGCAGATTTTGAGTTTCGCCCACCTCTCTCAACACTGTTAAAGTGTCTTCAATATTTTTGCCTAAGCAATCAACACGCTCAATACCCGTAAGGGTTTCCATCGATTTACTCCACTCGGTAATTCTGAATTTTTCGTCAAAAGCAAAGAACCCGTCCACACTATTTTCAAGTAGCATGAGGGCCATTGTTTTTTCAAAATCCTTAGTCGATAGCATACAGTTTGTTTTATGACAAATGGACTGCTTTATATGGATTTAAATGAAATATGTTTCAAAAGTGACATTTTTTAACACTTACCTAATGGAGTGTTTTTGTAAGTTTGTGATATCGGTAACCAAATAAATTTAAGATGAAATCAATACTTAGAATTAGCTTTTTGATGGTAGCTGTTATGGCTGCTTTTGCTTTTATGCCAGACAATGATATCCATATTGGGGATAAAGCCCCTAAAACCGATGTTGCTATGAAAAACGCAACACTTGGTGGTGAGCTAACACTGGAACAAGCCAAAATGGAGAATGGGCTGCTTGTGATGTTTTCCTGCAACACTTGCCCATTTGTGATTGCATGGGAAGACAGGTATACCCAAATAGCTGACCTATGCAAAAGCCAGAAAATTGGCTTTGTGTTGCTTAATTCCAATGAAGCCAAAAGAGATGGAGCTGATGCGTTGGACAAAATGAAGGCCCATGCCCAAGAAAAAGGATATGATATGGTTAACTATCTTGTAGATGAAAACCATGTTGTAGCAGATGCGTTTGGCGCAACCAGAACGCCTGAGGTGTTTTTGTTTAACGGCGACTTAGAACTGGCCTATACCGGAGCTATTGATGACAACCATGAGGATAAAGCCAAAGTAGGTGACCACTACCTGTTGACTTCAATCAAGAGTATGCTTGCTGGCAAAGCGTGTGACCCGGCCCACACCAAATCAGTTGGGTGTACGATTAAGAGGAAAAAATAAGCTTTATATAGCCTTAACAGAGAGCCCTTCTTCCCGAATGTGGAAGAGGGGCTTTTATAATTACCAGTAATTAGTTTTACACAAACAAAAATTACAACAAGTGAGAAGAAGCAGAGATCATGTCGGGGCTAAATAAGTCATGAACTATATCGTAAAAAAGACTTTTCCTGTTTCTTCTTTTCTTTCAAAAGCCAAAACAGTACTTAATGCTATCGCCGGATATGCAAGGATAATACAAAAGCACAGGCAGGGAAAACCAGAATATCCAAAAAGGGTAACCGCCATATAAGAAGGGCTTTGCATTTTCCTGCATTGGCTGCTTCCCGCTTCGATAGTGGCCACAAGGAAATTTATATGCGGATTAATGAGAGAAACAACCATCAAACTAAAATGGTGGGGGCTGTCGCACTTCAGAGAAGATTGCTGCTGCTTGTATACGCAATATGGAAGTCAGAAGAGGCTTACAATCCTGATCATAATAAGTTAGTCTCCGGCATAACCGAAGGCTACACGAGATAGTTAGAATAGAAGCCATAACTTCCAGATACTTTTTTCTAATTTATTTGGAATTGACAACAGTACCTTTTTTATTTATAGTAGCTGTAACAGGCATTGGTGAATGTTCCACTTACATGCATAGTATCGGCTGCATCATCATTCACGATAATAGCATCAAAAGCTCCAGTTACAGTGTGGTTAACAGGATCGTTATCAGTAATTGTAACATGGCTGTTCAAATCATCTTCACCCAAAGACCAATATGAGCCGTCTAAAGAGTTTGTAACAAGAAAGAAAGTAATCAAAGAACCATCGCAATGAGAAGAGTTGCTGTTAGGCTGGTGGCAATGTGTTTTTGGATGGTTAACCGAAACAGCATATACTTTCTCAAGCACCCCTTCATCAGGATATCCTTTAACATCCCACATACTAAATGCTAAATCTAGAATACCTCCATTCACGTTAGTCCGGAGGTCAAACCTTCTGGCTGCTTCACCGTTCTCAGTTAATGCAATAAGTGTATTGTTCTTTCCCGTTGGTGTAAAACTGGTTCCATCTATGTTAACGGTCATGGCAGACCCTCTGCAACCAACTGTTCCATTGTCATCGTCATCATCTTCTTACCTACATGCAGTAAGACATAGAGAGAAGCACAAAACTCCAAAAAAGATTTTTTCACAGGTTTTTTTATTAATTAAAGTATAGTGTGCAAATTACTGCAAAAGAATCCACACTTTTTCAATAATTCTAATTGGGGGAAGAATTTTTTACTTGATAAGTAAAACCAGACCCGTCAAATATTCCCCTTCAGCATGAAAAATGTTAGTGGGGTGGTCAGTTGGTTGACTCAAATGATGGAGAACCCTCACTTCTCTCCCTGCGCCAATGGCAGCAGCACGGATGGTATTTTCGAATAGGGTCCTATCTACAGCTTGTGAACAGGAGAAAGTAAAAATCAACCCGCCCGATTTGATTTTTCTCATCGCCATCTCATTCAACCTGCGGTAGCCCTGCACTGCCTTGTGCCTGGCTTTAATACTTTTGGCAAAAGCAGGAGGGTCAAGCACCATGATATCAAAGTCATCATCACAGGTTTTCAGATAGTCCATCACATCACCAGTAAGTGAAGTATGTTGCTTTTTATTGAACCCATTGAGAGAAACATTGATATCTACCCACTCCATCGCCTTTTTTGAGGCATCAATTGAAGTGACATGACTAGCGCCAGCTTTCAAAGCATAAACGGAAAACCCACCTGAGTAGCAAAAAGTATTGAGCACTTTCTTTCCTTTGCTATACCTACCCAGTAGATTACGGTTATCTCGCTGGTCTACAAAAAAGCCTGTCTTCTGGCCTTCCTCCCAGTTGACATGAAACTTGCAACCATTTTCCGTTACCTCACTTTCAGTAGCTTCACCAAAAAGGCAGCCATCAGTAGTGTTATCTTTCAATACAGATGAACTCTTATCATAAACAGCTTGCAAATCCTTGCCAAATGCAGCTTTCAAAGCCTCAACTATCATAGAGGCACATTGGTGCACAAAAGCCGAGTGTGCCTGCAAAACCGCTGTACCATTGTAAAAATCAATAATCAACCCAGGCACATGGTCACCCTCAGCATTGAAAAGCCTGAAAACATTGGTTTGTAGATTACCAATCAAACCCAACCCCTCACGAAGCTGAAAAGCCGCGCCAATTTTGAGGTTCCAAAAGGCTTGATTTATCTCAGTTTTCTCAAACGATAAAACCCTTATTGCTATTGAGCCGCGGGAGGTATACCCTGTTGCCAAGTACTCACCGCCAGCAGAGTAAATCTCCACCAGCTCACCTTCAGCCCATTTATCAGAGCGTTTAGAGATAGCACCCGAGAAAACCCACGGATGGCGGCGCCTTAACGAGTGCTCTTTACCTTTTTCAAGTATCAACTTTTTCACAGCTGGCAAAGATGAGAAAAATAGCGACTGGAATTAACCCCTTAAAAAATGTATAGTGTTATTCGCCGACCAAGATTTTCCGTGAGTCCCTCGGGGGTGTCGACGAAAGCGTTTTTTGCCCTTTTTTCGCCTTTTTAACACTGTTAATTTACAAGTATACACTGTTTAAAAAGGGAGTGCAATATTACTGTTTTATTTCAGTAATAAATTGAAAATCAACATTTTAAATGTTATTAATTCTGTAGAGACGCAAGATTTTGCGTCTGATGAATGATTGGTTTTGCGACTAGCAAGCAATTTTAGGCAGCCTTCACTTTTTGCATACTCCTTCGTCAGGCAAAAAGTATGTAGAGAGACAATTTCAAAATCCCTCTCCTTGGGGAAGGGTTAGGGAGGAACCACCCTACCTCTTCATCACCACCTTCGTCAAACGTTGACTTTCTTTCTCCAATACCAGGAAGTAAGCACCATTGGGCAACTCCGTTAGGTCAAACTCCTGCCTAAATGATTGCGCTGCTTGCAACTGCCTTGTCGGCAGCATTCCCTGCCCAAGAACATTAGTTAACCTCAAGGTTAACTCTTGTGGCTCATTCAATACCATTTCTAATATGATATTATGCTCCGTAGGGTTAGGGTAAATACTCAATTCCTGTGCAAAGTTGGCTTCATCTATACCTATATAACTCAACTCCAGCGCATTACTTTGCCCCTCACAACCGCTGCCATTAGTCACCACTACAGAGTAGATGCCACTCTCGGTAATAGTATAAGTAGGTCCTGTTGCTCCTGAAATAGGCGAACTACCCTGATACCATTGATAACTGCTGTAGGTACCATTCACAGATAAATCGTTTCCATTATTAGTGATACTCACTGAAACTGACGTAAGGTTAACGCTCACAGTATCTGAAACGGCAGCGCAATTGCCCTGCATCACATTCACGTAATAGTCACCTGCCGCACCTACCTGTATAGATTGTGTTGTGCCATTGTTTGACCACATGTAACTCGTATAGCCAACTGGTACACTCAAAGTAACCATTTCACCATCGCAAATACTTATTGGCCCCGTCGGACTAATAGTAGGCGCTGATACCGTACCTACTTGCACCGTCACTGGTTGTGATGAGCCATCACATCCGTTTGAGTCTGTTACAGTCACCGTAAAAGTGCCTGCGGTATTTACCGTAATGGTTTGTGAAGTACTTCCGTCCGACCAGTCATAAATGGTATAGCCACCGCCCGCGTCCAGCGTTACGTCTTGTCCGTTACAAATATCCACAGTTCCTGATGGCGATATCTGGGGCTGCAAGGGCGGACTTGCCGCAATATTTACCGTATCAGCTGCAGTACATTGGTTGGGATGGGTTACTGTTACGATATACTGCCCCGTGCCAACCGTCACAGCTTGCGTAGTCTCCCCGTTCGACCAATCATAGCTGTATCCGCTGCCCGAACCAGCCGATAGCGTCACAGTGGCTGAGCCACACACCTGTTGGTCGGCGCCAAGGTCTACCATTGGACTTTCATTCACATTCACCACTTGGTTGCCACTGCTAATGGTACATCCATTGGCAATCACTTCCACCGTAAAGCTATTAAAACCCAAATTGAGGTTAGTAGCCGTAAAAGTGTTGGATGAACCTGCGTTTATAGACGTACCATTACTGAGGAAGTTGTAGCTGCCATATCCCGTTGGGGCTGTAAGCAAAACAGATTCATTATCGCAGATATTTCCTGTTGGGTCTGCGGTAAGTGACAGGCTATTTCCCGTAGTCGTAATTTCTACCGAGTCTACAGTTGTTCCACAACATGGGGTAGAAATTGTCAAGGTCACCCATCGTGTTCCTATGGTATTAAAACTAACGTCATTCACTGTCTGGCTGGTAGAGCTCGCAGGATTGGCACCTGCCCCAAAGTCCCAGAAATAACTAGCCCCCTGGCCTGCTGTGGTAAAATCAATCGAGCAACCGAATACCGTGCTGGTAGAAGAAGCCGTGATAGAACCATTGGAGTTAGGGTATCCTGGGGCAACTATATTGATATAATCAACAAACGGCACTCCATCATAATTGATGGTTTTCAATCCTGTGTTTGAGTAAACCACACTGTGAGGGCCCGGCCCTGTTGCCGTCTGTGGAGTAGCTCCCGCTCCAAAATCCCATGAACCAGAAGTAGAACCCGTAAATGTAACTGTAGTGTTGGTGCACCTCACATCACTCACTGTAATCACAGGAGGATTGCCTGGAACCAATACTATTCCCGCTGCACTTATTGGTGTTCCGTTGTTTTCTGACAAGGCCACACTCACACCGTCGGCCCCTTGGCCACCATTACCACCATTGCCACCGGCACCGCCAGCGCCACCATTGGCACCATTGCTCATGCCACCACAAAATCCACCACCACCTTGGCCACCTTGACCACCTTGGCCCCCAGCGCCGCCAATACCACCAGGTGCACCTGCACCCGCTGCCCCTGGCAATAGGGCACAATCTTGTATCACTCCATTCGCTCCATTATTAAGTGCGAAAACGGCAAATGAACCCCCGCCACCAGTACCGCCAGTACCACC
>JANQJC010000080.1 GCA_028281825.1 Flavobacteriales bacterium
TTGAGAAGGGGTTCCGTTGGTGGCCGTCCAAAAACCCAGTTCACCTTCATTCTCGTCGGCACCGGTTCCGTTATTTTTCCATGAGATACGGGCGTGGTCAAAATTGTCGCCACCATTGTTTCCATCCACCACTTTAAAGGCTAAATAACCGCCTTCGTCGCTATCAGTAATATCACTGCGCCTGTGAACAAACCTGGCCATCTCACCTACTGTTCCCGTATAGGTTTCATCCACATGTAACTTAACTGATGGAGCATTGGTACCAATACCCACCCTACCAGTTCCTTCATCCATGTGAAGAATCTCTGCAGATGAATTGGCGAAACTGATATCACCAATAGTTGCATTAAGTGTTACATCGTTCCCATTCAGGTCATACACCTCTTGTAAGGTTTGGTCATCTGTATTATCCTGAAGCTCAGTTAAATCAACAGAGCCACCGCCCGTCAAGGTAAGTACATTGGTTGACGTATTATAGCTTAATGTTTGGCTATCAGTATTATCCAAATATGGAGCTAAGCTCACACTGTTACCACTTTCAATGAATAATGAGTTTGCACTAATAGAAAGTGTTTGATCATCCGTATTGTCTTGAAGGTCACTTAGGTCAACCGTATTACCACCCGAAATTGATAAAATGTTTGTTCCTCCGTTATAACCCAATGTTTGGTTATCGGTATTGTCAAGGTAACCTGATAAGCTTACACTGTTTCCATCTTCAATAGAAAGTGTATTACTACTCAATGTCAAATTTTGGTCATCGGTATTATCTTGCAAATCACTTAAGTTGATAGTACCGCCATCTTCCAAAGTAACCACGTTAGTAGTTGCATTGTAACTGATAGCCTGATCATCAGTATTGTCTTGCAAATCACTCAGGTTGATAGTACCGCCATCTTCTAATGTTACTACGTTAGTGGTGGCGTTGTAGCTGATAGCCTGGTCATCAGTATTGACATAGCCACTCAAATCAACACTATTACCACTCTCTATAGAAAGGGTGTTGCTACTCAAAGTAAGATTTTGGTCATCAGTATTGTCCTGCAAGTCGCTCAAGTCAATAGTACCGCCATCTTCTAATGTAACTACGTTAGTGGTGGCGTTGTAGCTGATAGCCTGGTCATCGGTATTGTCTTGCAAATCACTCAAATCAATAGTACCGCCATCTTCTAATGTTACAACGTTGCTTGTGGCGTTGTAGCTGATAGCCTGGTCATCGGTATTGTCTTGAAGGTCACTTAGGTCAACCGTTCCACCGTTTAGAAGGGTTAGCACGTTGCTTGTTGGATTGTAACTTAGTGTTTGATTATCGGTATTATCTAAGTATCCACTCAAGTCAACAGAGTTCCCATCCTCTATGGAAAGTGTATTACTGCTCAGGGAAATAGTTTGGTCATCAGTATTATCCTGAAGGTCATCTAAATCCACTGTGTGAACCGTTGAACCTTCAGTAATGCTCAACTCATTGGTAGTTGCATTGTAACTAAAGTCGTTAATATAGGCCAAGTTGCCGGTGGCAATGTCATACCATGTACCACCAATGTTAATCTGGAACTTTTGAGTTCCTGTGATGTAACGGATACTACCAGCATTATTACTGCTTGTATTCCCAACACGAACCGCCCCATTTACGTCAAGTCTTTCTGAAGGTGTGGTGGAACCAACACCGACATTTTGAGCCATCGCTGCACCTGAAAAACCAATCAAGCCAACCAGGCTAAGTGCTAAGTAAACAGTAGATACTTTCCTCATAATACCGATAATTATTAAAAACGTTAGCTAAAATATACTAAAAAAGAATAATGTACAATGATTTTATATATAACACTAAACAAATTATAAACAAATAATGTACACACTATAACTTAACCAAGAGCACTTTAAAATCAACAAAGTGCATTATCAACTAATCATTTGATTATGAGGTTTTTAAAACATTAAACGCCCTATGCCGCAATAATAGAAAGGGTATCAGCAATTTTAGGTTCGTGATTTTTTAGGTGATGGCTAAAAAATTAACCGTGGAAATAAACGGCACCACCAATATTATCTTTAGAGGCTCCCGTTACTGAACTCAGGCAATTGATTTCATTGCGCATTCTGAGCACCCCCAGGAATGAAAAAACAAGAGCCTCTTTAAAGTTAATCAGCTTGATATCAGGCAGTACTAAGGCACTGGAACAGTTTTGTGAAATCAGTTCTATAAGAAGGGTATTAAAGGTTCCACCACCTGTGACAAGTACTTTACCCTTGGGGCCTTTATCTAAGACTTCAGCAATTTGTTGTGCAGTATTTTGGCAAACGGTGCGCAACTTGTCTTCGGCGCTTAGTTTAGGCTTATCCAGAATCGGCAGATACTCTTTTTCCAGCCACTCCCGCCCTAGTGACTTGGGTGATTTTTGTTTGAAGAACTTTATCGCATCCAACTTCTTTAATAATGGAATATTTAGCTTACCTGAACGGGCCATTTCACCATACTCATCAAACTCTTTTCCTTTCTCTGTGGCGAGGGCATTCAACACTATATTGACAGGAGCGATATCAAAAGCTATTCGTCTTTTTCGCTGCTGATAAGACACATTGGCAAAACCACCTAAGTTGAGACATTGGGCATACCCCCCAAAAAGTAATTTATCCCCGATAGGCACTAGTGGTGCTCCTTGCCCGCCCAAAGCAACATCTATAGAACGGAAATCACAGATTACGGGCAATTTGGCTGCCGCTGCTATAGAATCACCTGCTCCTAATTGAAAAGTGAACCCTTTACCAGGCTGATGATAGATGGTATGCCCGTGTGACGACACAAAATCTACCTGGCTAAGTTTATGCCTTCTTACAAACTTTTTTACTTCCTTACCCAGAAAACTTCCATATTTGTGATGCAATTGGAGAAGCCCAGCCGCAGTTTTTCTGTGTGCAGTTGTGAGCGACTTACTCCATACCTTATCATAAGTTATGGTTTCCGCATGATTAATACTGAAACTCCATTGCTCTCTCTCGTGCGTAAACTCGCAATAAGCAATATCCAAGCCATCTAGGGATGTGCCTGACATTAATCCAACTACCCGATATCTTTGCATATACACAAGTTTAATGATTTTTGAGGGATTCGTATTTTTTGAATTATTAATTACTTTTGTGCCACCCTGAAAAAAAGGGTGATATAACCAAAAAGTTTTCTGAAAATGAAGATAGAGCTAAGCGAAGAGCACTTGATGATACAAAAGGCCGCCAGGGACTTTGCACAAAATGAACTATTGCCGGGCGTTATTGAACGCGACGACACTATGACTTTCCCTCATGAGCAGATTAAGAAGTTGGGCGAGCTGGGTTTCTTGGGCATGATGGTAGACCCCAAATATGGCGGTGGTGGCATGGACACCATTTCATACGTATTAGCTATGGAAGAGCTATCAAAAGTGGAAGCTGCAACCTCCGTAGTTGTTTCAGTAAACAACTCTTTGGTATGCTGGGGCCTGGAAACTTTTGGTAGTGAGGAGCAAAAACAAAAATACTTAGTACCACTGGCTAAGGGTGAGAAAATTGGGGCATTTTGCCTTTCAGAGCCAGAAGCTGGTTCTGATGCTACTTCTCAACGCACTACTGCTGTTGACATGGGCGACTATTACTTATTGAATGGCACAAAAAACTGGATAACCAATGGTGGAAATGCTTCTACCTATCTGGTAATAGCACAAACCTATCCTGAGCAGGGCTCACGCGGTATTAATGCTTTTATTGTGGAGAAAGGCATGGAAGGTTTTACGGTTGGCCCAAAGGAAAACAAGATGGGTATCCGTGCAAGTGATACCCACTCTTTGATGTTCCAGGATGTGAAGGTGCCTAAGGAAAACCGCATTGGTGAGGATGGTTTTGGTTTTAAGTTTGCGATGAAAACCTTATCAGGTGGTAGGATAGGTATTGCTGCCCAAGCATTGGGTATTGCATCAGGTGCTTATGAATTGGCATTGCAATACTCTAAAGAAAGAAAGGCATTTGGCGTTCCTATTTCACAACATCAGGCTATACAGTTTAAACTGGCTGATATGGCTACCGAGATTGAAGCTGCAAGGCTATTGATATACAAGGCTGCCTGGCTAAAAGACCAGCACATGGATTACACCCAAGCTGGTGCGATGGCTAAGCTTTTTGCTTCAAAAGTGGCGATGGATGTAACTACTGAGGCTGTGCAGGTGCATGGTGGTTATGGCTATGTGAAAGAATATCACGTAGAACGGTTAATGCGCGATGCTAAGATTACCCAAATTTATGAAGGCACCAGTGAGGTGCAGAAGATAGTTATCTCAAGAGGGGTGTTGAAGGGGTAATTAGCAATAAGCTTTTAGCTATTGGCAGCAAGCGTCATTGAGATTGCGGGTCTTCGTCCGCGAATACTCAAAAGATTTCCAGTACTCTTTCCAATTGGTTTTTGCGGGAGCCTTTTACTAATACCGTAGCGTTCTCGAAAGGGTTAGCTTTTAGTTGTTCCAGGAGTTTATCAGTATTTTCATAAAAGGAGAAATCATAATCTCCTTTTAGGCTTTGGAAACCCTGCCCTACCAAGTGCACTTTTGAAAAATCAAGCCTTTTCACGTGTTCTAGTAGCTTGCGGTGCTCTTGCTCTGAGCCTGAACCTAATTCCCGCATTTCACCTAGAATAAGTATACTATTATCACCAGTGTAACCTTTGAAGTTATTCACTGCCACTTCCATGCTAGACGGGTTGGCATTGTATGCATCCATTATAAAGGTATTAGTATCTTTTTTAACTACCTCGGAGCGATTATTGGACGGCACATAGCTCTCTACCCCTTTTTTTATTTCGGCGCGGCTTAATCCAAAGTGGTTACCAATGCAGATGGCAGCCAGAATGTTCTCAAAATTATATTGCCCGGGCAGATTGGATGCCACTAAACCCGTTTCTTCTATTTCATCAGTGCTGAAGGCCTTTTGCCAATAGAGACTTACTCCTGGCAAGGCATTTACCACCTTGCCGATGACATCTTCTTCACCCGTGCTGCCATAAGTTACTTTAGCAAGTCCAGTTGCTGCATTAACTAACTTCTCTTGCCCTGAGTTAAGGAATATTTTACCATTTACTTTCCTTATCCAGGTATACATCTCTGTTTTAGTTTTAAGAACACCCTCAATACCGCCCATGCCTTCCAAATGAGCTTTACCAATGTTGGTAATCAGCCCGAAGTCGGGTTCAGCAATTAGGCAGAGTTCTTCAATATCACCGGGTTTGCTGGCACCCATTTCAATAATGGCAAACTCATGAGCCTTATTCACGCTCAATAAGGATAATGGCACTCCTATATGGTTATTCAAGTTGCCCTGGGTAGCAAACACGTTGAGTTTTTGCTCCATCACAGATTTGATTAGTTCTTTGGTGGTTGTTTTGCCGTTGCTGCCCGTAATGCCCAATACTGGGATGTTAAATGTCTTTCTGTGGGTGTTGGCTAGTTGCTGGAGGGCTGTCAGTACATCTTCTACCAATATGTATTGCTCACCCTTGTCATACTCCTTTTCATCTATTACAGCGAATGCACAACCATCTTCTAAAGCCTTTGCTGCAAACTGGTTGGCATTGAAGTTTTCACCTTTAAGTGCAAAGAAAACAGAGTTGGGGACAATCTTCCTGGTATCGGTGCAGATAAGAGGATATTGCTGAAATATTTGATAGAGTTGAGTGCTTTCCATAATCAATAAACCCTAAAGGGATGCAGGGCCTGAAATTATGGCAATTTTTTGAATTTGGGTGGGTGCTAAATGAAAGAGTATCCACAAGGAGGTGTTGAGAATAGGCGACCTCACCCCCAGCCCTTCTCCCTTGGGGAGAGGGGAGTATAATCCCTATTCTTTTTTACCGAAGGGTTTGTAACCCTTCGGAGTGGACTTGTTAGTCTCCTGCATCTTTTCAGGATTCTGCCTGCAGTCAAACACATTGGCTATTTCAATTCGTAAGGACTCTTTATTAATCCAATATATTACTTTATAATGCTTATGTACCAAATAACGAAACTCTTCACTTCTATCAGACAATAAACTTTCAGCCTGACCCATTTGCGGGTTTTCCCCTAAAGTAATGGTGGTATTGACTATGCCATTCATTAACCTTTGGGCTGTACGGGTGCCAGCCTTTAGTTTGTAATAGCTAAAAATACTCTCAGCTTATCTTCAGCAAACTGCGTCCAATAAACTTCTAATCCCACTGCTGAATTTTGGATTTTAATTCAGAAGCTTTAGTAAGCCTACCATTCTTAGAGTCTTCCAATGCCTTGTCTATTTCTGCATTCAGTTCCTTCATGGTCATAGGCACCTGCTTTTGCTCCATCATTTCAATTTTACCCATGCGCAACATTTTCTCTAAGCTGTTAATGATTTCCTCATTCTGCAATCTGAGAAACTCCTGAACGAAAGATATTTTTCTGGCTTCTAGGTCCATCTTGATTGTGCCTTACACAAATTTACGAATTAAGTTTTACTTTCTATCGGGATTACAAATCCCTATTATCTATTGCCGAAGGATTGCAAATCTTTTGGAGCAGAAGCCCTAACCTAAAACCTTTGCCCTCACCCCCAGCCCCTCTCCCTTGGGGAGAGGGGAGTATAAATTGCTCGCTGGATTACAAATCCTGCGTTACCAATCTACACAATAATGCCAACGAAAAAACCCCAGCCAAAAGGCCGGGGTTTTCTTTATATCGTTTCAACAAGTTAATTAGAAACCTGTTTGGCTACCTACGCGTGCCATGGCACAACGGAAGCCAATGTAGTCTGTTGATTGTTTCTCATCCAAGAACCTGCGTGTGCCTGGCACCATCCAGTATGCGCGGTCTTTCCATGAGCCTCCTTTGAACACGCGAGCTTTGTCGTTTACCAAAGAGGTAACACCAAACTCATACATTCTTTTCTTAGCCCTTTCGCCACCGTCCAGATACTCATCACCTGCATTGTAAAAGATAGAGCTAGTATAGTCACCATCCAAGAAGCCGATGTTGTCGCTCTTCTTGTAGTTTCTCCTATCCAGGTTTTCTTCCTCAGTTACGTCTCTCCGAATCACACGGCCCAAACTGTCTTTCTCAGCAATCAAACCTTCTTCGTCTCTCAACTGAGTTTGGAATTTGTTACCACGGAAAGCGCGGAAGTCATTCCTATCCTCGTTAGAAAGGTCCCTGTAAACGTCCATTACCCATTCGCTCACGTTACCAGCCATGTTATACAAGCCGTAATCATTTGGCCAGTATGAAAGCACTGGAGCAGGGATATCAGCATTGTCATTCAAGCTACCTGCAACACCCATGTTATCACCACGGCCGCGCTTGAAGTTAGCTAACATGTCCCCCTTAAAGCTCTCATCAGGGTTACGCACGCCTTTACCATTCCATGGATAAAGCCTTCTTTCAGTTACCCTTTCATATACCGTATTACCAATAAGGCCAAAAGCTGCAAATTCCCACTCAGCCTCGGTAGGAAGCCTATAGCGTGGAAGCATGATACCGTCTTCCATACGCACCTTACGGGTATCTTTATTAGGGTCAAGGTCATAAAGGTCACTTTTTACCAAGCCCTCATATTGACCTGCCAAATAAGCATCAGTATTAAAGTTATCGTCATCCACCTGGTTTGGGTTAACCCTCAAAATACCTTCGCGGATAAGAATCATCTCGTTTACACGGTCTGTCCTCCAGGCAGCGTAGTCAGTAGCTTGCAGCCAGCTAACACCTACCACAGGGTATTGTGCATAAGCGGGATGGCGCAGATACATCTCAACAAAAGGCTCATTGTAGCCCAATTCATCACGCCATACCAGTGTATCAGGCAACGCTTTTCTGTGTACTTCAGGATATGACTCACCGAATACTCTTTTCAACCAATAAAGGTATTCACGGTAGTCTACGTTGGTTACCTCTGTCTCATCCATGTAAAATGAAGAAACAGTGACCCTTCTGGGGATGTTGTTCCAATCATAACGTACGTCCTGCTCCACTCGGCCCATCACAAAGGTACCGCCCTCAATGAAAACAAGACCTGGTCCTGTTTCCTGTCCATCGTAGTCAACCACTTCAAAACCACCATTCTTAGGGTCGTTGTAATTCCAACCAGTGGTGTTTGAACGCTCTTTGGTACAAGAAGATGCCATTGTGATAGCACCAATTGCCAAGGCTAGGTTGGGAATAAATGTTTTCCAGTTAAATTTCATGGCACAAAAGAATTAAATCAAACTATGTTTTGGAAATGTTTGCTATATATAACTAAAAAGATGGGCAACTTATTGCACGGAACTTTTTCTTTCTTGGACGGCACTCAAAATTAAGGCCGAATGAGAATTCATGAGAACCAGCAGTAGCGTTGCTCAATTTACTTACGGTCACGTCATACGAATATCCGAACTTAAAGTTATTCTGTTGAAAACCAACGAGGGCTATAAACGCATCTGCGTTAAAAAAGTTTTGCCTGAACCATAAACCACCCACAATAACCCCTTTATGGATATAGAAACCGTAGTTTATTTGTTGGAAGTCTTGCTGTTGTTGGTACAATACGTTTGGCGACCATGAGCCTGAGTCTCTCCTCCTGTTGTTGAATGGGAAGTTGAAACCTAAGTGACCCGTTAATTTCATTGGTAAACGGCTTAAGCCTAAAAAACCTTCATCAGGCTGTGTTAAGTGATGGGCTGCGAAACCAAAATAAAACCTCTCGCTGAAACCAAGTATACCCGCTGAGAAGTCCATAAAGCCAACAGATGGTGTAGGGCGAATTTCTTGTGTCTCATAAACGAAACCGTAACGCGCGTCAATCATATCACCAAAGGTGAGCTTGTCCCAATCAATTCTCTTTTGAAAGTAGCTTGCCTGGGCACCCATTTTCACAGAAAACTTACGACTAACCTCTAACCTGTATGAGTATATCAAACTTGCGCTCAATGTATTTAAAGTTCCCTCACCAGCGCGGTCATTATTTACCATCAAACCAATACCACCGCCCAATGCGTTGACGTGCTGGTCGTAAGAAGCACTGTAAGTAACAAATGTACCTGAGATGGCAGGCCATTGGTTCCTGTAATTCATGATGATGCGAGGACAGATATTGGTGCCCGCAAAAGCTGGATTCAGGTAAAGTGGATTAGCATAAAACTGTGTGAATTGGGGGTCTTGCGCTTGCGTAGTGCCCACAAAACCAAATATCCCCACAAGCATTAAAAGTAGAAGTCTTTTTCCCATAAGGTCCCTCAGTTTAAACAGAACTACAATATTACGAATTATTTTCGGAATTATTGTCGAAAGAATTTTCATAAGGATGTATATTAATTAGTGTGTTTTGAGCATTCATAGAGGCTGTCCGGGGTATTACACGACAAAGCACCCCAAAAGGTTGGGATAAATACAATATTATCACACGAAAGGCGTTTTACTGCCGATTTGTGATTTTTGTCAAAACAGATACATCTTTGGAAAACCAATTTGTTTATTTTCGCAACACCCTGGTTTTTTAATGTAGGATGTAGATAAGATGACATGTTAAACAGAACCAGTACCTTTGTGTTAATACTAATATGAGAACAACGCTCACGCTTGCCTTTATTGGCCTTACTTTATTTTCTTTTTCGCAAACCAGAAGCAGCGCTGGATTGAATGGCAATAATGCCCAATCACTTACCAAATCGCAACAAAAAAAGCAGGCCCACCAATTGAAATGGGAAGGCATAAAGCGCCATAATCTAGCCCCTGGCTTGTTTGTGGACTACCTTTATTTTGAGGGTGCCTCTTTTATTGGAGACAACCAGCTACCATATTTAATGGAGCGTTTTCCGTTGAGTGATAATAGCACCAGCGCTATAAAAGCACGGCTTGTGAACCCTGTTTTTGAACCTTTTACCGATATTGATATCGCCAACCTTGAAGGGGCAGATAAGGTGGGTACCGAAATAGAAATCACTGCCGGTATATCTATCGAGCGCAAAGTGCCTACGGCCAATGTGTCTTTCATTCCTATAAGGAAGAACCCTGCCACTGGAAGGTTTGAAAAAATGGTGGCTTATGATGGTATTACTATTACTCCTACCGCTTTTGAAGCCGCTCAAGGCAGCCCGAAATCAAACGCAACTACTTCAGTGCTTAGCAGCGGAAGTTGGTATAAAATTTCAGTGACAGCAGATGGTATCTATAAATTGGATTATGACTTTTTGCAAGCACTAGGTATGGATCCATCTTCCATCAATCCTAAAAACTTGCGCGTGTATGGTAATGGTGGTGGCATGCTGCCACAGCCCGCAGATGAATTCAGGCATGATGACCTGGCAGAAAACTCGATTTATGTTGCCGGTGAGAGTGATGGTAGCTTTGATACAGGTGATTATGTTTTGTTCTATGCCCAAGGGCCTGACAGGTGGGAATATGACCCCAGCACTTGTGGAAACTTCAAACATGCTAAGAATATTTATTCTGACAAGACTTATTATTTCATTACCGCCAGTAAAGGTCCCGGAAAAAGGGTTGGCTCACGGGAGTCGCTTACCCAAAGCGAGACCCATACGGTAAATACCTTTGATGATTACTCTTTCCACGAATTGGATGAGTATAACCTGATAAAGTCGGGGCGTGAGTGGCTCGGAGAGAAGTTTGAGCTTACCAATAACTACGACTTTGATTTTAGCTTCAGTAATAGGGAGACCTCGCAGCCAATTTATGTAAAGACAGCAGTTGTGGGCAGGTGTGAAGTCGCGCCGGGAACTAGCTTTAGTGTAAAAATAAATAACAGTAGTCAACCTAGTTTATCCATAGGAAATATCACTGGTAACTATGCTAACGACTATGCAAAAGCAGCCAGCAGCTGTTACACCATTAATAGTGGCTCTAATAATATCAACGTTGACTTGACTTATAACCCGGGTTCTTGCTTAGATGCCATTGGTTGGTTGAATTATATAGAGGTGATTACCAAGCGTAAACTTACCATTAGTGGCAACTCAGTAATCTTCCGCGATGCCGCATCAATGGGCACAGGTAATATTGCTGTCTTCAATGTAGGGAATAGTAGTTCATCTACGGTTATCTGGGATGTTACCGACCCAACCAATGTAACCAGGCAGATGCATACCTTAAATGGCACGACTGCATCATTTAAGATGAATGCAGATGAGTTGAAGGAATACATCGCCTTTACGGGAACCAGCTTCCCAAATCCAGTGGCTGAAGGTAGTGTATCCAACCAAAACTTGCATGGATTGCCACAAGCTGATATGTTTATCGTTTGCCACCCCGACTTTTTGAGCGAAGCACAACGCCTGGCTGATTTCCATAAAGGGCAGGATGATTACTCACTGCAAGTAGTGATTGTGGAACCACAACAGATATACAATGAGTTTTCATCAGGTGCGCAGGATGTGACAGCCATCCGTGACTTTATGAAAATGTTTTATGACAGGTCTACCAATATAGACGATATGCCGCGCTATCTATTGCTGTTTGGCGACCCATCTTATGATTATAAAGACAGAATTGACGGCAACACCAATTTTGTACCTACCTATGAATCACCTAACTCACTATCCCCTACTTCATCCTATGCATCTGATGACTATTTCGGGCAATTGGATGATACAGAAGGTGAATGGGGAGACTCAAGTTTTGATGCACTGGATATAGGCATTGGGCGCTTTCCAGTAGGGAATATTGATGAAGCCCGCAGTGTAGTAGATAAAATTTTGGGCTATGAGGGTGTAACTGGAAACATCGTGGCTGGTGCGTGTTCAGGGAATGGGGCTGATGCTGTATCTTCTGCTGATTGGCGCAACATCATTTGTTTTATTGCTGATGACCAGGATAATAGCATGCACGCAGACCAGGCTAATGCCATTGCCAATTTTGTTGATACTACCTACCCTATATATAATGTAGACCGGATTATTTTTGATGCCTATCCTCAAGTATCTACCCCGGGTGGGCAGCGTTTCCCAGGCGCTACTGAAGCTATTAACAATAGGGTGCAAAAAGGCGCTCTTATAGTTAATTATACTGGTCACGGTGGTGAGGTAGGCTGGGCGCATGAGCGTGTATTGCAAGTGAGCGACATCAATGGGTGGACCAACAACTATAGGTTGCCAGCATTCATTACGGCTACTTGCGAGTTCTCTCGCTTTGATGACCCCGAAAGGATATCAGCTGGTGAATATGTTTTACTCAACCCCAATGGTGGGGGTATCGCCCTATTTACAACTACACGATTGGTTTATTCTGCACCCAACTTTGCCCTTAACATGGATTTTTATGAAAATGTGTTTGAAGAAGAAAATGGCAGAATAGCCTCTATGGGTGATGTAATTCGCAAAACCAAGACGATGAACGGAGGCCTGAATATCGTGAATAACAGGAACTTCTCATTGCTTGGAGACCCAGCCCAAAGATTAGCCTATCCAGTGCACAGGGTAGTGACTACTTCAATCAATAATAAGCCAATTACCAATGTACCAGACACTTTAAAAGCCTTGAGCCTGGTAACTGTATCGGGCGAGCTTCATTATAGGAATGGCGGAAAGATGGATGACTTTAATGGAATATTGTATCCTACTGTGTTTGACAAGGCTGCCGATGTAACTACACTAGGCAATGACGGTGACAGCCCCAAGAGAACATTCCAGTTGCAGAAAAACGTAATATATAAAGGTAAGGTGAGTGTTACCAATGGTGAGTTTAGCTTCCAGTTTATAGTACCAAAGGATATCGCCTATAACCTTGCTCCCGGCAAGATAAGCTACTATGCTGAGGATGGAACTACAGATGCTAACGGGTATTCGCGAGATATTATCGTAGGCGGTTCGATTGATAATGTTAATGCTGATGATGAGGGGCCATTGATTGACTTATACCTTAATGATGAGAGTTTTGTATTTGGTGGTATCACCAATGAAAACCCATTGCTGTTGGCAAGGCTAAGCGATGAACACGGTATCAATACTGTGGGTAATGGTATTGGTCACGACTTGGTTGCCACCCTTGATGAAAATACCAATAACGCCCACGTACTGAACGATTATTATGAAAGCGACTTGGATAGCTATAAAAAGGGAAGCATCAAATATCCTTTTAGTGAGTTGACTGAAGGTAGGCATACTTTGAGGCTTAAGGTATGGGATGTGTACAATAATTCCTCTGAGGCTTACACTGAGTTTGTGGTAGCTGAGTCTGCTGAGTTGGCATTACAGCATGTGTTGAACTACCCTAATCCGTTCACTACCAACACCAAGTTTTTCTTTGAGCATAACCAGCCTTGTGATAAGTTGAAGGTCGGCATACAGGTTTTCACCATTTCAGGTAAGCTGGTGAAGTCTATCAACCAAACGATACAGACAGAAGGTTTTCGTGCAGAACCCATTGAGTGGGACGGGCGTGATGACTACGGACAAAAGATAGCCCGTGGGGTTTATGTGTATCACTTGAAAGTGAAAAATTGCAGCGGCGAAACCGCCGACGCTTACGAAAGATTAGTAATTTTAAATTAATAGATGGGTTTAAGTAATTATCAATATCTTTGCCTGCCCAATTTTGCGCTGATGAGAAACAAAATTATAAAAATAACCACCGCGGTTCTTACAGTAGCTGCTGTGATTCAGGCTAATAGCACAGTAGCCCAGAATGACGTAAATACTTCAGGACAGCTGAATACCATTACCACTGCGGTACCATTTTTAATGATAGCCCCTGATGCGAGGGCTGGCGGCATGGGTGATGTGGGTGTAGCCACTAGTCCTGATGCGAACAACATACACTGGAATCCATCTAAGCTTGCCTTTGTGGATGATGATATGGCGCTTTCGCTATCATATACACCATGGTTGAGGGCTCTGGTACCAGATATCAATTTGGCTTACCTAAGCTTCCATAAAAGACTGGACAAGAAAAACATGCAAACCATAGGTGCTTCATTGCTGTACTTTAGCCTGGGTGATATCACTTTTACTGATGCTAATGGAAATGTTTTGCGCCAGGGCAGGCCTAATGAGTTTGCGTTAGATGTTTCATATGGACGTAAACTTTCTGACAGGATATCAGGTGGTATGGCTTTGAGGTTTATATATTCTGACCTGACAGGCGGACTTAATGTACAAGGCACTGACACCAAGCCTGGAACCTCGGTAGCTGGCGATGTTTCAATATTCTATATGAATGATGATATCAGGATTTCAAAGAAAGATGCGGTTGTAACCTGGGGTGCCAATATCTCTAACATCGGCGCTAAAATCGGTTATACTGAAACTTCAGAAAAAGACTTTATTCCAATTAATTTAAGGTTGGGTGCTGGTTTAAAAATGCACCTGGATGATTACAATACCATGGCGCTTTATTTTGATGTGAACAAACTAATGGTGCCAACCCCGCCTGAATACCAAAGAGACTCATTGAACAACCCATTGTATGATGAGGACGGTGACCTATTGATTGCATCGGGGCGTAACCCAGATGTAGGTGTAGTAAGTGGTATGTTTGGCTCATTTAGCGATGCACCGGGCGGATTTAGCGAAGAGCTGAGAGAGTTTACCTTATCCACGGGGTTG
>JANQJC010000117.1 GCA_028281825.1 Flavobacteriales bacterium
CTTCACTTAAACTAAAAAACTAAGCCACCTTATTGCTTAGTGACATAATAAACATCTTCATTTTCTCAGCCAGTAGATACATCGCTGGCACAACAACCAAAGTAAGGAATGTTGCAAATGTAAGACCGAAGATGATGGTCCATGACATGGGACCCCAGAAGGCCACATTATCCCCACCTAGGTATATATGGGCATCTAATTCTGATATGATAGTGTAAAAGTTTATATTCAAACCTATTGCCAGTGGTATCAAACCAAGAATAGTCGTAATAGCAGTAAGCAATACTGGGCGCAATCTGGTTTTACCAGCTTGAACGATACACTCAATAGCCAATGGCATTGGTAGCGATTGCCCTTCCTCATAACCAAGCTCTTCCCTTTTTCTGGCCCTAAGCAGGTCTATATAGTCAATCAATACAATGGCATTATTCACCACAATACCTGCAAGTGACACAATACCAATACCAGTCATCATCACAACAAAATCCATTTTGAAAGTTGCCAAACCGAGGAATACACCTATAGTGCTGAATATTACCGCAGTAATAATGATAAACGGTTTTATTCCTGAGTTAAACTGCGAAACCAGTATCAATGCTATTAGGGCTACTGCCATCATCATCGCCGTCGCAAGGAAAGCCATTGAATTAGCTTGCTCTTCCTGAGAACCTGTAAATTTAATCTCATACCCTTCAGGCATAGGATAGCCCTTCATTTCTGCCCTTATTTGATTCACCACCTTGGTCTCGTTATAACCCTCAATCACATTTGAATAAAGCGTTACAGCCCTATCCATATCCTTTCTTTTTACTGAACCATAAGAAGTATTGTACTTGATATCAGCAACTGCTGAAATAGGTACCTGAACAATCTTGCCAGTACTTTGATCCCTGAAAGTAATCCTCTCATTCAACAGTGCTGTTGCATTGTAACGCTGCTCGTCTTTCAACTTTAACATGATTGGATAATCATCCTCGCCATCTTTGTACTTAGAAATTTCCTTCCCGAACAATGATGTTCTTATAGCACCACCAATTTGACCGGTTGACAATCCAAACCTTCTGGCCTTAGCTCTGTCTATGTCCACCAACAATTCAGGCTTATTGGCATTTAAGTCTACTTTAAAGCCCTCAATACCGTCGATATCAGCAGCCTCTATTTTGGTTCTAACTGCCCCAACAATGGTTAAAAGCTTCTCAAAATCTTCACCTGTTACCTCAATGTTGATGGGCTTACCCGTTGGTGGACCTTCACGATTCTTATCTACCGCAATAAATATTCCAGGACGTTTCTTAATTCCAGCAGAAAGATTCTTCATGATATCTGAAGTATTTCTTCCATCACGATACTGAAACTCAACAAATGACACAGTAATACGAGCCTTATTGGGCGTCTCACCCTGTGAAGGCCCATCCATTGGATCACTTGAACCTTGTCCCACATTTGTCACTATAGACCTGATTACATTACTATCAGGCTCAACTATAGCATTCACTTCAGTCTCTATTTCCTTAGCAATAGAATCGGTGGTATATATATCCGTGCCCATTGGAGCCTCGATAAATATATTTACATACTTAGGCTCGGTAACAGGAAATTGAACTATGTCAGGGTCACTAGCCCCAAAAAACATAAAGCTGAAAATCATCAATAGTATTGTACCAAAGAGTACCAAATAAGGACGTACCCCTTTCAATGCGAAAGTCAAAGTCCTGAAATAAATGCTCTCAAGTTTTGCCAAGAATACCCTTTGGAACCATTTGGATGCGGGAGCCAATAAAAACACATTAGCCAGGGTTATAACAGCTATAAGCCCGAATATAGTTCCCGTTGCAAATACATCATTCATGTAAGAGAGAATAGACAGAAGAACCATCACACCCACGAAAATGAACATCCTCTTGTAGTTCAGCTTCTTTGCTTCACTGTCCCTTTTCATGAACATTGCCGTAACAACAGGGTTGATTACTAGCCCAACAAACAATGATGAAGAGAGTACAATGATTAAAGTTGTAGGTAGATACTTCATAAACTCACCCATGATGCTATCCCAAAAAAGCAATGGGAAGAATGCCGCAACAGTAGTTGCTGTGGATGAAATAATAGGTACTGCCACCTCACCAACACCCTGTCTGGCAGCTTCAAAAGCAGAATAACCCTCCTCATGATAAAGCCGGTATATATTCTCTATAACCACAATAGCATTATCAACCAGCATTCCCAGGGCCAATATCAAAGAGAATAGTACAATCATGTTTATGGACACTCCCATGATAGACATCACCATGAAAGAAGTCAGCATTGACATGGGGATAGCTATACCTACAAACATGGCATTTCGTAGCCCGAGGAAGAACTGAAGTACCAATACCACCAATATTACTCCTGAATAAATACTATTCTCTAGGTTCAATAATTGATCACGAGTCTGCTCAGACTGGTCATTAGTAACCGTAACATGAAGGTCAGAAGGAAACTTCTCTTTCTCAGCTTTTGCTATTATCTTAAATATCTCATCCGTGGCTTCAAGCAAGTTTTCGCCACCTTTCTTGATAACATCTAGAGAAACAACTGGGTCTCCATCCAGTCTCGCGAAACTATTGCGTTCTTTATAAGCATCCTTTACGGTAGCAACATCCCTAAGATAAACAACATTGCCATGTTCATGCTTAACTACAATATTCTCAATCTGCTCAACTGACTTAAACTCTCCAACAACCCTTACTGTCCTTCTTGAACCATCAGCTAAAAGCTCACCACCCGAGATAGACATATTTTCATAAGCCACCGCATTCTCAATATCGTTCAGACTTATCTGTAAAGGCTCTATTTTATGTAGGTCAACACCTATAACTATCTCTCTTTCCAAAGCCCCTTTCAGTTCAACCTTTGATATTTGGGCAACCGTTTCTATCTCATCCTGTAAGTACTCCGCATATTCTTTCAAGTCATCGATACTGTAGTCTCCAGACAGGTTAACATTCATTACAGGAAACTCAGAAAAGTCAATATCCATTACATCTGGGTCCGAATCCAAATCCGTTGGCAATTCTTTTTTAGCCTTATCCACCGCATCCTTCACATCCTGCAAGGCTTCTTCAACATCTACATCGGGGTTAAACTCAACAAGAATTGCAGAATAATCCTGAACTGATGTTGAGCGCATTACTTTAATACCCTTTATCGGCTTTATCTCCTTCTCAATAGGCCTGGTTATCAGGTTCTCTATATCCAAAGGCGAGTTACCAGGATAAACGGTACTCACATATATCTGAGGAAAAACTATCTCAGGAAAAAGTTCCTTGGGCATCGAGGTATAGGATAGTATACCAAATACAGCCACAATAAACGTAAGGATAAGTACACTAGTCCTGTTTTTTAGAGAGAGTGTACTTAGCTTAAACTCCCTGATAGAATGCTTCGGTTTATTATCGTCCGTGCTCATCTTAATTCTTTATGCTTTGTATAATACTTCTACGAATGTCAAGCAACTAATTACTTCTCTACATTAGCCAATTCATCTTCCTTTATTCTCACCTGGTCTCCATTTGCTACTTCAGTATACCCCTGAACAACTACTTTATCACCCTTTTTCAAACCTTCAACAATTTCAGTTGACCCTCCACTCGATTGACCGGTTTTGATATATGTTTTAATAGACACCTGCTTATCTTCTTCGTCCGTCACCACATATACATACTCTCCGCGCATATCTTTATGCACAATTCTTGAAGGCACTACCAAAGCAGTATCCGTTTTGTAATCTGTAATTTTCAACACTGCCAAAGCATTTGGCTTGATGTATTCATCAGGATTACTCAAGTTGATTTGTACGCTAAAGGTTCTGTTACCTGGGTTGATTGCACTGCTCACCCTATCAATCGGAGCCTCCAGGGATTTATTGAAATTCGGAAAAGTTAACTCCACAACATCGCCCTTCCTCACATTGGCAGCATAGGCTTCAGATACATCGGCCTTTATTTCAAGGCTTTTAGGATTCACCAATTGTACTATCGGCATTCCCGGAGCTCCCATCTCACCTTCTTTCTGCACCACTCTGTCAATCACTCCACTTGTTGGAGCAACAATCGTTGAAAGTTTCAACTGCTCATTTAAAGTAGCCAACTTGTTTTCAAGTGCCTCCTTATTATTCTTAGTTTCTAAGAATTGTATTTCAGAGCCAATCTTGTTGTCCCACAACCTTTTCTGACGCTCAAATACAGTAGTGGCAAGTTTCAAGCTAGAATTCAATTCAGCAATATTCTTCTCCAGCACACTTGTATTAAGCTTGGCAATTTTATCGCCTTCTTTAACTCGTTCACCTTCTTTCACATATACCTTCTCAATCAGACCACCAGTTTCAGGGCTCACCATAATATCCTCGGCGGCACCCACTGTTCCATTAACCTCAAAGAAATGACTAAATTTCTCAGGCTCTAAGGTCTTCACACTTACCAAAACACCCATCTCTTTTTCCACACCTCCATTCAAAGAATCTTCGATAGCCTTGATATCTTCTTCAAGTTTGGTTATCTCCTCTTTAATTGAAGCTAGTTCAGTCTTTTTCTCTTGAAGTGCTTTCTTTTTGGTGGCTAAATCGTCTCCACCAGAGCCACAAGCAGCTAATAAAACAACCAATGCAATTGTTAAATACTTATTCATTTTTATCGGGATTAATAGGTCACTAAAATTTTACTTAATTCTGATTTTGCTTTCATCAATTCAAACAAAGAACTGATATATGATGCCTGATTCTGTAATAACTGGTTTTCAGTTTGCATAATATCCAAGTGTGTCGAAACACCTTCATTATACTTTATGAGTGTCTTATCATGAATTTTTTGAGCTAAGTATAGCCCCTCTTTTGCAGTTTCCAACTCCGTATATGCATTTTGAAAGTCATTCTTAGCTGTCTCATATTGAAGATTCAAACCTTTTTCAGTTTGTCTTTTAGCTTCCTCAACTTTCATATAATTTAATTGTGCTTGCCTTACCTTAGCTGGCGTTTTAAAGCTGTCCCATATAGGAACACTCAACCTCACCCCCCAAACAGTTGTTGGGAACCAATCCTTGTCACCATCAAAAAAGTTCCATTGATTACGTTGAGCCTGCTGCTGATAATTAAGATATGCACCTACGCTTGGTAGATATTTGGCTTTTTCCAACCTCACTAAGTAATTAGTCAGAATCAGCTCCGTCTCGGCCAGTTGATACTCGATATTCTTTGTCACGTCAAAATTTGTGGTTGAAAGCGCTTCAGCATCAATACCCTCGTAAAGAGCTTCCAATTTATCAGTCACTTCAATTTCATCCTCCATGCTCATTCCCATCTGGAACTTAAGCATCTTCTCCGTAGTCTCAATCATTCTGTCAGCTTTACTAATGTTGTTTTTCATTGTAGTAGCCAAAAGCTTTAATTGGTCTACTGCTGACTCCTCCAGAAAACCGTTTTGATAAAGCTGTTCAGTTTCATAAAGTGTACTGTCAATGTTGCCAAGATTATCCTCTAAAAATTGCTTATTCTCCATAGCGATTAGTACGGTTAAATAAGCTTGCTCAACATCCATTCTTACTTCTTGCTCAGTCTTCTGTCCTAGCTGCTTCATTTTCTCCTTAAACTTCCTAGCTCCTTGAACACCGATTATATATGAGCCGTCAAACAACAATTGATTAACTGTGGCTCCAGCAGTCAAGTTATACTTAGTACCGAACTGAACTGTCTCAAAAGTGCCGGAAGGGCCTCCAAAAACTTCAGCAGGAATTAGTGAAGTAGGTATTTCCAAAAAGTCTTGATAAGCTACATCAGCATTTACTTGTGGCAAACCTATAGAAACAGCTTCCTGAACACTCTTGTTAGCTGCTTCAATATCAATTTGGCTGAGCTTGGCATTAAAGTTATTCAGCACTGCAAAATCTTGTGCTTCCTTTAACGAAAACTTCTTAACGTCTTGCGCACTAGCATTTAACAGAGCTATAGTGCAAATCAATAACAGGTTTACCTTTACTAAACTTCTCATTATATCACGAAATTTTTAGAATCGTTTGGGTCTATATCTTGAACTTTCTTTACCAAGTACTCAATACCTTTCTCACTAGCTATGCCACGCACATGGTATCTAATGAGTTCTAAATACACATCAGCAATATTGAATTGACCAGGAGGAAACAGCTTTGGGTCAAACAGCATATCTACCCTACCTATATATATTCTGCTCACTATTGGCACATCCAAATTATCCCTATACAACCCTTCTTTAATACCTCTTTCTAGGTTTGTTGAAATGCAGTCGTATATATAGTTCATCTTATATTCATCAAAAATCTGCCATGCCTCTGGATAGTATTTCTGCAAGTCAAACACTACAGATGGGTGGATATTTTTAAGCATTCCACTCACATGCTTGCTTATTGCAAATAGCTCATCAATAGCATTAGTGGCTGATGAGCATATTTCTTCCATATCCTGCCTCTCTTTATCTATATGCCTACCCAATGCTTTTTGGACCAACTCATTCTTATTGGAAACGTATTGGTACAAAGTCTTTTTAGAGATACTTAGATGCCTGGCAACATCATCCATTGTAAGGCTCTTCACACCATATTGCATAAAAAGCGCTTCAACTTGAAGTAATATTTGCAGTTCTTTCTCGTCCATTTCGGGAACAAATGTAAACACAAAAAACCTTGGAAACAAAAAATATAAAAAACGTTTCCATAGTTTTTATAGTTTCTTAACACTTGAAAAACACTTCAGAAGTATTGCCAACAAACATTTCCAGATTACTTCGAGCCAAATTAATATGGAAACGAAAATTCGGTGAATGGAGGTTTAAGGTCGGTGAATGAATTTTGTGTTTCGTTTTGCAGGCAACAGCCTCTTTGTCATTATTACTTGTAAATTTGCCACCGCCTTTGTCTGGCGTTCTAGTAAATGAAGATCCTTTTACACAGAGTATTAAAGAAATGAAAGACATTAAACAACTTCTCCAATCAACTGATTACGATAAACAAGTAAGCACTAAGGGATGGGTAAGAACCAAGCGTGGCAGTAAAAACGTATCGTTTATAGCATTAAACGATGGCTCTACTATCAAGAATATCCAGGTAGTTGCTGATGCTGAAAACTTCAGTGAAGAAAGCTTAAAAGATGTAACAACAGGCGCGGCAATATTGGTGACTGGCAAATTGGTTCAATCCACTGGCGCTGGGCAAACAGTTGAGATAGTTGCCGAACAGATTGAAGTCATTGGAAAAGCTGATGCTGAAAAGTACCCTTTACAACCCAAGAAACACTCACTGGAGTTTTTAAGGGAGATTGCACATCTGCGTTTCCGCACCAATACGTTCAGTGCAGTAGCCAGAATACGTCATGCAGTTACTTTTGCTATTCATAAGTACTTTAATGACAATGGTTTTTACAATATCCACTCTCCTATCATTACTGGCTCTGATGCTGAAGGTGCAGGTGAAATGTTTAGGGTAACTACACTTGATCCAAAAAAACCACCTTTGAACGAAGACGGAAGCGTTAATTGGAAAGAAGATTTCTTCGGAAAGGAAACTAATCTGACAGTTTCTGGGCAGCTAGAAGCTGAATTAGGCGCCCTTGCACTATCAAAAGTTTACACCTTTGGCCCCACTTTCAGGGCTGAAAACTCCAACACTTCTCGCCACCTAGCCGAGTTTTGGATGATAGAGCCTGAGATTGCCTTTGCAGACATTAATGATGATATGGATCTTGCTGAAGATATGCTGAAGTATATAGTAAATTATGTTATGGAACATAATCTTGAAGACCTAGAGTTTTTAAGCCAACGTCAACTGGATGAGGAAAAAAGCAAACCCCAGCACCTACGCAGCATGGAGCTAATAGAAAAACTGAAGTTTGTTCTAGACAACAGCTTTGAGCGTATTACTTATACCGAGGCAATTGATATTCTAATGAATAGCAAACCCAATAAGAACAAAAAGTTCGCTTACCTTGTTGATAAATGGGGAATTGATTTACAATCAGAGCATGAACGATATTTGGTTGAAAAACACTTCAAAAAACCAGTAATAATAACTGATTACCCTAAAGAAATAAAAGCCTTCTACATGAAGCAAAACCCTGATGGTAAAACTGTAGCCGCAATGGATATACTTTTCCCTGGGATAGGTGAAGTAGTTGGTGGTTCACAGAGAGAAGAAGACTATGAAAAACTTTTAACCCGAGTGAAAGAAGTCGGCATCGAAGAAGAAACTGTATGGTGGTATCTTGAAACCAGACAATTTGGCACAGTACCCCATGCGGGTTTTGGCCTTGGGTTAGAGAGGTTAATGATGTTTGTAACAGGAATGAGTAACGTTAGAGATGTAATTCCTTTCCCAAGAACGCCAAAAAGTGCAGAGTTTTAAATAGTTGGTAAATAAGAAAAGAATATTCGTATTTTTCGAACGTTGAGTTGATATTATGGCATTAAAGCAAAGCCTTCAGTTAAAGCTTCAGCAGAAGCTCTCCCCGCAACAAATTCAGTTGATGAAATTGCTGCAACTCCCTACAGTGGCCCTTGAGCAACGAATTAAAGAGGAAATGGAGGAAAATCCCGCATTGGAAGAAGGGCTTGATGCTGACGAACTCTCAAATGAGTATGACGACGAATTTGATAGTGGAAGTGAAGATGGTGATTTAAGCGACTCCCGAGATGATTTTGACATTAATGACTACCTTGATGAAGATGACGTGCCAAGTTATAAGTTAAGCGCAAACAATAGTAGCCCAGATGATGAGCGCAAGGAAATACCTATATCAGGTGGTATTGGTTTTCAGGATATGCTGCTTCAACAACTTGGCCTTAAAATACTTGACGATAGACAATATAATATCGCTGAGAATATCATAGGTAATATAGATGAAGATGGCTACCTAAGAAGAGAGTTACATGCATTGGTGGATGACTTAGCTTTCACACAAAATATTACCACCACAGAAAACGAGCTGGAGGAATTGCTTGAAGTTGTGCAAAGCTTAGACCCGGCAGGAGTTGGTGCTAGAACACTTCAAGAATGTCTTCTACTCCAGCTCGAACGCAAAAAGCAAAACATTGATATAAGGCTCGCCATTAAGATTGTAACAGAAATGATGGACGAGTTTTCAAAAAAACACTATGGTAAAATAGCTAAAAACCTGGAGCTTGATGATGATGAGTTAAAAGATGTAATTCACGAAATCACAAGGCTAAACCCTAAGCCAGGTAGCTCTATCTCTGACGGATCAAGAATTTCACAAAGTATTATCCCTGATTTTATTTTAATAAATAATGATGGAGAATTAGAACTTTCGCTTAACTCCCGAAACGCTCCACATCTTAGAGTGAGTAAGGAATACAAAGACATGTTGAAAGGCTATTCTGAGGGTAAGGAGCAGAACAAATCCCAAAAAGATGCAGCGTTATTTGTAAAGCAAAAGCTCGACTCAGCCAAATGGTTTATTGATGCAATAAAGCAAAGAGAGAATACTTTAATGGCAACTATGGAAGCCATTATCAATTATCAGTATGATTATTTTCTTGAAGGTGATGAGACCCAATTAAAACCAATGATTTTGAAAGACATTGCAGACATAGTAGGGCTGGATATTTCTACAATTTCAAGGGTGGCTAATAGCAAGTATGTTCAAACTCCATTTGGCACATACTTGCTTAAATCATTTTTCTCTGAAGCCCTCTCAACAGATAGCGGAGAAGAAGTTTCGTCCAGAGAAGTTAAGGCTAAACTTACTGAATTGATAGAAAGTGAAAGCAAGAAAAAACCATTGTCAGATGATAAACTGATGCAATTATTAAATGAGAAAGGCTATAATATTGCTCGCAGAACTGTCGCTAAATACAGAGAACAACTTAACATACCCGTGGCCAGACTTAGAAAAGAAATCTAATCTACCTTCTTCATATAAACATCCATTTGAGGGAATGGTATGGTAATATCGTTGGCATCAAGTGCCAATTTACATTCTTCCAATACATCAACCATTACTGAAAAGTAATCATCAGGCTCACACCATGGCCTTACTGATAGATTAACTGCACTATCTGCCAATTCAGCCACAGCAACTGTAGGTTCAGGGTCTTTTAGTACCATTGAGTTTTTGCTCATTGTATCGAGTAAAACTTTTCTTGCCTGTTTAATATCTGAGTCATAAGATATACCAACGGTTAAATCTATACGTACTTTGCCCTCTGCAGTGTAATTCTTTATATTACCATTAGATATAGCACCGTTAGGGATTATAATTTTCTCATTCTGAGAATTCAAAAGAACTGTCGTGAAAATTTGGATATCAACCACCTGCCCCATTTCATCCTGTGCTTGTATTAGGTCACCCACTCTGTAAGGTTTAAACAAGATTACCAACACACCGCCGGCCAGATTCCCCAAGGAGCCTTGGAGGGATAACCCGACAGCTAAACCCATAGCACCCAGTATGGCTACAAATGATGTTGTTGCTACACCCAGCATTGAGATTACACTAATAAAGAGAAGCACTTTCAATCCCCATGAAATAAGATTGGCCAAAAAGCGTCTCAAAGTAGCATCCACTTTGGCTTTATCCATACTCTTTGATACCAGCTTTACTATTCTACCTATTATCCAGAGGCCTATCCAAAGGGTTATAATGGAGAGTATCACTTTCGGTGCATACTCAATTCCTAGCTCCACTGCTTTATCAATATACTTCTGAAGATTTTCCATAATGTTTTGGTTTTGATGTCCTCAAATATAATTTATTGATTAGCAATCTATCAAACTATTGGTTCAGTAATTCACTTTACTTCGTGTATAACTACCGCAATTTAGCTGCAATTGAGGCGTTATACCTACATACATTTGCTGATAATAAAGGGATAATGAGATTAATAAAGAGGGTAGCAATAGGTTCTTGTATTGTGTTGGGCATTTTAGCCACAGCCAGTTACCTCCTTCGTCACCAATTTGAAGATATTCTCAAGAAACGCCTGATAGAGGCTATCAATAGCCAGTTACAAACCAAGCTATACCTGAGTGAAGACATTGAATTTAGTGTTTTTGAAAAGTTTCCTTATGCTTCATTAAAACTCAGTAAGGTAAGAGCTGATGAAGTTAACTCACTGAATAAGGATACTCTTTTTTGGTTCGATAACCTGTACTTCCAGTTTAATGTCATCGACTTGATAAACAAGAAGTATGATATCAAAAAAATTCACGCCGATGGTGGGTTCATGAAATTGAACAGAAATGATGAAGGTGTTACAAACTTCGATATCATTCGCCCACACAAAGAAGCCAAAAACCCATCTGTAAACCTTGCATTGAGTGATGTAAGATTAAGTAATGTTAGATTAATTTATAAGGATGATATCTCAAAACAGGATATCGACTTTTTGGGCAAGGAAATAAAGCTGAAAGGAATGTTTGCAGCTGATAGCTTTGATATGGATATTAATACTGACCTGGATGTATCTCATTACATTAGCGAGAGTATCACTTATTATACAGGCAGACCCGCAAAAATATCGCTCAAAATAGCGGTCAACAATAAAACAGGAACCTACAAAATAACAGGTGGCAAGTTGGAACTGGCTGACCTTAAGCTGGAGACTTCTGGTCTAATCACAAGCAGTGCCGAAAAAAATGAAATAGACTTGATAATTGCTGGAAACAGTGTTGACTTGAGAAAAGTTATTTCCATTTTACCAGCAACCACTCAAGAGCAATTGGGTGATTATAAAGCATCGGGCAAAGCCTCACTAAAAATAACCTTAAAGGGAAATGTGGGTAAGAATAGGCTCCCGCAAGTAATCGCTGACTTTTCGGTAACAAATGGTCACCTTGTGAACAAAGGCATTGATGTTGATATAAGGCACATCAATCTTAAAGGTTCTTTCAACAATGGAAACAAGCGGAGTGCTGAGACAAGCGAGCTTGTATTTAATAACTTTTCAGCCGAACTTGATGAAGGAAGCATAACTGGTCAATTCAAATTTCAGAACTTTAATCACCCAAGAGTATCTCTGCAGGCTGATGCTAAAGCTAAGATACAAGAGCTTTCTGCCTTATTCAATATTGGTTGGATAGAGCAACCACAAGGCCTTGCACAAATCAAGGTTAACTACACGGGCAATGTTGAAAAAGGTGGAAAAGTGACAGCTGATAATATAAGAGATGGGAAGATAAATGGAGAAATCGTGTTGTTTGATGGCTCATTTAAACTCAAGAACAACCATAAATACATTGAAGAATTAAACGGTAGATTGAAGTTCAATAAAGAGAATTTGCAAATTGAAAAATTCATCGGTCAATACGCAGGTAGCGACTTTAGTCTAGATGGTAGCTTTAAGAATATTCTACCCTATTTTATTAATGAGAATGAAGAGTTAACTGTGAAAGCAGCACTTACTTCAAACAAACTTGATCTTGACCAGCTTCTGGCTGAACAAGGAACTGCAAACGGACAGACTGAAGGAAGTTATACACTTAAATTCTCAGAAAGGGTCAACTTTGATTTAAAGCTGAATGTAAAGCAACTTAACTTCAGAAGATTTGAAGCTAAGGAAATAACGGGAAATCTTACGATAAAGGATAAGCTCCTCATAGCAAACAATATCTCCTTTAGTGCTATGCAAGGAAAAGTAGATGGAAAACTTTCCATAGACGGAACTAAGGAAGTAAGAATTCCTGTGACATGCAGCGCTAGCGTCACAAACATCGATATTCATGATCTCTTTTACCAGTGTGAGAATTTCACTCAGAACTTTATAGTTGAGCGCCACATCAAGGGCCGCACCGATGTCAACTTACAATTGAACTCAGAGTTGAAAGAGAATTTGGCAATGGACTTTAGTAAACTCCGGGTTGAGGGTGATGTTATTATCAGCAATGGGGAACTAATAGCATTTGAGCCTCTAAACGAACTTGCTAAATTTGTAAGACTTGATGAGCTAGAACATGTTAAATTCTCTGAATTGTCCAACCATATTACTATAAAGGATGAGACAGTAATTATTCCGAAAATGGAGATTACTTCAAGCGCAATTGATTTGGGACTTTCCGGAGAGCATTCTTTTAAAAATGACATTGAGTATCACTTCCGTTTATTGTTATCAGATGTTCTGGGTAAAAAAGCCAGAGAAAGGAAACCTGAGAATAATGAGTTTGGTGTGATTGAAGACGATGATGCAGGTAAGACCTACCTTTTCTTAGTAATGAAAGGCACAGTTGATGACTACAGAATAGCTTACGATACAAAGGCAGTTAAGAACAAAATAAAGCAAGACTTTAAAGATGAAAAGAAAGAACTTAAAGTTGCGCTTAACCAAGAGTTTGGATGGTTTAAAAAAGATAGTGCTGTTGCCAATTACAAAGAACCTGAAAAGAAAACCAAATTAACTATTCACTGGGATGATGACCAGGAGAACCCAACTACTGAAGTTAAGGAAAGTAAGCCCAAATTTAAACCACTGAAAGGAGCAAAATCTGAAGACAAGAAAGCTGAGAAAAAAAGCACTTTAAATGTACAATGGGAATAACGACCCTAAATGCTTCATGTTTTCTATATCAGAGGTAGTTAATTGCCTTACTTTCTTAATTTTGGGCTACTGAAACAGTAAGTTTTAAAGCCTGCGCCTTGAATATATACTCACGAAGACAACGTTGGAAAAGAATCCTTTTTGTAACAGCTGCTTTAATTGGCATTTCGTCATTGCTGTATACTGACCAGTTGATTAAAAAATTGGCACAAGAGGAAAGAAAGAAAGTAGAACTTTGGGCCAAAGGCACCAGAATGCTTGCCAACATTTCAGATGAAGATATAGATATCAGCTTTGTATTTGAGGTTATTCGTGACAACGAAACCGTACCCGTTATTCTCACCACAGAAGATGGCACTATTATCTCACACAGAAATCTTGACTCACTCCGTTCTTCGGATGCTGAGTATTTAGAACGAGAGTTAGAAGCAATGCGACAAGAGAAAGAACCGATTGAAGTTGGCTTAGCTAACAACCGAAAGAACTATATCTACTACAAAAACTCAAGGTTATTCTATCAACTAAAATATTACCCTTATATCCAATTAGGAGTTATCTCACTTTTTGTACTAGTGTCATATTTTGCATTCAGCACCTCACGCAGAGCTGAGCAAGACCAGGTTTGGGTAGGTATGGCTAAGGAAACTGCGCATCAACTAGGCACACCCCTTTCTTCCTTAATCGCGTGGATGGAATTCCTCAAAATGAAAGGGGTAGACGAGAACACTATTGCCGATATTAAAAAGGATATAAAACGCCTTGAAGTAATTACAGAGCGCTTTTCAAAAATTGGAGCTACTCCAGATCTTGCCCCACAATCTATTCTTGATGTTTTGCAAGAGTCTGTTAACTATATTAAATCACGATCATCCAAAAAGGTTGAATTTGAGATTGATGTCCACACGTCGTCAGAAACGCAAGTAGCTCTCAACATCCCATTGTTTGCGTGGGTAATTGAAAACTTATGTAGAAATGCCGTCGACGCTATGGAGGGAACTGGAAAGATAACGGTGGAGATGACAGATAGCACGAGTAATGTAGTTATCGATGTGAGCGATACAGGAAAGGGCATTCCAAAATCTAAACAAAAGACCATTTTTGAGCCAGGGTTTACTACCAAGAAACGCGGATGGGGCCTGGGCCTATCACTAACCAGAAGGATAATCGAAAACTATCACGGTGGAAAAATTTTCGTTAAACAATCGGAACCAGGCAAAGGCACAACTTTCAGGATAATTTTGAATAAGGCTTGACCCATAAGCCTAATCACTAATAAATGATGGCTGGTATATATTTACACGTCCCTTTTTGTAGAAAGACATGCCATTACTGTGATTTTCATTTCTCAACTTCTTTAAAAAATAAAGACGTTGTGTTGAATGCTATGATTAAGGAGATTGAGAAAAGAAAAGACTACCTTGATAATAATTCAACAATAGAAACCATTTACTTTGGCGGTGGCACACCTTCCTTGCTTGAATATAAAGAGCTACAAGATTTACTCGATGCCATTTACAAACACTATAAAATTGCAGAAGGTGTTGAAATAACTCTTGAAGCGAATCCAGATGACCTTTCAACATCAAAAGTCATTCAACTTAGAGATAATGGCATTAACAGGTTAAGCATAGGTGTCCAATCTTTTTTTGATGAAGACTTGAAACTACTTAATCGCATTCACTCTGGTAGTGAGGCAAAATTAGCTATCCAGAAAAGTCAAGACACTGGAATTGAAAATATCACCATCGATTACATTTATGCTATTCCAGGGTTGAGTGATACTAGATGGCAAGAAAACCTAAGCATTGGACTTGAATTAAAAGTACCGCACATCTCTGCCTATTGCCTAACAGTGGAAGAAAATACACCCCTTGAAGCATTTATTAAGAAAGGGGCTATACAACCAATTGACGAAGAACAGTCTATCAGGCAATTTGAAATATTAATGGATATACTCACCGCCAAGAGCTTTGAGCACTATGAAATCTCCAATTTCGCCAAACCCAATTTTTATTCAAAGCATAATTCTTCCTACTGGGATGGCACTCCATACATAGGCATAGGTCCATCAGCACATTCATTTGATGGAAACAAAAGGCAATGGAATATAGCTCACAACATTAAATATGCAAATGCAATATCTAATGATTTACCCCATTATGAACAGGAAACACTTGCTAATAAGGATAAGGCCAATGAGTTCATTCTTACAAGGCTGCGACTCAAGAATGGGATAAACACAAGAGAATTTGAAACCCAATTTGGAGATACTTTTTTTACTCAATTAATGGGTTCTGCTTCTAATTGGATAAATGATAAGTATCTACTAATTGAAAACAACCACCTTAAGCTCACCAAAAAAGGAAAGTTAGTCGCTGACCGAATAAGCGCTGAACTTTTCGTCTAGTAGTGCATACTTACTTGTAAATTTCTCACTAAATTTATACAGCAGGAAGAATAAAGTGAAAATGCAGTATAGATGAAAAAATATTTTTTTGACAAAACCAAAACCTACCCGTTAGTAGTTGAACCTCAGAATAACAACAGCAAAAATAATTTGACTGATTGGATTAATGCTCACAAATCAGAGGTCGAAAGTGAATTAACTAACCATGGCGCCATCCTATTCCGAGGGTTTGATATTAAAGACGCGCAGGATTTTGAAGATGTTGCCTCCAGCATAGACAAAGACTTAAAAAATGACTATTTAGGAACCTCACCAAGAAACAGTAGAAGTAAGTATACTTTTTCTGCAAGTGAGCTTCCCGGACATTATCCTATCATGCAGCATTGCGAGATGAGTTTCCTGTCAAAACCACCGCGAAAGCTTTTTTTCTACTGCTACGTTGAGCCCAAGAATGGAGGAGAAACTCCTATCTGCGACTTTAGAAGAGTATTGGAGCAAATGGATCCAAAAATAAGGAGTGAGTTTCAAGAAAAAGGGATACGTACTGTTCGCAATTATGACGGGCCCAACCAAAAGTCTCTTTTCAAATTGTTTCAACTAAAAAAATGGAACGAAATGTTCCACACTACTAACCATAAAGAGGTTGAAGAGAAGTGTGCAGAATATGGAATAAAACCTCAATGGACCGGAACTGATAAACTTCGTCTAATCAATGAGCAACCTGCAACAAAAACACACCCCAAAACGGGAGAGGAAGTTTGGTTTAATCACTTATCCATATTTCATGCCGATGCAGCTGCCATTGAATACAAGAAAATTGTTGAGTACAGAAAGAAGTTCAATCTATGGCTGGCCAGTTTCCTATTGAGTGCATTTACGTTTATCAAGAAGATAGTAGCAAAAAGTGAAAACTTCAGCATGCATACTACCTTTCTTGATGGAAGTGAAATACCAAAGAAGTATGTGCAACATATTGAAGACTTGATTTGGGCAAATATGTCCATCTTTAAATGGAAAAAAGGAGATGTGCTGGCACTTGACAATTACAGCACCTCACATGGTCGCTTACCTTACTCTGGCCCTAGAGATGTACTTGTTTGCTGGGCTGAAGATTAAATCGCATCTTTAGCAAATGCCTATTGATGAAATTCGTCTCAATTTTAGTGAAGACAGTTTAAGGGTACTAAACATTTGCTTGGGCATCATCATGTTCGGTGTTGCCCTTGACCTTCATTGGAGTGATTTTAAGCGGTTGGTAAGTGAGCCAAAGTCAACCCTCACTGGCATGGCTTCCCAGTTTTTGCTACTTCCTTTTCTCACCTTTTTGTTGATACTGATATTTAACCCCAACCCGAGCATAGCTCTTGGTATGTTTTTGGTAGCAGCGTGCCCAGGTGGCAATATTTCCAATTTTATCTGTCAATTAGCCAAAGGCAATGTCGCACTATCGGTCAGCTTAACAGCTATTACTACCATGGTTGCTATTTTTATGACACCTTTAAACTTCACTTTTTGGGGCAGTATATTGCCTGGCACAAAAGCGCTAATGCAGGAGATATCAATTAACCCCATAGACATGTTTAAAACCATTGTGATTCTATTAGGGTTACCTTTAGTATTAGGAATGCTCTTCAATTATCACTTCCCAAAAATCACCGCACGAATTAAGAAACCTGTAAAAATAGCCTCTATACTCTTTTTCGCTGCTTTTGTCATTATAGCGTTCTCTAACAACTACGACTACTTCATAAAATACATTCATTTAGTCGCTTTGATGGTTTTAATCCATAATGCATTAGGACTAACTGGCGGATTTCTGTTTGCCAAACTAATGAAACTTCCTAAAATTGATGCTCGCTCAATCTCAATAGAGACGGGCATACAGAATTCAGCGTTAGCGTTAATTCTTATTTTCAACTTTTTTGACGGCAAGGGTGGAATGGCTCTTATTGCCGCCTGGTGGGGCATTTGGCACATTCTTTCAGGGCTAACTCTAGCTGCTTTTTGGTCAAGAAAGTAAAAAACCTCGTGTTTATTAAATAAAAATATTATTTTGCCAAACGATTTAAATAGAAATAATATTTTGACATGAGTTATAATTTTGATACTACAGATTATAAAATTCTAAGGAGGCTGCAGGAAAATGGTCGCATAACAAATATCCAGCTATCTAATGAAATTGGCCTTT
>JANQJC010000141.1 GCA_028281825.1 Flavobacteriales bacterium
AAAATCCAAATTTCCTGAGATACCCCATGTCACCTTTGTTGAGCCATCTTCATTCTCAGCAAAAGTCCATGTATCTTTCGACTCCATATCAAAACCCTCAAACTTGAGGGTATTTTCTATGGTTTTTCCTTCCTCTACTGTTATCCTCTCCTGGCTTCCCTTGCCCACATTTTCGTTCTCACTACTCCACTTCATGATAGAACCAACTTCGCCATCAGTCCCTTCTATCTCCATAGTTTGCGCGGTATCCAATGCATACCAGGGCGACCAATTATTAAAGTTGGAAAAATAATACACCTGGCTCCACACATTTTCTACTGGCGCCTCTATGGTAATGCTGCGTGTTACATTGTATTCCTTAGGCGCAAATGCACCAGCAATCAAAACAGCTGCTACAGCTAGCAAGGCTACAACAACAATAACTTTTACAATTTTCATAATAAAATGGGTTTGGTTCAATTCAAAAGTATATGTTTTTTGTTAGAAGAGTTTCATTTGTCCATTTTTTATTTCAGGCCTGAAAGAAGCATAATTATATTCAGGTGGGCGTCTACCTTTCAAGTGCTTTTTAACTGCTGTGTGGTGTAATTGCGCAATAGCTTCGGCAATATTCCCATCTCCCCTTATCCGCCTGCCATACTCACTATCATTTAGGTTTCCACCATGCACTTCAGCTATTTGGTTAAGCACCTTCCCTGCCCTATCTGGAAAATTTTTGTGTATCCAATCCACAAATATCTCTCCTATCTGTCCGTTCAATCTAACAATGGTATAGCCAGCCATCATTCCACCAGCATCAGCTACCGCTTTGATAATATTGGGTATCTCATCACTATTCAACCCCGGAACTATGGGCGCTGTCATTACCCCCACTGGCACACCCGCCTTGGCCAGCTTTTCCATAGTTTTCAATCTCTTCTTGGCACTTGCCGTTCGTGGCTCCATCTTTTGCCTCAACTCTTCCCTTAACGAAGTAATCGATATCATCACCTGCACTAATCTGTGCTCCGCCAACTCACTCAATAAATCAAGGTCTCTGACTATCAAACCATTCTTGGTTATCATACCCAATGGGTGTCTATACTTCAGGAATACTTCCAACATCTGCCTGGTCAGTTTCATCTTGCGTTCCACTGGTTGGTAGCAATCCGTATTCCCTGAAACCATTATAGGTACTGGCTTCCAGCCTCTACTGGTTATCTTCTTTTCCAACAACTTCGGCACATCGGGCTTCACGATAATCTTTCTCTCGAAATCCAAACCCGCACTAAAACCCCAGTAAGTATGTGTATTACGCGCATAGCAATAAATACACCCATGTTCACAACCCTGGTAGGGATTAATGGAATAAGCAGGTCCTATATCAGGGCTTTTAACCTTATTCACTACATTTTTGGGATACTCGAAAAAGTATTTGGTTTTCTCGTTGGTCAGAAATTCCTCATCCAAACCCTCCACTTCTTCCTGAACGTAACTCCCGTTCAAAAAAGGGTTAGCAGGGTTATACTGCGAGCCTCTCCCCTTCAAATAATCCAGTGCTTCTTCTTTGCCAGATATTTCGTCACTTTCCATAACATTCAATATAGGCTTCTATAAAAAAGAATCAATGGATTGTTGAAAAGTTTATTATCACCTAATAGACCTGTATATTAATTGCAAAACTATTTCGTTACCATATAAAGAATACAGCCGAACAAGGCTTACCTTTGCAACCGTGAAGCACTTCTTAAGGGTAATACTATTACTGGTGCTATTAGCCAGCCAAATAAATGTGCATGCGCAAAAGCGGGTGCTCACCGCTGGTTTTCAATTCAAGCCCATCTTCACCTCTAATTTCCTTAATACAGGCCCCATTAATATTGACCAGGATAGTGTTAGTTTCAATATCAAACAAAAGTTTGGTTATTGCCTGGGTATGGTAGTAAGGTATGGAGTCACCAAAACCGTCTCTTTTGAAACGGGTATCAATTACGTGAAGCGCAATTTTGACCTAAACGTGACTACAGATACAGTCAATGAGAGTGGTGATTTCGGTATAGTGGGATATGAAATACCCCTAAAAGGATTAGTATTCATCCAGCTTGCAAAAAAACTGTACATGAATGGTGGAGCTGGCATTTCATTGGATTTTTACCCCTCTGACATTTCCACCCAAGGGGATTACTACAAACACCTGGGATTGAGAAGAAGAATAATGACGCCAAGCTATCTAGCTAATCTGGGTTTTGAATACCGAACAGAAAAAAGCGGATATTTTTACTTGGGAGCTTCTTTTCATCGGCCATTTAGGGATATATTCATAAGCTATTTACAATACGAACCTATTCTTCAGGGCCCTCGCGCTGAGACTTTACTATCAGGTAATTACTTAACGGTAGATATACGTTATTTCTTCCACGATGTGCCCGTGGAAAAGAAGTACAAAGCCAAGAAGCCTAAAAATGAAAAGAAAAAAAATACTGGGGATTCAGAATGAAAAAAGCCTTCATGAATTGGAGCGGCGGGAAAGACTCAGCCTTTGCCTTATATCACATACTTCAGCAGAAGGAATACAGTGTTGAATGCCTTTTAACTACTGTGAATACTGACCACCAGCGAATCTCCATGCACGGGGTAAGAAAAGAACTCCTACTCATGCAAGCCGATAGATTGGGTATTCCTCTCAAGATTGTAGAATTACCATCCGATACCACTATGGCAACCTACGATACTATTATGAAGCAGGCTTTGGGCGAGCTTAAATCAGAAGGCTTCACCCACTCTATCTTTGGTGATATCTT
>JANQJC010000024.1 GCA_028281825.1 Flavobacteriales bacterium
TGTTTCACTCTTTCCTGCTCATCGTATACCCAAATTGACTCCCCTGGCTTTATATTTTCTATCTGCTCTTCACTCACGTTAAAGCCTACAGCTTCAATAAAGTGTTTTAGATATCTTGGTCCCTCACCAACATATCCCATGGTTAAAAAATGAATATCATGATATAGAGTTCTTTCGCCCGAATAAATTTTAGTGCCATCTTCAAACCAAAACTCAATTTCAAAGTCTGGATAATGGCTCAGGAATTTTACCTGTTCCAATTTTCCCCTTTGCTTTACAATATCTGCTGACATTTCTCGATAAAAACTCTCTATGCTATCATATCCCCCTTTGAAAACCCTATCCTCTGGCAATCCTTCTTTATTAGCTAGAGAGCTTCGGATGAGAATAGGAATGCCGTTATTCATCTTAAGTATGTACTCAAAATCAACGCCTGGCACAGCCCCAAGTTCATTAGGGGCTTTATTACTAGCGCCCATTATAAAGGCACCCCCGGCAAACTCTACACCATTACCTACATGCACCTCGTCATTGTTTACCCTTCTGGTTGGTTCTCTTCTCAAATAAGCAGAAAGCATAGGCGCAACGTGACCTATTTCCATGAAGTTAACTTCGTCTGGTACTATTTCAAGGTTCTGGGGAAATTGTAACCAAGTTCCTATTAGGGATAGCTTATCGCCTTCAGCTTGTTCAAAAATAGGGCATACTTGTCCTGCCATGGTGGTGTTGGTTTTAGGTTAGTTTATAGTTGTTTGATGCTTAGAGCAATATTAGCTTTTTCAGTAACACAAAGCAACCTTTAACAAAACTTATATGCCCTCTCCCTAAATCCCTCTCCCAATGGGAGAGGGGCTGGGGGTGAGGGCACAAAGATTGCTTCGTCGTGTCTCCTCGCAATTGTAGATGCCAAGTAATTCGTTGACAGAATCCGCAACCTTTTACACCCCATCCCCAACTCTTCCCCTTCCTGAAATTCTTCGGGGTAGGCATAGGAAAGGGAACACAATGCCCCCTTGAGGGGAACGATAGGGGGTGTAAACGCTCTAAGTTCCTCGCAATGACGGATTCAGTCCTAATACTTAGTACTTAATACCAATAGTCCAATTACTGACACAAAACTGCCTTAACTCGTATTACTTAATCCCCTATCTTTGTATCTAACATAATAAGGAAAGCCCGATAACGTTATGGATTTACCCCAAAACGAGCATCTATTAAAGGGCATCATTTTTGTGGCGAAAAGAGAAAGGGAAAGGCTTTTATGGCAAGCAACTACGAGATATTAATCAATAAGCTGGATGAATTCATCCGCAAGTACTACAAAAACCAACTGATTCGCGGGGCTATTTACGCTGCCTCGGTGTTTATTGGTTTTTACCTGGCACTGGTAGTTTTGGAGCATTTCGGGCATTTCGGCACGGGTATGCGCACCGTATTCTTCTGGGGCTTTGTGTTGAGCAATGCCTTTATTCTCGGTAAGTTGGTGGTTATTCCACTACTGCAACTCAATAAAATCGGCAAGGTCATCAGCCATGAGCAAGCCTCGGGCATCATCGGCAAGCACTTTCCTGATATTAGTGATAAGCTGCTAAACACCCTTCAATTGCACAAGTCGGCAGGTAGTGTAAGTGGCAGCACCTCAGTCGAGTTGATTAACGCCAGTATCAATCAACGCATCGGTGAGTTACAACCTGTGCCTTTCGTTTCCGCTATCGATTTAAAGAAAAACCGCAAACACTTAAGATATTTATTGCCTCCCTTATTGGTGTTCTTTGTATTGCTATTGGGCGCCCCCAGCATGATGAAGGATAGTACCAAGAGACTGGTGGAGCACGGCACCTACTTTGAGAAGCAAGCCCCTTTTCAATTCATCATTGAGAATGGAGATTTAGAGGCTATCCAGCATGAGGACTTCAACCTTGAGGTGAAAGTGGAAGGCAAGGAAATACCCGCTGAAGCCTATGTGGTAATTGACGACAATCGCTACAAGCTGAATAAAGAGAGTACCATCCGCTTTAAGCATACCTTCAAAAATGTTCAGAAAACTTTCAAGTTCCGTTTCTATGCAGATGGGTTCTATTCGCCTGAGTATGAGTTGAATGCACTGCCTAATCCTGTGGTGCTCAACTTCCAGATTGAGGTGGACTACCCCGCCTATACTGGGCGCAAGGATGAAATCATCAACAATTCGGGTGACCTATTAGTCCCTACCGGTACCAAGCTGAATTGGCTTTTCCGTACTAAAGACACGAGAGAGTTAAGGCTTTCATTTGCTGATACAGCCATTGCCGTTAACCGCAAAGGGGACGATGAATTTGAATATGCCCGCAGGTTTCTGCGCAACACTTCTTATGCTATCACTGCATCCAATGAGTTCTTGAAAAGCAAGGATAGTATTACTTACCAAGTAAATGTGGTACAAGACCTTTACCCTACTATTGACGTTGAGGAAGTAATTGACTCACTTTCATCCAAGCGCTTATTCTTCAACGGAACGGTGAAGGATGATTATGGCTTTAAGAAGTTGGAGTTCCATTATAGTTACATCAATAAGAAAGACAGCGCAGCGGGAAGTAATGAAGCTCAAATCTTCATTCATAAGGATAGGACACTCGATAACTTTTTCCACTACTGGGATTTGAACGAATTGAACATCAACCCGGGTGATGAGATTGAGTATTACTTTGAGGTGTGGGACAATGATGGTGTATCAGGCAGCAAGTCAACCCGCAGCCAAAAGAAAATATATAAAGCCCCTACCCTGCGTGAGTTGAGCGAGAAAACCGAGGAACAGAGCAAAAACATCAAAAAGGATTTAAGTGCTGCCATCAAAGAGGCACAAAGCCTGCAAAAGAGTATGAAGAACATGCAGGAGAAGCTGCTCGATAAAAAGAACCTGAGCTGGGAAGATAAAAAGAACCTGCGCGACCTGCTGGACAAACAAAAGGAACTCGAGAATAAAATCGAGAAAATGAGCCAGCAGAACAAGAAGAAAAACAACGATGCTGCCGAGTTCAATCCGTTGGAAGAAGAAATCTTAGAAAAGCAGAGAAAACTGGAGGAGCTTTTTGAAGAAATCATGACCGATGAAATGAAGAAGCTTTTTGAGGAGATGGAAAAGCTGATGGAAGAAATGAATAAAGACCAGGCCAAGGACATGCTTGAGCAAATGGAAATGACCAACGAGGAGATAGCTGAAGAGTTGGACAGGACTATGGAGCTTTTTAAGCAATTGGAATTTGACCAAAAGCTGAGCGAAACCATAGAAAAGCTGGACAAACTGGCTGAAGAGCAAGAGAAGTTGAGTGAAGAAAGCAAAGAGGCCAAGGGCGAAGAAGAAAACAAAGAGATACAAGAGAAGCAAGAGGAGTTGAATAAGGAGTTTGAGGAAATCCAAAAGGATATGGATGACCTGGAGAAGAAAAACGATGAGCTTGAGCGCCCCAATGATATGGAGGACACCCAGCAGCAGGAAGAAGACATCAAAAACGACCAGAAGCAAAGTCAGGAGCAATTGCAGCAACAGAAAAACAGTAAAGCTTCACAATCACAGAAGAATGCATCACAAAAAATGAAAGACTTGGCTAAAAAGATGCAGCAAATGCAAATGGATATGCAGATGCAAGGCGCCAGTGAGGACATCAATGCTTTGAGAAACATATTAGAAAACCTGTTAAAGCTATCCTTTGACCAGGAGAGCCTGATGGGGAAACTGAGCAAGACCAACCGCAATGACCCCAATTATGTAAACATAGCCCGTGAACAACAAAAACTGAAGGACGACTCAAAAATCATTCAAGACTCACTATTTGCATTAAGCAAGAGGGTGATACAGATAGAAACAGTGGTAAACAGGGAGATTAGGGAAATCAACCAAAACATGGATGAAGCCATTGAAGACCTTGCAGAAAGACAAACCAATAAGGCTTCCAGTCGCCAACAGTTTACCATGACTTCCATTAACAACCTTGCGCTACTACTGAGTGAGGTGGTAGAACAAATGCAGCAGCAAATGGCTCAGCAGATGATGGGTAACTCCAGTTGTAATAAGCCTGGCAGCAGCATGCCTTCGGCAGCCACTATGCGTCAAATGCAGGAGCAACTCAATAAGCAGATTGAGAAAATGCGCCAAGGCATGAAGCAGGAGAAAGGCGAGGGAAAGAAACCCGGTACAGGTCAACCAGGTGGACAGGGCATGAGCAAAGAACTTGCTAAAATGGCTGCCCAGCAAGAGGCCATACGCCAAATGCTGCAGGAAATGAACAGCAAGAACAATAAAGACGGCAAGGGCAGCATGGGTGATTTAGAGAAACTGGCCGAACTGATGGAAGAAACTGAGACTGACCTGGTGAATAAGATGATAAACCAAGAGACTTTGATGCGGCAACAGGAAATTTTAACAAGGTTGTTAGAAGCTGAAAAAGCTGAACGGGAGCGGGATGAAGAAGAAAGGCGCCAAAGTAAAGAAGCAAAAAATGAAAATTATAGTAACCCTGAGTTGTTTTTGGAGTATAAGAGGCAGAAACAGAAGGAAATTGAACTGCTAAAAACAGTCCCTCCTTCGTTGAATCCCTTTTATAGGGAAAAGGTGAATGATTATTTCAACAATTTTGAAGACGAGCCTAACTAGATGGAAACTCAGAGGTTAAACTTCCCTTCCGCTCAGGAGAATTTACTGATAGTGGAAAAACTCATTGACGACGTTTGCAACAAATACGAGGTAAACGAAGATTACTACGGAAATATATTAATAGCGGTAACTGAAGCCGTGAACAACGCCATCAACCATGGCAATAAACTGAACCCCGATAAAAAGGTGGATGTTGATTTAACCGTGGATAATGGTTCATTGGTTTTCAAAATAAAAGACGAAGGCGAGGGCTTTGACTACGATACCCTGCCTGATCCAACAGACCCGGAAAACCTGGAAAAGATAAGTGGCCGTGGGGTATTTCTGATGAAAAACCTTGCCGATGAAGTTACTTTCGAAGACGATGGCCGAATAGTTGAGCTAACATTTAAGATTAATTAGCATCAGGTATTAGGACTCATAGGTCATTGCGAGGAGGAACGACGAAACAATCTCATTCTATTGAACTTTCAAATTTCTCCATACATTAGCTAATCAGCCAATTATCTCATCAGCTAATCAAAAAATGCCAATCAACTTCTATAACCATCAGATTGAGCTTAATCTGAAACACAAAAAAGAAGTGAGGGATTGGCTGAATGAAGTAGCCACTGAAGAAGGCGTTAAGATAGACGAGTTAAGTTACATTTTTTGCGATGATGAATACCTGTTAAGCATCAATCAGCAATACCTCAATCACGATACCTATACTGACATCATTACCTTTGATTTAACGGAAGAAAAAGGTATAATGAATGGTGAAGTATACATCAGTATAGAACGCGTGGGTGAGAACGCTAAAAAGTTTAAAAACAGCCCAGAAGACGAACTGCACCGGGTTATGGTTCATGGCTTGCTTCACCTTATTGGTTATGATGATAAAAACCCAGCAGAAAAAGCAGGCATGCGTGAAAAAGAGGACGCCTGTCTCAGTATGAGAGGGTTTTAAACCACCATATTTTTAGAACAGGTTTTTTGGTTATCTTTGCAATCCTAATAATCAAAGACATTTTTTGATGTAAGTAGTTGATTTTCAGATGCTTGCACAAGACAAACACTAAATAGTCATCAATAGTTCCACGTGAAACAATTAACGAACAGATGATATTCCCAGAATATGATGTGATTGTAGTTGGTGCTGGCCATGCTGGTGGTGAAGCCGCTGCTGCTGCTGCCAATCTTGGTTCCAGGACGCTGATGGTTACCATGAACATGGGCACTATTGGTCAGATGTCGTGCAATCCTGCTATGGGTGGCATCGCCAAGGGGCAAATAGTAAGGGAGATAGATGCACTAGGAGGCTATTCTGCTATCATCAGTGATAAGTCAGCGATACAGTTCAGGATGCTTAATAAATCCAAAGGCCCTGCCATGTGGAGTCCCCGCACCCAGAACGACAGAATGATATTTGCCTGGGAATGGAGAAAGATGTTAGAAGCCACACCCAATCTTGATTTTTGGCAGGATATGGTAGTAGGACTCCTAATGAAGAATGACAAAGTAGTAGGCGTTAAAACGTCCATGGGCTTGGAAATCGCTGCGAAATCCGTGATACTCACCAGTGGTACTTTCCTGAACGGGGTGATACACATTGGAGAGAAAAACTTTGGAGGTGGTCGAGCTGGTGAAAGAGCAGCCACAGGCATCACCGAGCAATTGGTTGAGCTAGGCTTTGAGAGTGGCAGAATGAAAACAGGTACTCCACCAAGAGTGGATGGTCGCTCATTGGATTACAGTAAAATGGAAGAACAGCCTGGTGATGAAAATCCTAGTAAGTTCTCTTATACTGATACGAAACCACTCAGTAAGCAAAGAAGTTGCCACCTAGCTTACACCTCAGATGAAGTACATGATATCCTAAGAACTGGTTTTGAGAAATCGCCCATGTTCACAGGCCGAATACAAGGTATCGGCCCTAGATATTGTCCTTCGATAGAGGATAAAATTGAACGTTTTTCGGATAAGAACAGGCACCAGTTATTTATAGAGCCAGAAGGCTGGGATACCGTAGAGATATACGTAAATGGTTTCTCTACCTCACTACCTGAAGATATTCAATATAAGGCCTTGAGTAAAATACCAGGATTTGAAAATGTAAAGATGTTTAGGCCTGGTTATGCTATTGAATACGACTATTTTCCACCACTGCAATTAAGCTATAGCCTTGAAACCAAATTAGCAGAGAACCTATTCTTTGCTGGTCAAATTAATGGTACAACCGGATATGAAGAAGCAGGTTGTCAGGGATTAATGGCTGGTATAAATGCACACCAAAAAGTACATGGACTTGACCCTTTTATTCTGAAAAGGTCTGAAGCCTACATAGGCGTATTAATAGACGACTTGATTACTAAAGGTACTGAAGAGCCTTACCGAATGTTCACCTCAAGGGCTGAATACAGAATATTATTGAGGCAAGATAATGCTGATACCAGGTTATCGCCGAAAGCATATGAACTGGGTTTGATTAGCGATGAAAGATACCAAACAGTAAGAGATAAAACCGAAAAGGTCGAAGGGCTAATTAAATACATACAAAAGTATAGTGTAAAACCAGAACAATTGAACGCTTTGCTTGAAGAAAAAGGAGGCAGCCCTCTAAGACAACAAGTGAAATTAGACGGAATAATTACCAGGCCAGAGGTAACTTTGGATGACCTTGTGAACGCCTTACCAGATTTAAAAGAGCAAATATCAAACCTTGGCTACAAGCAAAATGAAATAGCAGAGCAAACGGAAATAAGAATGAAGTATCAAGGGTATATCTCCAAAGAGCAGGAGATGGCTGACAAGTTGAGCAGGTTTGAAAACATTAAGCTACACAGCGATTTTGATTATCAAAAACTACATTCTTTATCCGCTGAAGCAAGAGAAAAACTTAGCAAGATGAAACCCCAAACCCTAGGACAAGCATCAAGAATTAGTGGGATTTCACCCGCTGATATTTCTGTCCTAATGGTCTATTTAGGTAAATAATTTTGGAATGTTCCACGTGAAACATTTTATAAAATAATGGAAATATTATCCCATTGCCCAGTATGTGAAAGTACAGAATCTACACCCTTTTTAGAGTGCAAAGATTATACCGTTAGCAAAGAAAAATTCAATATTGTCTCTTGCAAGAAGTGCAGCTTTAAATTCACTAACCCACGCCCCGAGGAAACTAACTTAGGTCAGTATTATGAGTCTGATGAATACATCTCACACTCTAACACCAACCAGGGACTAATAGCTAAACTATACCAAGCTGCGAGGCACTATACCTTGGCTAAAAAGCTACAACTTGTATCTTCTCTATCAAAGAAGAAAGGTGCCATTCTAGACTATGGATGTGGCACTGGTGAGTTCCTTAGTACTTGCAAAAATGCCAAATGGGAAACCATGGGGGTGGAGCCTAGTGAAATAGGTCGAGCACAAGCCACAAAGGATCATGGCCTCGAAGTATACGATGACGTATTTGATACCGCATTCGATGGAAAGGAATTTGATGTTATTACCCTTTGGCACGTATTGGAACATGTTTCGAAACTTAAGCCTACTTTAGAACGACTTTTAGGTTTGATGCCGATAAATGGGCATATTGTAATCGCCGTTCCTAACCCCGCTTCACTTGATGCGAAAATCTACAAAGAGCATTGGGCAGCTTACGATGTTCCCAGGCACTTATACCATTTCACACCCCACAGCATGATTACGCTTTGTACCCACTACTCTTTAAAGCACATCAAAACACTTCCAATGGTTTTGGATTCATTCTACGTAAGTATGCTGAGTGAGAAATACAAATCTGAAGATTCTGGCAAAAGTTCACTACTCGGATTACCAAAAGCATTTTGGAACGGAATCCGTTCAAATGTAAATGCAAGTTTACATCCAGGCACTTCTTCCAGCCAAATTTACATTTTTAAGAAGGTTGACGCAATTTAAAGCCTTCAGACGAACGAAACCCCTTCTACAATACACTCACCCCATTTTGATGAGATACTTCCTCCAGATTGAGAAAAAAGCCGTCTTTTGGAAACTCCCATTACTAAAGGGATACAGAACCACCTATTGTTCTTTTATTCTTTGTTATAAAGCCTCGCTTCTTTCTTCAACCTCTTCAGCAGTCAATCCATAGAGAGGGGGAGTGGTAACACCTAAAATTGAGAGGTACATATAAATTTGTCCACGATGATGAATTTCATGCTCCACCATCGCCCTCAACCATTTCCAAGTTGTGATTTTAGCACCACCTGGAGTTAAACACTTTCCATTGAGTTGTTCAGTACTTAACCCTTTAAATATCTCTATAGACTCATTATGACACTTGTTAAAATATGCCAATACATTATCATACCCTTCGGCATATTCCGTTCCACATCCTAAATAAGCCGATGGTTTGTTCTGAACCGTTTCACCATACATATATCGTTCAATATTAGCGATGTGTCTTATCATATCGCCTAATGTAAACTTACCCTCCTTATAGGTCCACTCTATTTTATCTGGAGGGATGTACTTAATCACCCTAAGCGTTCTTCCTCTTATTCGTTCATAATAGTCCAGAAAGGTATTTATGTCATCTATTTGCATACATCAAAGTTTAAGCAAAAAGGGCCACCATGTAACGGCAGCCCTCCTCCCAATAACAAAAGATTGAGATTATTTCTTAGCTACAATCATCCTTTGGTTTAGTAACTGCTTGCCATTGCTTACAGTATAAATATACATACCATCCGCCAATTCGGCAACAGATACCGGTATCTCATTCAGGCCGCGTTCAGCGTCTATATCCTGATGATATACTATTTGCCCCATAGTGTTGTAAATGTTCAATTCAATACGCTCATTAACTGGCGATGTGAAACGAATGTTAGTCACATTAAAGGCAGGGTTAGGAACGTTTTGGGCTAAAGCAAACACATTTTCGTTCACTACTTCCACACCCACAGTATTATCAATTACAACCTTGTACCCAGTAATCTCAGCCTGCTGCGACCCGGGTAAAGGGGCAGTAATATTAGCTGTGACATGCACTACCAAAGGAAAAGTGCCTGCTGCTACTGGATTAGCCGACTCTAATACCAGGCATCCCGTTGACCCGCCTGGGAATACACAATTTGCAGGATTACATTGGAAAGTGAAACCAGGCGGCAACCCAACAACACTATCAAGTGTATAATCCCCAATAGTTGCAGTAAGAGGAATTGGATTAGTAACCATAGTGTCGGTTGGCACAACCACCGTTATAGTAGTCGAATAAGCTATGCCAACTTGCGCATGCGGTAAGTTTGTAATCGTATCAGGACAAATCCTGCCCCCAGAACTAGTACAATTTGGGTCTGGTGTACAAGCCTGGCCATAGCTGCTAACAGTACCAATGGCCAACATTGAAACGAATAGTAAAAGTAATTTTTTCATCATGTGGTAATTATTTGGTTTGGCATAAATTTAGATATTTCTAACATAAAACAAAATGTACTGCTCAAACTAACCCTTCCATATTAAACAAATAGTTAACACAATTGTATTTTTGTATTAAGGCATTACTATGAAACAACTGGCATTTATTCTATCGCTTTTTATAACCTGCACAGCGGGAGAGAGAACCACATTACCTACCCCAAAAGATTTTAGCAACTACTGGTACCAAGGCAAAGCCGAAGTGAGTAGCTATAAATTAGAACAAGCAAGATACGGGGAAATGCGAAAAGGAAATACGGTGCTAATTTTCGTAACCGAGGATTACTCAAAAGAAAAGCATATTAAAATCAACACTCCAACCAATAATGGTGATAATGATTTGGTGAAAATCCTCAAGCTTAATATGGACAAGAAGTTTAATACCGGGTTTTATCCATACTCCTTGATGCAAAGCACCTTCACTCCTGTTGACCTTGATACTTATCCCAATAGTATGCGAGTGACAGCCACTGTGCAGGAGTGGTGTGGCCACACTTTTAGCATGCTTGACCGTAAGAAAGACAAGTACGAATACACCCTCCACAGCTACTTTGATGGAGAGGGAGACCAACAACACACTCTTGGGGAAGCGCTCTTAGAAGATGAAATTTGGACATTGATTCGTATTGATTACAAGAAGTTACCAATTGGTGGAATAAAGGTTATTCCCAGCTTATTAGCACAGAGATTAAGTCATAGGCCTTTACAAGCAGAAAACGCAACTGCCAGTATGACCGAAGAAGGCAATAATCTGATTTATAGGCTTAAATACAAAAACTTTGACAGGGTTTTATCTATTCGTTTTGAAAAGGAATTTCCACATAAGATACTTGGGTGGGAAGAAACCTATATGAGTGGATTTGGCGCAAACGCCAAGAAAATGACCACTAAGGCAACTCTAAATAAAACCCTTATTACAGACTATTGGAGCAAAAACAGCAATAGTGATTCTTACTTAAGAAAGGAACTAGGGTTAGAATAAAATCCTCTTAAACAAACTTAAACCTGCTAGTCAGTTCATCTTTGTATGAGCCTCCAATTGGGATAAGCTTTTTACTCTCTTCCATCACCAGGTTAGGATGCTCGATAGCAGTTATTTTATCCAACCTTACAATGTATGACCTATGTACCCTTAAGAAGTCGTTAGCAGGTAGCTTTTTGTAGATATCCTTCATAGTAGAGTGCACGGTATACTTAGCATCTCTTGTGTGCAGGATTACGTAGTCCTTTAATGCTTCTACATAGAATAGGTCAGCTGTTTTCACCTTTACCAAACGAGAGTTTGATTTCACAAATATGCTGTCTTGTGTATTCTTATCAGTAATGATAGAAGAGTAAAGGTCTCTTTCCTTTTTCACTTCACTTTCTTTGGCATGTTTATAAAGCGCCATCTCAATAGAAGTGTGAAGGTCAATTTCCTTAAAAGGCTTAATGATATAACCATATGGCTCTGTAACTTTTGCTTTGCTCAGCGTGCTTTCATCAGCATAGGCTGTGAGATAAATTACAGGTATATCCAACTGGCTCTTGATTTGATTAGCCGCTTCAATGCCACTGATATCACCTTGCAGCATAATATCCATAAGCACTAAATCTGGCTTATGTTCACCAGCTGCATCAACAGCAGCTTCACCTGATGCCACTACCGCAGGCACATTGTAACCTAATTTTTTGAGACTGTTTTGGATATCCTTCGCAACAATGCTTTCATCTTCCACTACAAGAATGTTAATCTTAGACATATGGCTATATTCTTATTTGTTTAGACTCTTCAAATATAATAGTAAACTTACTACCGTTGCTGTTATCAAGGTCTATTTCACCTTTTATTTGCCCTACTAAAGTAACAACTAATTGCAAACCAAGCGAATCTGTCTCCCTATAATCTATATCATCAGGAAAGCCGACACCATCATCTGCAATCATCAGTTTCAACTTTCCATCATCAAGTTTCTTCAGTTCAACTTGTAGCTTTCCTTCATCCCTACCTTTAAAAGCATATTTCAATGCATTGGAAATCAACTCATTAATAACCAAACCACAAGGTATGGCCGTATCAATATTTAAGGGCACTTCATCCAGTTCATATTCCAACTTCAATCCTGAGATATTGATACCATACGTTCTGAAGAGATTGTTTACCAAGTTACGAACATATTCTGTAAAATTCACATGCGAGAGGTCTTTTGATTGATAAAGACTCTCATGTATGAATGACATCGACTTAATCCTATCCTGGCTTTCACGAAGCATATCAATAGCTTCAGGGTCTTTTATATAAGACGATTGAAGGTTCAAAATACTTGATATCACCTGCATATTGTTCTTCACCCTGTGATGCACTTCTTTTAGCAACACTTCCTTCTCCTTCAATGATTGCTGAAGCTTTATTTCCTGCTCTTTTCTCTCTGTGATATCCTCAAATACAGCTACATAATAATTAGGATTACCCTTTGCATCCCTCACCATTGATACAGTAAGGTTAGCTACAACATAGGTTCCATTTTTATGGATATAACGTTGCTCGCTAGTAAAGTTCTTAATTTCATCACTCAATAAGGCATCCCAGTTTTTCAAACTGTTTTCAACTTCATCAGGATGGGTCAATTCAAAAAAGGCTTTCTTGTACAGTTCATCTGAACTATATCCCAGCATATCACATAAGCGTTGGTTAACCAGCAAGAACCTACCTACCTTACCAATACGCGCGATACCAATATATGCCTGGTCGTAAATAGCACGATGCCTTTCCTCACTCAGCCTCAGTTCTTCCTCTGCCTTTTTCATAGCGGTGATATCCCTCGATACACCCATCGCACCAATCACTTCACCTTTTTCATCTTTTAATATCGAAGCTGACAGGAAAGAAATAAACAAAGAATTATCACTGCGCTTGTTCACTATTTCACCAGCAAAAGTTCCTTCATTCTCCAATAAATTATTTACTTGCTCATGTTCATCATTATTGGCAAATAGTATTTCAATATGTTTTCCCAGTACTTCTTCTCTGCTATATCCAAAAGTTTTCTCAGCTGCTTCATTAAATTCATTGATAAGATTATCAATATCAGTAGCCACAATCATATCCAATGAACTCTCAATGATACTCTTGGTATATTTTTGTGCTTTGGTGAGCTTATTTTCTGCTTTCTTCCTTTCTACAATCTCACGTTGAAGCTGTATGTTGGTTTCCTCAGCAATTTGTGCCCTTAATTGCTCACGTGCCAGCTGTTTACGAGTGGAAATATCATGCACCACCAACTGAATAGAATCCTCACCACGGAATTTAACCAACCTACCATTAGCCTCTATATCAGCAATACCAGAATCATTAGGGCGTTTGATTTTCAACTCCGACAAGTAGTCAGTTTCGCCTTCCTTAATACTCTTAATCAGGTTTACATATTCCTTCACATATTCTTTTAAAAGATAACCCTCAAGGTTTGATTTTTTGATTTTGGTGGCTGTAGTACCTAATATTTTTAATGCGCTAGGGTTAGCAAAAACAATGGTGTCATTTTCTAATATCAGTACTCCATCAGGCAATGATTCTATATGGTTTTTATAACGTTCATGGCTTTCTTTTAACTGATTCTCATAGTTGATACGTTCGGTTATATCACTCATAGCTACTATTCGAACCGTTTTACCATAGTAGGGTATGTTCTCACCACGGGCTTCAACTGTTATTATGCTGCCATTCTTTTTAGTTGATTGTAACATAAATGACTTGTGATAACCCATTTCAATGTGTTCAAAAGCCAGTTGGATATACTCTTTAGTAATAAAGTCCTCCAGCTTTTTACCAACTACATCTCCTCTATCCTTGTAACCATGCATGGTGGCAAACTGCTCATTAGCATCTATTATAACTCCCCCCTCACTTATGGTAATACCTTCCAATGCAGCGCCAGACAATAACTTAAAACGCTCTTCGCTCTCCTTCAATAAGTTTTGTGCTTCCTCTCTGGTGGTAATATCACGAACTATAGCTTGCAGATATTTCTTCTCACCAATTGTAAAAACATTAAGACTTACTTCAGCATCAAATTCTCTCTCTTTTTTGGTCTTATGCTTCCACTTAAAAAATTGTGACTCACCAGTAAAAGCGGCATTAATATATTTCTTTGCTTTCTTTTTCGATTGTATTCCATCAGGCTGTTTAACAGGAGAATATTCCCAAGGCGTGCGACCAATAATGTCATCCGCCTCACACTCAAACATTTTAAGTGTCTTTTCATTACATTCTATAAATACATTATTATCCATTATAAAAATGGCATCATTAGCCTCAGAGAATAATAATCTATATTTTTCTTCTTCGTATTTGAGTGTTTCTTCGGCAAGTTTTCTAGGTGTAATATCAATCATCACACCAGCCATATATACCGGTTGACCTTCAGGTTTTATAGCCATGATAAAATCCTGGAGCCATACCCATTCTCCGTCTTTGCTCTTACACCTGAACTCCATGCTTATTACACCCGGTTCACCTTCACTATGCCATTTCTTGAGTTTCTCTTTTGACATCTTAGCATCATCTGGATGCATTACTTGCACAAAAAAGTCTCTATCCTTAGTAAATTGATCGGGTGTATAACCTAAAAGCTGCTCTATATTTTCAGAGATAAACTCCCTACCTCCACCTGTTTCATAAAGTATTACATTAGGTAGCTTTCTTAAGACTTGGTAAAGTCTTTCTCCAGTCTGACCTATTTCTTCTAAGGCTTTATTAGTTGGCATTCTTTTGAGCGTAAAATCGGTCCGTTCTGCTAAATTAGTGTTATTGTTCAGAAACTGGAATCTTAACCCCATCAATTGCTATTTCCATACCATTCTGAAATGTTATGGTTTGCAGGATGGTTCCATCTTCAAAGTATTTTATCCAGTTACCTTCTTTGCTGCCTATAATGTATTTTCCACGTTCTTTTACTTTGCCACTGCCGTGATAATACCAGGTATGTTTTCCGTCAGGTTGGCCATCAACAAAAGTCCCTTCGAAAACCAAAATATTATCGTCATCATAAAACTTCCAGTCGCCATGCATTTCACCATCACGATAACTACCTTCTTCCCTATGGTCATTTACATGTATCACCCAAGCACCTTCTCTTAACCCTTCTATATAATCACCTTTTGTCATCACACCACTGGTATCATTATACTCGATAGAAGTACCATCTTCTTTACCCTTGTAATAGGTTTCTTCACGTCTCAAAACACCATTAATGTAGTACCATTTCCACTTTCTATCTGGTAAACCATCTATATAAGTTCCAGTTTGTTCTATTTTTCCATTCAGGTGATAGTGTTTCCAAGGGCCTACCCGCTTACCATCCTTGTATTTTCCTTCACTTCTCAACTCGCCTGTTTCATAATACTCTTTCCAATCACCTTGCCTTTTACCTTCAGGGTCAACGATACCTTCACCCAACAACACACCTTTGCGGAAAATTTTTGATGCTTTTACCTTTCCATCTTCAGAATAAAACCTGTGCACCCCTTCAGGTATATCTTTATTGTAGCTACCTACAAACTTTGGTTTAGCATCTGGATAATATTCAGTTTTCACATCCAGTTTTGATAACTCAATAGGGTCAGGAATAAGTATTCCATCCTTCCATTTGGTGGTAGTTAACAGGCTTCCATCCTCACCATAGTCTTTAAAATAACCATCTTTCTTACCATTCTTATACCTGCCCTCGAGCTTCACTTTCATATCATCATGAAACTCAATCCATTTTCCCTGTTTTTGTCCAAACTTATCTATCCTGTTTATCTCTTCTTTTTTGTTTACATAACCGTTTTTGTATGTCACCATACTGATTATCCTTCCATCATCTTCTGCATATTCATAAGCAACACCACTCTCTCTACCTTCCACAAAAGGTATCTCCTTATGCACCTTACCATTTGGATAATAGGTTTTGGTTAACCCCTCTTTCAAGTCATTCTTATAATTTTCTTCTTTCTTTAATTTTCCCTCTTCATAGAACTTTCTAGGGCCATCTTTTTTTCCAGCGCTGTAGTTAATCTCAACCGTTATTTGCCCCTCCTCATTGTAGAACTTCCACGAACCTGCAAGCTCATATTCTACCCTATTACCTTCAGACTTTAGCTTCCCATTTTCATAATAGGTTTTCCAATATCCATCAGGATTACCATTCTTCAGGGTTCCTTCGCTTGAAATATTACCATTAGGGAAATAGAACTTATTATACCCATTAGGATCTGTGTCCTGGGCCTGTAAAGTCCAGAGGACAGTCAAAGAAAGTAATATGGTGAACAGGTATTTCATTCAAATCAAGTGAGACAAAGATATGTTTTCAAAGCCAGCGAATTATCAACTGCCAAATTTTAGTATTCACACTATATCATATTATATTCTTTTTAATTCTTAAAAAATGTAATGTATATAATAGCCTGTTAATACTGTTCAATTCTTTTTTGGCATTAGTTTGATAATGTGATTTATTAGAAGTTAATAACAGCTTTTTGACAAAATATGTTTTTTAAACACTTATAAATCAAACAATTAAAAATATCGTAGTGATTGTTGACAACTCATATTTGTTGATAACTCTACTTAGATATTAACTCGATAATTTGTTAAGTTATTGTCAAGAATTGATTCAAAAACTGAGGCTAACTTTCTTGTGGTTTAATAGTATTTTTTGAATCTATCAGATTTTGGAGAACCTTTATTAATATCTTTTATTACTTATTAACACCACTTTTTACAGAATAAACACAAGGTTGTTTATAAAATATCAGAATATAATTTTGTACGGTGTTATTACTTATAATGGTTTCTGATAATACCTTCAATATTGCTTCTATCAACGTTTTTAGCAATAATTACTCCATTTTCATCCAACAAAAAGTTGGTGGGTATCCAGTCAATTCCCAATGATTTTATTTGTTCTGAATCATAACCTTTCATATCTGCAATGTGGTTAGGCCAGTATAAATTTTGCCTGATGATGTTTCTTCTCCATTGTTGTTCATTTTTATCCAGTGAAATACTAATGATATCAATAGTTTTTCCGTTTATTTCAAAGTCTTTGTACCTGTCATAAAGGGCTACCAATTCAGGATTATGCTGTAGGCAATCCCCACACCAACCGGCCCAAAAATTAACTAGCAAAATTTTGTTTTTATCATAAAAGGAGTGAAGGTTAATACTATCTCCTTGCAAGTTAATCCCCTTATAATCATCCAGTATTTCATTCTTTGACGGTGTTGCCATATTATGGCAACTGGCTATGGTTAAAGCAAGCAAACCAATTTTAAGAATATTGGGAGCATTCATTAATACAATTTTTATTCTTGTGATACGTTTATTTTGATTGTGCAAATATAGGTTTGCTGAACAGCCTGCTTTTGTCGGTATTTAGCATTGGTAATCATTTATATTCGCTAATTTTGGACATCCTTATGATTAGATACTTTATTTTTCTTTCAGTTTTTGTTTTCCTTTCGTTGCAAACTACCAAAGGTCAGGGTATTGGCATTGGCGAATGGAGAACACACCTACCTTATAATAATGGCGTAGCTGCTGTTGATGCAGGAGACATTATATACTGTGCTTCTGGTTCAGGCCTGTTTTCATACAGTAAAACAGATAATAGCCTGGAAAAGTTGTCAAAAGTAACGGGATTAAGTGATGTAGGCATCGCAGCCCTCACATATGACAAGGCCAACAACACCCTGGTAATAGTATACAGAAACGCTAATATAGACCTGATACAGAACAAACAAATTATTAATATATCAGACATCAAACGCAAAACCATATTGGGTAACAAGAACATCAATGGTGTCTTTATGATTGACGAGTATGTTTATATTTCTTCTGGTTTTGGAATAGTGGTGGTAGATATTATTAAAAAAGAGGTAAGGGATACCTATATTATTGGTCCTGACGCAAGTTTTATTGAGGTTTTTGCTATTACTACAGACGGGACTAATTTGATTGCTGCAACCGAGGATGGTATTTATTATGCACCGCTTTCAAATCCTAACCTGGCAAATTTTGGGGTTTGGAATAAGTATACGGATATACCTGTTGGTTCTTATCAGGATGTGTGTTTTGTGAATGGGATGCTCTATGCACAATTTGAGCACACTGATCATGATACCATCTTTACATATGATGGTGCTGTTTGGGATAGGTTAGACGTGAACGAACATACCGATGTTAAGTTTTTAGAAGCTGCCAAAAACCAATTGATAGTAGGTAGCTCCGGGTACTTTGATTCTTATAATGCCAATCATGAAATAGTCTATCATATATTTGATTATGGGTTTGCTTCGCCCCGGCCAAGGCAGGTTTTTGTTGATGATGAGGATAAATACTGGATAGCAGATTTTGAGTCAGGATTGGTAAGGTATGAGCCACCTTTTAATTTTAGTAAGGTATATCCTAATGGGCCTGAGAGTAAGTCGGTATCTGCTGTAGATGCAGTTGGTGGCGATGTGTGGGCAGTATCAGGTGGTAAAAACGATATATGGGGTGGTAATGGTGATAGGTCAGGCACCTATTCTTATATTGATGATGTTTGGGACACCCAAAATGCAAGGGATGGTTTCGGTTTGGATACTATTGAAGATGTGCTAACAGTCGCTGTCAACCCTAGCAATCCAAATGTAGTTTATGCGGGTTCTTGGGGTAAGGGTTTATTGGAGTTCACCAACGGGGAGTTAAGCAAAGTATACAACCACACCAATAGCTCACTACAAAAGACTGGATTACCTTTTTATCACCTGAGAGTAGGTGGATTGAAATATGACTCACAAGGTAATATGTGGGTGAGTAATTCTGATGTGAAACGGGTAATAAGTGTATTAAAACCCAATGGCCAATGGAAATCATTTGACCCAGGCCCTGTTTTTGGGCAAAACTCAACCTTCTCAATTGAAGTGAATGATATCAATCAAAAATGGCTGTTGACCAGGAGCCTTGGCATTTTGGTTTTTGATGATGGGGGTACTATTGACGATACGAATGATGACCAATACAGAAGGTTGACCACAACAATTGGTAATGGAGCTTTACCCAGTGCTGATGTGTATAGCATAGCCAATGACCATGACAATGAAATGTGGATTGGAACTTCAAAAGGCGTAGCTGTGTTTTACAACCCCAGTGCAATATTTAACAATGGAAACTTCGATTGCCAACAGATACTTGTAGAACAAGATGGTTTTGCTCAGTATTTATTGGAGTCAGAGATAGTTACAGCAATTGCTATTGACGGAGGTAACAGGAAATGGTTGGGCACACAAAGTGCTGGAGTATTCTTAATGTCTGAAGATGGTACAGAAGAAATTTATCACTTTACTGAAGATAATAGCCCATTGCTTTCCAACACTATTACCAGCATTGGTATTGACCATGAAACGGGAGAGGTATATTTTGGGACTGGTGAAGGTATTATCTCCTTCAAGAGTACTGCTACACAAGGTGGTGATACTAATGAGAACGTTTATGCATATCCAAACCCTGTGAGGAATGACTATGATGGCCCTGTAGCTGTTAAAGGGTTGGTGACTAATGCTGATGTGAAAATAACAGACGTGAGCGGTAACCTGATGCTAGCTACCAATGCCGAAGGAGGTCAAGTGGTGTGGAACGGAAAAGACTTGGATGGACAAAGAGCCAAATCGGGTGTGTACTTGGTTTTCGCCTCAAATGAGGATGGTTCAGAGACTGTAGTTACCAAGATACTATTTATCAATTAATATCTACTAAGGAATGATCTGTACAGCCAGGGGGATCGTTCTTCGAACTTTTAAGCATACTGACAACTCAGTAATAGCCAAAGTATACACTGACCAATTTGGCCTGCAAAGCCTATTAATAAAAGTTGGTAAGACAGCCAGGTCGAAAAACAAGGCCAGTATGCTTCAGCCTTTATCTTGTCTTGAATTATCTATTTATTTCAAGGAAAAGAATAACCTTCAATCGGTGCGAGAATTTACTAACCATGTGGTGTTTACATCTATACCCTTTGACACATTAAAAAGCTCCATTGCCCTATTTATGGCTGAAATGATGTATAGATGTATCAAGGAAGAAGAACAAAACCTGGACTTATACAACTTTTTTATAAGCCAGATTAAGCAACTTGACCTAACAGAAGATAGGTTGGATGTAAATAACTTTCACTTAAAGTTCTTGGTTAACTTTTCCAGATATCTGGGATTTTATCCTGGTAACAACCATTTTCAATCAGCTGTTTTTGACCTTTCAGAGGGTGTGTTTATACAGCATGGGCATATAAATGAATACAGGTTGGAGCGAGAATTAAGTGAAGCATTGCAAAGAGTGCTGGAAAGTTCTGCAATAAACGCCCCAGCGCCTAAAATAAGCGCCGTAGAGCGCAGATTACTTCTAAAAGCGCTGATAGATTACTACACGCTTCATTTACCCGGCATGGGACCCGTAAAATCACGTGAAGTGCTAGAGACAGTATTGAATGATTAGTTGGCGAATTTTAGTTCGTCAATCAACCTTTGACACTTAGCGTATTTATCAATGATAAATAATACATAACGCACATCCACACTTATGGTGCGGTTGATTTCTGGCTCATAAATAAGGTCAGATACCATAGACTCCCAGTTGCCATCAAAGGCAATACCAATCAAATTGCCTTCACCATCAATTACCGGGCTACCTGAATTACCACCTGTGATATCATTAGACGAGATAAAACAGACAGGGAGTTCACCTTTTTCATTGGCGTACTGGCCGTAGTCTTTGTTCATCAGTAGGTCATGCAAACCCCCTGGTACTGAGAATTCTTCATCGCCAGGCTTTTCTTTCTCCAGGATTTCTTGGCCTATGGTGTAATAACTGAACTCTTTGCCATCAGCTTTATATGGTTCAACCTGCCCAAAAGACATGCGCATGGAGAAGTTAGCATCAGGAAAGAAGAGTTTGTCAGGTCGCATTTTTCTCAACCCTTCTATGTATATTTTCATTGACTCTTCCCTTTGCAAATTGCCCATTTCAGTTTGAGCCATTATACTTCTGTACATTGCAATTCCATCCAATAAAATTTCCATACCAGGGTCTTTGTCCAATTGTTTGAATGAAGGTTTCTTCAAGAATTTCTTGAGTTTAGTGGTGTCTGCAAGCATTGATTTACCGTAGATTTTTTCCGCATATACCTCAAACCTGCTCTTTCCTTTTTTCGCCTTGCTTTTTAGGAATGTTTTTGAATTAAAAAAGTCAGGACGCTGTTGGATAGGCAAGTCATTATGCATTGCTTCCATCAATTCGGCAAACACTTTCTGGTCTGTATTTGGTTCATAGCCCTTATAGTTTTCGGTAAGCCCTTCACTTATGCTAGTCAATAAAGATTCCCATCGGCTTTTGTCTTCAGGGTTCGACTGCATAGCTGTGTGCAACCTCCATAAAGTGAAGTTTTTGGCAGTCAAATTGGTACTAAAAAGGGCCATATTCAGATAGGTATTTGCTTTTGATGCCACTTTTGAGTCTTCATAGCTTCTCTTAATATCATCAACAACAGTTCCGTATCTTTCATTTTTCTCAGGAGTTTCCTTTGCCCAAGCGTTGAATGTTTTTTCAAGAGCCAGCTTTTCCTTCATCAATCCAGTTTTACCAGCTCTTTCAATAACTCCCTTAAAGTATTTATGACTATTTGCCAGTGAAGCATAATCAGACGCCAAAGCAAGTCTCACAGACTCATCAGCATCCATATCAGCTTTCATTACTTTCAACTTTTTGCCCATCAAGTTCACATAGTCTGGGTACTCATTGGTAAGCAAGTAATTGATAGCTCCACTAGGTATATATCTTTCAGTGCTTCCAGGAAACCCAACAGTCATGCTAAACATGCCCTCTTTAGCACCTTTTAGTGAAACAGGTAAAAAGTGCCTTGGCTTCAACGGTTTGTTTTTTGTAGAAAAATCCGCAGGCTCGTTATCTTCACCAGCATAAACACGGAAGATGGAAAAATCACCCGTATGTCTTGGCCACATCCAGTTATCGGTATCACCACCAAATTTTCCTACCGAAGCAGGAGGTGTGCCCACCAACCTAATATCTCTGTATACCTTATAAACTTCTAAGTAATACTCAGAACCACTATACATAGAAGAGACTGTTACCTTATAGTTATCGCCATACTGCTCTGAATACTCTGACTCTACTGTCCACATTTCCGCCTCTGGGTCATCTGCTACAATAACCCTATCCGTCACATCAACCAACTCTACCAAGAATGAAATGGTCAAGCCTGGTACGTTTAGTTCTTCTTCAAATGACTTGGCCCAAAAGCCATTGTCTAGGTGGTTTTCTTGAGTAGTGCTTAAAGAAGCAATGGCATCGTAACCGCAATGGTGATTGGTAAACAAAAGACCTTTATCAGAGACTACTTCAGCTGTGCAAAATGTTCCAAACTGAACAATAGCATCTTTAATACTGGAGTTATTGATGCTGTATATATCTTCAGGGGATAGCTTGCCACCAAGTGTGGTAATTTTACCTTGCATTTGTTTAATCTGCAAAGGCAACCACATTCCTTCATCGGCAGAGGCAGTTACAAAAAGTAAGCTGGCTAGTAGGCTGAGAAAAATATTTTTAAAGATTTTCATAAGTGTATTGTATTGTAAAGGCCGCAAAGATAGCAGAAAAGCCAAAAAATCTAGGGCCCATAACCTTGTTAATCGGCCACAGGCTCATAAATAATGTTAAAACGTTTTTAATAGAAATTATTTGCCGTCCATTAGGGCTTCTAGCTCCTCAAGGAATTTTTTGGCAGTAATGGGGCATAAGTAGTTTTTGTAGTAGAATTCACCTCCCCAATTCCATGTTTTCTTTTCAAGTGTTTTTACCCGCCCATCCTTCACGTAGATGTATTGAATAGTCACGGCTTCATCATCTTTTATAGTTTCTTCACTAAAACCTTCAGGATACTTGCTTATGATATCTTTTAAGTAGTTTGCAGGCATTTCCTGTAAGCAAACAGTATGGTTGCTGATGTAGTCGTTACAGCAATTTTCAAGCAAGCGGGCATTGCTTTCAGCTTTCTTGGTTACACTCTCTTCAGGTAGGTTCAAAGTGCTTGCAACGTTGTAAGACAATTCATCATCCTGAGCTAAAGCAACAAGCGCAAACGCAGTAAAAAAATATGTAAAGAGTACCTTCATGAGTACCCTTATACCACGTTGACCAGATTAAGGTTCTCAAAACCTCGATTTTATCGACAAACGACAAAAACTATTACTAATTAGTCTTTTACTACAACCAGGTACTTACTGGTTTTCCAGAACTCATATGGGTCTTTCACAATAAGGCTATCCACCATTTTATCACTTTCTTTTAGCTCGTATGAGCCGCTTGGGTGAACAGAAATGACCTTGGCTTTTTTGCTGCCTATTGCAAAGGCCTTTTTATTCAGAATGTCTATTTGGGTAAAATGCGTTACGTCAATATCAGGTGATATTTTTTCTGTTTTACCCAAGCCAATGAAACCACCTTCTTTGGTAATGACCCCCTTGTTTTTCAGGTCTTTGTCTTCACCTACTACGTAATAAGCCCTGTTCATTTCTTTTCTCTGACCTTCTAGCAATTCAGATTTTTGTTCGCTTTCTGTTGCTAGCTTGTCTACGTCTTGAACAAGGTTTTCAATAATGATATCAAGATTGGTCAACTCGGTCTTCAAAGATTCTATTTCCATGTCTCTGTCTATAATCTCTTGTTCCAATTCTTTAACCAGCGCTTGCAATTTAGAGCCTTGACCTTGTGAATTCTTAAGTTGCTTATTAAGTGTTGCAATCTTCTTCTTGTTTTCCTGCATCAAGTTGTATATCAGTTGTATATCCTCCTTGATAAGGTCTTTTTGGTTAGCATTGTTTTCTATTCCCTCCTTTGTTCTGGCGGTGATAATTTTTTCTTTTGCTTTGATAGTGTCTAGGTTGGCTTGTATCTCTTCAAACGAAGAAATAAAAGTATCTATAGACTGGTCATCTTGTTCTGCTTGTTGCTTAAGCAGTTCGTTTTCTTGCTGCAACTGTTTGTATTCCGGGCTGTCTTCAACTTTGGTGCATGATGATGCCAGCATGGCAACAATAGCGAGTAAGGTTAGGTATCTCATAGCTGTTTTGTGTTTGGTTTTATCTTAAAAGGTATGAACTTACGGAACTTAATTGCCCATCGACATATATTTCAAAAAGGTAGGTGCCGGGTGCAAGAACTCTCTCATCTTCCTCATATGTCATGCACAAGTCAAGTTTCTTCTTCTCATAATCAATCAACTCACTAGCGCTGTACATAACCTGTTCGCCGCTTGGGCCCTTGAACGATCCGGAACCTACCAGTTTATTTCCTAACGGCAGGCCCTCGGGAGTTATTATACGCAGGTATAGCGTTTTTTTGCCAGAGCGGGCAATTTGGTTTTCCAGTAGGCTAAAGCATGCTTCCAGTTTGTTTGTCTTTTTAGCGAGCGAGGTTTCACTATACGTTCCGTTTCGTCTCTTTTTTGAGGCTTTTATTTGAACATACTCAACCTTGAGTTTAGCACCTGTAGTAACTTTCTCCTGCAGGTCGTTTTTCTCAACAGATAACGCAGCTACGTTGTGGCTAAGCACCATGTTTTCTCGCTGTAAGGCAAGGTTTTCAGTCATTAACTCATCTATCTTTTCAAGATACTCATCTTTCAGCCTTTTCACTGTTTCAAGCTCTTCCCTTAGCTCTTTAATCAGGTTTTCAGCATTATGTCCTTTTTTCAGCAGCACCCTTATTTTTTCTTGCTGCGCTTTTATCTTGTCATTAGCCTCAATCACCAAACTATCAAGATTGGCGGCAATACCCATGTAATTATTCAACTCATTGGTAGTAGCCAAAAGCTCACTACCTAGGTCTACCCTTACCACAATAAGACTATCAATTTGCTGGTTGAAGCTTTTAACTGCAGCATCATGAGTAAAAAGCTGAAAAACATTCCAGCTCAGGGATATAAGCAAGAGGATAACTAAAGTGATAAGTATTGAACGTTGACTTTTCTTCTTTTCGTCCATTGGGTTAATAATGAGATTTTATGGTGGGCAAATTTAATCAATAGAACTGATTGAACCAGCACCATTTACATCTTTACTTACAACGGGGTTTCCTTTGTATCTAATGCTTCCTGCACCTGATATCTCAGCGTCTAACTCCTTGTTTACAAACACAGTTGCAGAACCAGCACCACTGATATCTATATCCATGTAGTCTGTTTCAAGTTCCTCTGCTTCTAATTCTCCCGCGCCTGATATGTCAAAAGAAGCTTCAGCAGCTCGCCCTTTAATGCTTATTTCGCTTCCACCGCTTAGGTCAAAATCGAGTTCATTGGCATCTACATCCATTTCAATATTACCAGCCCCACTAAGGTCTAGCGACAGCGTATTAGTTTTGATAACCGACTTGCTGCGCAACTCAACCGCGCCTGAAATATCTACTTCGTCAAGGTCTACTACCGTAATGTATAGCCTTAAGGCCTTGGAACCATGGATAGGTTCATCTGTGGATACTTTAAGCCAACTGCCTTGATTTTTAGTTATGATATGCTTGTGTAGATTTTCATCAGCTTCAACCTCAAGCATGCATTGGCTTCCCTGGCGTAGAAAAACCTCATAACCACCCTCAATTGATATCTTGCTAAACTCACTAACCTCTCGAGAAACCTTTTTTACATTGCCATTGCCATGGATAGAGCCAATGCATGATGAAATGAACAACACAAAAGAAAGTGAAACTACGATTGCCAGGCGGGGGATAATGTATTTCATAACAGGTTTGATTTTTGCTCGCACCAAGATAAACAAATAAGCTAATTGTGTGCTAGGCAAAAATGGTGAAGATTAGGTTATAATTTGATAAGAAACGCTTATTTCTATATCTGAAATATAGGATGAAGGGAGTTATATGGCTGTTTCAGGAATGATGGTGTTCCTTCAACCAATTCAGGGCTGTTTTTAATATATCCGAATGGTCAAAGGCTAACTGGGGTAAATTGTTGATAGAGAACCATTTGGCTTCTTTTGCATCATCCCCGCCAATCGCCTTTTGAGTGTGTTTATCCACAAAGCAGGTGTAAACAACAGAAACTGTTCTGAAGCGAGGGTCTCTATTGGGTGTGCCAACAGTATATAATTGCTTCCACTGGCCGGTCTTGATGCCTGTTTCTTCCTCCAATTCGCGGGCCGCCGCCGGTTGAAGGTCTTCATCATCTTCTACAAAGCCACCCGGCAAAGCCCATTGGTCTATGAAAGGTTCATGACCTCGTTTTATGAGCAAAACTTCAAATTCAGTTTCTTTTTCCTTGTGAAACACCACAGCATCTACTGTCAGGTATATATTTTGCTCTATTGGCATTATCTGCGCATTCTAAAGTTCATCCATATAGTGTATGTTGCCATAATTCCACCCTTCAACTTGTTTTCTATTTTTTCCTGGTTCACGGTGGTCTTATTTTCCAAATCAACGTAAATATTATAGTCACCCAGCAAAAGAGCATAACCAAGCGCAAAAGTGTGGTTCATTTGTTCTCCAAATAATGTAAAACCTAAGTGGGGGTGAACATAATGATTGGGATAGGTTTTATACCGTTCGGATGAAAGGCCGTTTTGGCTTCTCACCAATTGTCCTGTGGTGTTGCTGTAATAGCCGCCAATGTAAGGGTTGAAAGACTTTCTCTTGAACGGGTAAAACCGCAAGCCACCTGAATATTTGAAGCCATTAAATGCGGTTTTGCCAAAGCCAGCGTCAATGTGCATAAAATCCCAGGGAGTATAGATAAGTTTGGCACCCATACCCACAGAAGTGTTAAGGCCAAGAGTAAGGCCGGCACCAAATTTCGTCTTATACCCGTCTTGGGCGTAGCCAAGAGACATAAGCAAAGCTAACAAGATTGTAATGACTAAACGTGCCATTTGTGAATTTAACGTGCAAATAACGGTATTATTTGAAAGTCTTATATCTTTTCCAATGCTTGTTCTAAATCCTTTATTAACAGTTCTGGGTCTTCAAGTCCTATATACATACGCACCAAATTAAACGGTTGGGTAGTATTACCATAGTTTTGCGATGAATACAAGGCGCTTGTTGGAAATATCAGCGACTCATAGCCACCCCATGAACAAGCCATCAAAAAGCAATTCAGTGAGTTACAAAAAGTGTCAGCCTGTTCCAGGTTTTCAATATCCAGTTTGAAGGAAAACATAGCACCACCTCTTTTCATTTGCTTTTGAGCTAAATTATATTGAGGGTTATACTTTTTTGAGAAAGGATAGTTGATGTGGATAACCTTTGGATGGTTTTCCAGATAAGCTACTACTTTCTCTGTGCTATCGGTGCTTCTATCCAACCTAATGGGCAATGTTCTAAGTCCGCGTATCATTAACCAGGCATCATTGGGTGAAATAATGCCTCCCAACGTCATAAACTCATTGTGGAATATGTTTTCTATTCTTTTAGCACCAGAGCAGAGCACTCCAGCTACCACATCACTATGTCCATTGATGAATTTGCTGGCTGAATGAACTACAATATCAATGCCCATTTCAATAGGTTTTTGATAAAGTGGGGTGCAATAGCTATTGTCAATCATTGTGGCTATGCCTTTAGATTTAGCTAAGTCAGCAACGGCTTTAATATCCTGTAATTCAAAGGTTACTGAATTAGGGCTTTCAATGATGATGAGTTTAGTATTGGCTTTCAGTGCTCTTTCAAAGTTTTCAATTTCGTTACCATCAATCATTGTGGTTTCAATGCCATAATTCACCAGCAATTTATTCAAGAGCTTATCTGTCCAACTGTAAGGTTTTTTCACACAAACTACATGGTCGCCATTGTTCACGCTATTCATAACGGCAGCAGCAATTGCCGCACTTCCGCTGCCGAAAATAAGCGCATCTTCAGCGCCTTCAAGCGCAGCAACTTTTTTGCGAAGTATCTCCACAGTTGGGTTGTTTCCTCGAGTATAAAAGTGAACCCCAAATTCATCTTTTAGTGCTTCTCGCATAGCCTGAATGGTAGGGAAGTGGAAGTTGCTACTTTGCATCAATGGTGGTGTAACGGCATCAAAGTAGCTTTCTCTTTCTTCACCCAGGTGGTTAAGAATATCTGATGTTTCCATGGCTAGTTAAATTTTGGCGGCAAGGTAGGGAATGTAAATTGTAGAAGGTAATGAAATAGTCTATTAGCTGCTATTTTGCCTTCCACCAAGAGGTCATATAAATATCTCTATATGGTATCCAGGGGTTTTTGGATACGTCGCGACCATGAAGCTTATATAACTGCCCCAGATTTTTATTGCAAATTACCTCAAGATGTATATTGTGACCTGAGCCACCTTTGAGTTCCAATTCAAAGTCTTCGTCTGGATAATAGTTCAATAACTCTTCGCGGAAAAGCTCATCAAATGCTTTCCAATTCCCCAGGCATACATCTGGGTTTTTGCAGTAGTAATTAAACTCAAAACTCCCATCAAACCTGGCCCACAAAGGGGCTTCAACCATCAATATATTGGGATTTTTTAGAATAGTGTTTCGATAGGTTCTAGCCTCTTGAGGGGTCTCAAAATTTTTCTCCACCGATTTTGGTTTATTGACTTTGGTTTTGAATTTCCTGAGTTTTTCAGCATCAAAATAAAAGTAATCCCTGTCACAAACTATTTCATTGCAGTTGATATTGAGGTGAAAGTATTTAAGGGGTATGCCGTCTTTGGTTAGTACAATCTCATAATGATAACCACAGGCGTACATCTTGCCAGGGGTATCGAAGACCCATTCTTCTTTAAGCTCATTAAGCACAGCAACATCGTCTACATACCAGTAATCCATTGAATCTGCAAGGCTGTTTTCTTCCGCTTGTAAGCGAAGAGCAACCAAGGCATAGCCACCTTCTTCAAAATTGTAATCGCCAAAAACTGCGGTTTGACTGGTAGCTATTTGGGTAGCTAAACACAAGATGGATAAGGACAATGAGCGCATCATATGGCAAGAGGGCTTGCATAAAGTTAGGTAATTATTTTGCTAGTTGAAAATGGTACTTAGATATCCATAAAAAAAGGGGGCTGGCGCCCCCAATAACAGAACAGCTTGAAGAAAGGTTTTATCAATAGCTATTTATTGCTTGCCTTTCTACTTGTGTGGTTCAAATGTATGAAGAGCAAGTAAAGCAAAGTGTTAAACGCTTCCCTTATTTTGTTAAAAAAGGTTAAAACCTAACTTGAAAGGCATGAAGCCAGTGAGTCACTCAAAGCTGCTACAGGGATAGGCTGCATGTTCATATCCAGCTTTATTTTGTCTTCTACCTTTATCTTTTTTGAAGAGTAAAAAACCTTTCCGTCTTTAATAGAGACCCCAACTATAACAGCATCAGCACCAATAGGTAGCTTAGTGTAAGGGCCTTCTTTTTTAGTAAAAGCATACTGGCCATCATCCCAAACGAAGCTGCTCAAACGCACATTTAAATTGGGTATTACCAATGAGTAGTCAATGAATTCTAATTCTTGCCCAGTGTTGTTTACTAATATCTCAGCTGGAGCAGCGTTTGGGTCATCATAAAATCTATCGCAATTAATCCAACCAAGCTTATTGATAGCAAAAGAAGTTGTCTCATATGTTTCTAAGAGTTTTTGTCTTTCTTCAATTGCTTGTTTTTGGCGACGGAGCTTTTCAATAATAGCCTCTAGCTTGATGTTGTAAGAAAGAATATCCTCTATTTCTCGAGATGAAACTCCTTTAGCTGCTAATTCTGTAAAGGCAGTCGGGCTATTTAAATCAACTCCATAATCATCTATTACTTTTACCTTGCCCTTGCCTGGAAGTTCTGTTAGGATGGTATCTAACTTAGCTACAAAGAGGTTCTTCCAACTTTCCCAGGGGTGGATAGTGTCATGATTAAAGTACCAATACAGGAATCCGTAATGATACTTGTTATTCATGCTCTTATCATACAACCTTTCAAAATCACTATTGCGGTTGTCAAGGTGTTGTTTAACGCTTGTAACAACTAACGAATCAACAGCCTGAATAGGTTTGTCTTTGTTTTCAAGATAAAGTATAATGGCAGTCATGTTCGGCTTAAATTCGCGATAATTCCAGGTAGAATTATTGAAGTAGTATCTTTCATTGTCCACGAAACTCATTAAATACACCATTTCATATATAAACCCCACACGGTCTCTAAATTCAGTGGTTGCTAAAAGTGAATTTTCATATTGCTTGTTGTCCAGTGAAACACCATCGTTTTTAAGATGATTACTTAACCAAGCACCAATTTCTCCCCACATTAGGAAGCTATCCATGTAAAGCAACTCCATAGGTACAGGTATCAGGTAATCCTGTTCTAATGCCGTGCTATCTAATTCCCAATTGATACTGTTTTCACTTAAGTCGCCAGTAAATATTTGGTAGTCATCTTGGCCCATCAAGGGCATCACGACACTTATTTCTGAGCCGGGAGCCAATTCAAGATCACTGCCATTGGCAGTAGCATTGATATTCATCATACCGCCAGAAAGTAGAAGCTTTCCATCGGAAGTAGTTGTTAATCCTGAAGTAATAAAATCTTCCAATTTAAATGCTTCAGTTACCTCTAATTCAATTTCACCTTTCACAGCATTGCCTTTATGGTCTACAAACCCATTGGCTGGGATGGTTAGCTTGGTTCCTCCCTTAGTTGTAATCAGCTTGGCTTCATCGTGTTTCAGCGTAAACGACTGGGTATCAGGCCTTATCTGGGAGTAAGCAGTGTCCATTGGGCTGGTGACAAATTTAGGCCTCTTAAATGGCAGCTCTGGTTTTTGTGTACAAGATTGAGCTAAAAAGAGCGTAATCAAAACTAAGCTGGTGTAAATGGTATTTTTCATAGGGCTGGTATTTATTCAAATGTATGTAATTGTTTTTGCAGAACTCTATAATCATAATGATAGACTGTTGATTTGTTACAATAGCTTTTTGCTCATTTTTCAATAATTGTTAAATTTGAGTAAAGCATAATTCAAAATGTGGCCTACATGAAGAACTTAATGCTTTCCGTCACCTCGTTTCTAATTTCAATAACAGTCACTATAGCCCAAACAGGTCCGTCTGACTTTGAGGTGGAGTACGTCAAAAAGAATCTCATAAAAAAAGTAAAAACCACCTATGAATATTATGAAGCCAATAGAAAAGGGAAGGCTAAGAAACGGGATAGACGAATTGGAAGAGTAGTTTATACTTACGATGATGATGGGCGTATTTCAAAAGCTGATTTTTTTGATGCGAGTGGAAGCCCATCGCACAAAGACGAGTATACCTATGATGATGTGGGTAGGATAGCATCGGTTAAAAAGTCACAAGTGCTTTCTACTTATGATAATACCCAGATAGAAAAGGTTTATCACTATGAGTTAGTTTATAATGCCGACGGAACCCTTGACCATTGCGATTTAGACATGTATGATGTGCGTAACGGAAAAAAGGGGTACGGGAGCGGTACCAAGCGATTAGAGCAGATAAACATCTATTACCCATCATGCTTCAAATCTGACCAGGCAGATGCTTATGAACGCAACAATAAGGGATTAATTACCAAACTCACAAAAGGAAACGACGAAGAACAGACCTTCGAGTATGAGTTTTTTTGATATTTGCATCTGAAGACCATTCAAATGCAAAAAATACAGAACTATATAAATGGGGAGTTGGTAACTCCTAGAAGTGGTGATTATATTGATAATCATAATCCTGCAACGGGTAGTGTTTATTCATTGATACCAGATAGCGATGAACGGGATGTCGAGATAGCTGTGCAAGCAGCTAAAAAAGCTTTCCCTGCCTGGGCTGCTAAAAGCAATGAGGAACGAAGTAATATTCTGCTAAAAATTGCCGATTTAATCACCGATAATCTTGATCAATTGGCAGCAGCCGAATCGATGGATAATGGTAAACCCGTTTGGCTTGCCAAAAAAGTTGATATACCAAGGGCGGCTTCCAATTTTCACTTCTTTGCCACTGGCATAATTCACTATGCATCAGAAAGCCACAACATGGGTAGTGAGTATATCAATTACACACTTAGGCAGCCGATTGGAGTGGCAGGATGTATTAGCCCCTGGAATTTGCCTTTATATCTCTTCACTTGGAAAATAGCGCCGGCATTGGCATCGGGTAATTGTGTGGTAGCCAAGCCAAGTGAGGTAACTCCAATGACTGCCTACTTGTTGTCAGAACTGTGCATTAAGGCTGGGTTGCCCAAAGGGGTTTTGAATATAGTTCACGGTTATGGGTATAAAGTAGGAGCAGCCATTACCAGTCATAAAGATGTGCCTTTGGTGTCATTTACTGGGGGAACTAAAACAGGTGCTGAAATAGCAAGGGTTGCAGCGCCAATGTTTAAAAAACTATCATTGGAATTGGGTGGGAAAAACCCAAACATAATCTTTGAAGACTGTAACTTTGACGATGCTTTGAAAACAACTGTTAACTCCTCATTTAGTAACCAAGGGCAAATATGCCTTTGTGGTTCAAGGATATATATACAGAGGCCAATTTATGATAAGTTTAAGGAAGCCTTGGTTGAAAGGGTGAAGAAACTGAAAGTGGCTGCACCTAAAGACCCAGAGGTGAAAATAGGCGCAGTGGTTTCTGAAGACCATATGAATAAGGTGCTTAGCTACATAAATCTGGCTCAAGAGGAGGGTGGTAAAGTGTTATGTGGTGGTGAAAGGGTGGTGCTTGATGGTGAGTATAAAAGTGGCTGGTATATTGCCCCTACTGTGATTGAAGGGCTTGACCATACCTGCCGCACTAATCAGGAAGAGATATTTGGCCCGGTAGTCACTCTACAGCCATTTGATGCAGAGGAAGAAGTGCTGGAATATGCCAATAGCACCGCTTATGGCTTGTCAGCTACTATCTGGACACAGGATTTAAGTAAGGCCCATCGTGTAGCTGCAAAAGTTAAATCAGGGATTATATGGATTAATTGCTGGTTGGTTCGTGACTTACGAACGCCTTTTGGAGGGATGAAACAATCTGGTGTAGGCAGAGAAGGTGGTTGGGAAGCCTTACGCTTTTTTACAGAACCGAAAAATGTGTGTGTGAAAGTATAATGGCTTAGTAGGCCATTGTTTTCAGCCTTTCAACTACGGCATTATAAATAGCGCTTCTCTCTTGCAGATTGCGGTCTTCTTCAGCTATTTTTGAAGCAGGTGAGTAAAGCACAGCATCTCCTTCTTGAGCGATGTAAAAAGCGATTTTTACAGCCTCAGAAATAGAGGCAACATTCACCATTAGTTGTACCTGGTTACCACCAAACTTTTTAAATAAGTCATTGCTGGCATTGGCTATACAAATAATTGCCTTAACCTTTTTGTTAATAAGTTTTGAAAAAGCAGAATAGTCCTGTGAGTTATCAATTTCATTCATAATCCATATAATAGGATTTTCTGTTTCTTCAAGTGATTTAACTGAACTTTCTATATTAGTAGAAGTTGAATCATTGATATAGTCAACTCCATTGTGTTTAATGATAATATCACAACTTTTGCCTGAAGTTTCGAAAACATCGGAGATACTCTCTCTTATTATGTCTTCACGAATTTCAAGGACATCTATATAGCTTTGCTCGGATAAGTCGCCCTTAAAAGGGTTTCTTATTGGTATATAAATAGTAGATTTCCTCATAATTATACTATTGAACTTAAAAAACTCCCCCATACCAAGCCCTATTTCTGTTATTATGAATGAGCGCAAATTAACAATTAATTCTCATAAAAGCAAGACGAATTGAGGTATATGAACGACGAATGAAGGTTTGTTTTCGACGAGCGACACTGTTGTTAAATGTTAAGTGTATGTTGTTTAATTGAAAACATAAGGATTCTAGGAGTTTGGGTTATTACTTGCGGGGCTATAAATAAGACCGAATTTTGAGTTTATTTTTTGTAACAGGAAATTGTGCATTTTGGGTTTTTCCTAAAATGTAAGGCCCAATGCTCTATATTTGCATAGCTTCTTAATGCATTAAAACTAGGATGATTCGGGCATTTTCTCTGATTTTTTTGTGTATCTCATTACCTGGGTTTCAAGATGTTGTCGGGCAGCCCTACTTTACATTGAGTGAGTGCTCCAATTGTAGTGAGGAAAAATATAAAGGGTATAAGTATTCCTCATTCTACCTTGAAATGAGGGACGGCATTAAAATAGCTTGTGATTTGTACTTGCCCAAGAAACTTGAAGAGGATGCCAAAATTCCCGCTATACTTCAACAAACCAGGTATGTGCGCTCGATGAGGGCTAAGTTTCCGCTTAACCTTTTTATACACCCGGTATTGGCTTCTGTGAGCGAAGAAGAGATAGAATACTTCACTAAGCGGGGATATGCCTATATGGTAGTGGATGTGCGAGGAACAGGAGCATCTTTTGGTACAAGGGCAATGGAATTTTCGATGCCTGAGATAAAAGACGGAGAGGAGATAGTGGATTGGATTATCTCTCAACCATGGTCAAACCAAAAAGTTGGAACCACTGGGATATCCTATGCTGGTACTACTGCAGAGTTGCTATTGGTGAATAAACATCCAGCCGTAAGGGCATGCATTCCACGTTCAAACATATTCGACCTTTATAATCACATGGTTTTCCCAGGAGGGGTAAGGCAAGGGCCATTTGTAAAGGTTTGGCAAAAAACCACAGAATACCTGGATAATAACCAGTTTTTTGCTTTTGGAAAGAAGGCCGAGAAGTATCTGAAGGGAATTAATCCAGTGCAGAGTGACAAGAAAGGAGAGATGCTAGTAAGTGCCTATGAGGAGCATAAGGGGAACTTTGATGTTTTTACCGAGCTATTTAAAGTAGAATACAGGGACGAAAAACACCCTGAGCTACACCTTCCATTGGACCATTTTAGTATTCAATATTACAGAGATGAAGTAAAAGCATCTAGAACACCTATTTATCGCATCGGTGGCTGGTATGACGGGGCCCTGCAGCGCTCAGTGATAGAAGGCTTTCAGAACATACCTAATACAAAAAGGGCACTTCTGGGGCCGTGGGATCACGGACCAGGTAGTAATGCCAGTCCGTTTGCTGAAAATAAAAAAAAGAAAGTGGATATCTATCTTGAGATGCTTCGTTTCTACGATTATCACCTGAAAGGGATAGACACAGAGATTAATAATGAGGCTCGATTTATATATTACACAGTAGGTGAGGAAAAATGGAAATCCACAAATTATTGGCCGCTGCTAAACCAGCAATTGATTCCATTGTATTTCTCTGAAGGCGGGAAGTTAGTAAAGGACAGTAATATAGGAGAAGGAAAGGCCACCTACCGGATGGATTCGACTACCACATCAGGCAATACCTCTCGTTGGAATAGCCAAACAGAGCTTTACAAGAATGGACTCACACATTATAACGAAAGAACGGAAGAAACCAAAAAGCTGCTGAATTTTACCCTGGAGCCTTTTATTGAAGATTTGGTTTTAACAGGCCATCCGGTTTTGGAAATCTACCTGAGTGCGACTGATAAGGATGCAACCCTTCACTGCTATTTGGAAGATGTGGCGCCCGATGGGAGCGTAACCTATGTGACCGAAGGGCAATTTAGGGCTATTCATAGAAAGTTATCTAACCCTGAATTGTATGTTACTGTTGGCCCCTACCACAGTTATATGGAACAAGATGCGCAACCTTTGGTGCCGGGTGAGCCAGCTTTGCTTGCTTTTGACCTCCATCCGATATCCTATTTATTTAAGAAAGGGCATTCTTTGCGTATTTCATTCGCTGGAGCGGATTTGCAGCATTTTGACCTTGAAGATAGTGTGGCGAATGAGTTTACCATTCATTACTCCGAAGAGAATCTTAGTAAGATTACAATTCCTTTCGAGACACCTTGGCAATAGGGCAAATCCATAGATTACGGCAAATGACGTATTGGGCGGGCTAATGGGCTGAAGTACTTTTGTTTCATCCCACCTATAAACCCTAACACCTGCTTCCAATATAATTATTGGAAGGGTGGGAAAGGCCCTTACTCAACTTGTTTTGAGTAGGGCTTTTATATTTACCAGTAATTAGTTTTACACAAACAAAAACTACATCAAGTGAGAAGAAACAGAGATTACGTTAGGGCTAGATAAGTCAAGAAC
>JANQJC010000040.1 GCA_028281825.1 Flavobacteriales bacterium
CTTGACCTTTACAAGAAGATTTTGGAAGAGTGCCAAGACATCAAACTCATTGCTAGTGGTGGAGTGAGCAATATGAAAGATGTTGAGCAATTGGCTGAATTGGGTATGGAGGGCTGCATCATTGGCAAAGCCATTTATGAAAACAAAATAACCGTTAAAGAACTGAGCCAGTTTTGCTAAAGAAACGCATCATACCCTGCCTTGACATCAAAGATGGCCGCACCGTAAAGGGCGTGAACTTTGTGGATATACGTGATGCGGGTGACCCAATAGAACTAGCTAAAGCTTACGTGGTACAACATGCAGACGAATTGGTTTTCCTTGACATTACAGCAACGGTTGAAAAGCGCAAAACCTTTGCAGAACTGGTAGAACAAATTGCTGCAGAAATCAATATTCCCTTTACGGTAGGTGGTGGCATCAATACAATGGAAGATGCTTCCCTCCTGCTCAATGCTGGCGCCGATAAGGTAAGTATCAATTCGGCGGCTGTGAAAAGGCCAGAGTTGATTTCCGAGTTGGCTAATAGGTTTGGCAGTCAGTGTATAGTATTGGCAATAGACACCAATTTTATTGATAACGAATGGAAAGTATATGTGCATGGCGGCCGCACTGCAACGTATAAAAATACTTTTGATTGGGCTAAAGAAGGAGAAGAACGTGGAGCGGGAGAGATACTCCTTACTTCAATGGTAAATGATGGCACTAAAGCTGGCTTCGCTATTGATTTGACCCACCAAATGCACGAGACGGTAAATATTCCCGTAATTGCGTCAGGTGGGGCGGGAAATATTGAGCATTTCGCAGAAGTATTTAAAAATGCAAAAGCCCATGCTGCATTGGCAGCAAGCATTTTCCACTTCGGGGAAGTAAAGATACCTGACTTAAAAGATTATTTGAGAACCAAAGAGATACCTGTAAGATGAATTTAGACTTCGAAAAAGGAAACGGGTTGTTACCGGCTATCATCCAGGATTATAGAAACCAAAAGGTTTTAATGCTGGGCTATATGAACGAGGAAGCCTTGACACAAACCCAAAAAGAGGGTAAAGTAACTTTCTTTAGTCGCAGTAAAAACCGTTTGTGGACCAAAGGAGAAACTTCAGGCAATTTTCTATTGGTGAAAGAAATAGTTGCTGATTGCGACAATGATACTATCCTTATTCAGGCAGAACCTGTTGGCCCCGCTTGCCACACTGGAACTGATACTTGCTTTGGAAATAATGATAGTAAAGGCTTCCTTTATCAATTGGAAAGCGTAATTGCTGATAGAAAAGCCAACCCAAAAGCTGGTTCATACACAACAGAGCTTTTCAATAAAGGCATCAATAAAATAGCCCAAAAAGTAGGCGAAGAAGCAACGGAAGTGATTATAGAAGCGAAAGACAATAATGAAAAACTATTCCTAAATGAAACAGCCGATTTGTTGTACCACCTATTGGTGTTATTACAGGAAAAGAATGTGAGCTTGGGGGATGTGGAAAGTGTACTAAAGAAAAGACACAGCTAATTATTTTTTTCTTAACACTACAGCAGTTTGGTATCCATAGGCATTGGCTTTCTTGCCCAATATCTCAAAACGAGGTGACACCAAATCTTTGAAATACTCAGTTGAATAAAACACCTGGGAGATATTATCCCTGCCAATTACCAGCATCCCGAAATTATCTTTATTGGCATTATAGGTTGGGTTCTCGTGAAGGAAAACCGCTAACGGGTGGCTTTTATAAGTGGTAGCTAAAGACTGAACCGTGCTTTCATCATGGATAGTAAGGTAGAAAATCGCTCCTTTTTTTAATACACGGGCAATCTCTAATAACCAAGCTTCAGCAAGGTCATCAATGTGTGTAAATACTGAGCCTGTGTATACCAAGTTAAAGTGCTCATCGCTAAAGGGTAAGTGAGGTATCAGCGTTGTTGTAGCAAAATTGGCCCTATCACCAAGGTTCTGTTTGTTCCAGTAAATCAATTTTGCGTCTATATCCAATCCCCAAAGTTCAGAGTTTGGCATATTGGCCTTCATATTGCGCAACATCCTTGCTCCTCCACAACCCAAGTCCAACACAGCCTGATTATCTCTTTCAGAGTAGCCATTCTCAGCGAGCAAATCCAACATTATTTTAACGTCCTCTTTTCCACTACCTATGTACTCTTCAGGGGTATTTCCATAACCCAACCAGTACTCCTTTGGCGGAATTGGGTCATCATTCCTGTTCTTATCAATGTTTGGAATTACATAATCATTATCACCTTTGTAAGACATGTATTTAATCACTGAGGTTTGATTACTCATCAAACGCCCGAGGCGTTTTTTCATTGTCGGCTCAACGATTTTGAATTGAATCCACTTGCTTACTTTGGCTATCATGTGTGTTTATTCACGTTTCAGACCCCAATAATAGCTTTATTTCCAAAATTTTTAAAGAATTAAAGGATAAACAACGCGCGAATACATAAATACCTAAAATTTGGTTTCTTTGCGGTATGATAGTTGTAACAGGCGCAGCAGGATTTATTGGTTCATGCCTTATTCAAAAGCTAAATAAAGAATTCTTCCTGGATGTAGTTGCTATTGATGATTTTAGCAATGAAGAAAAGAATAAAAACCTGCAGGACAAAACCATCAGCCAAAGAGTAGATAGAAGCAATTTTTTCAACTGGCTAAGGGAAAACCATCGCTTAGTACAATTTGTATTTCATATCGGTGCAAGAACTGATACAACCGAATTTGACAAACAAATTTTTGATAAACTAAATCTGAATTATACCAAAGAAGTTTGGAACTTGTGTATTGAATTTGGTTTACCACTAGTCTACGCTTCATCAGCGGCTACTTACGGCATGGGTGAATTAGGTTTTGAGGACAATCATAAAATCATCCCTAACCTAAAGCCTCTTAACCCATACGGTGAGTCAAAAAATGACTTTGATATTTGGGCTTTGGAGCAGAAAAAGCAACCCTATTTCTGGGCAGGATTGAAATTCTTTAACGTTTACGGCCCTAATGAGTACCACAAGGCTCGCATGGCTTCTGTGATTTTCCATGCATTCAACCAAATAAAGAAAACTGGTAAAATGAAATTGTTCCGTTCTCATAATCCAAACTATAAAGACGGGGAGCAGATACGAGATTTTATTTATGTGAAAGACGTAACTGAAGTTTGTTTTTTCTTGATGAACCACAGGAAGGATTCGGGTATCTATAACCTTGGAACTGGTAAAGCTCGCACCTTCCTTGATTTAGTAAGAGCTACCTTCAAGGCTATGGGCTTAGAGCCTGAAATTAAATTTATTGACACCCCTGAAGATATCCGTAACAAGTATCAGTACTTTACAGAAGCTACCATGGAGAAGTTGATAAGTATTGGATACTCCAAACCATTTACCAGCCTGGAAGAAGGCGTGGAAGACTATGTAAAAAACTATCTCACGTCTCACACATATTACTGATGGACGAGTTTTCAAGCTAACATCTATCAAAATCTGCTACTTTTGCGCCATGCTCCTCAATGAAATAAAAGGGCTTGTAAAGCGCGAGATAACACTGGAATGGAGGCAAAAATATGCCCTTAGTGGAATCTTGCTTTATGTGATTTCAACTGTATATCTCTGTAATTTATCATTTGATAGAATCATTGATGCAAACACATGGAATGCCCTATTCTGGGTGATTCTACTTTTTGCATCAGTGAGCGCCGTTTCAAAAAGCTTCATTCAAGAAAGAGAAGGGCGCCTCCTTTATTTATATTCGATTACGAGTCCCCAAGGTTTAATTCTTTCTAAAATTATTTACAACTCGGTGTTGGTGATTCTAATGTCCTTAATCTGCCTTATCTTTTATTCAGGCTTCATTGGATATCTAGTGCAGAATTTTTGGTTGTTTTTAACTGCCTTACTGCTAGGAAGCTTTGGCTTTTCAGCTATTCTGACTCTCATGTCAGCCATTTCATCCAAGACAAGGGGCAACCAAACCTTAATGGCAATTTTGAGTTTCCCGATACAGCTACCCTTGCTACTGACCTTGATTGCACTTTCAAAAAAGGCCATCGAAGGTGAAGTATTGGCTAATTGTTATGATTTGGTAGTGATTTTATTAGGTATAGACCTTATCGTAGTCGTCTTATCTTATCTATTATTTCCCTACCTTTGGCGCGACTAAAACTCACCTTAATCAAAGGCACATAACCCTACAATGGCAAAGGTTTCTTCAGTTTATTCCCCACCAAATTCTATCGGAAAGAGAAAGTTGATATTAGGGCTTGAATGGTGGAAATGGCTGTCAATAGGGCTCGTTCTTTATGCCATAATAATGGGATTTGTAGGGCCTGTTCCTGCTTTACCTATTCTTCATGAGACTATTCGCAATCTGTATTTCCATGTGCCTATGTGGTGGGGCATGATGGTGATACTTTTAGTCTCACTCATCTATAGCATCAAGTACCTAAACAGTGGAAATACCAAACATGATATCATAGCCTGTGAATCTGTGAATGTTGGGTTGTTGCTAGGAATGTTAGGTCTGGCTACTGGTAGTTGGTGGGCAAAGTTCACATGGTCTTTCACTCCTCTGTTTTCACTTGATGGATGGTGGGTGAATGACGTGAGGCTGAATGGGGCAGCAATTACAGTATTGATTTATTTCGCCTATGTAGTGCTTCGCAACTCGATGGATGAAGAGCAAAAACGTGCCAAAATAGCAGCAGTGTATAGTATTTTTGCTTATGTATTGCTGATTGTGTTTTTGATGGTTTTGCCAAGATTGACTGATTCATTGCATCCGGGTACTGGTGGCAACCCTGCTTTTGGAAAATATGACCTGGATAGTAATATGCGGATGGTTTTTTATCCAGCTATCATTGGCTGGACGCTATTGGCAGTTTGGATGATGGACATTCTAGTAAGGCTTAGAGTTATCAGGCAAAAAATATTAATCAACCAATTTAAATAAGATATGGTAAAGAGATTTCTGTTGACTTTTCTAAGCGCGTTTTTTATTTCTTTGGCATTTGCACAAGAACAATCAGGTGCCAACTCTGTTGAAATGGCACAGGCCCTAAGACAAAACGGAAAAATATACGTAGTAGTTATTGTTCTTTCATTAATTTTTCTTGGCTTAACTTTGTTCCTGATAGTAGTCGACAGAAAAGTGAGAAAGTTGGAAAAACAGTTAGAAAAGTAAAGGGAGAAGGAAATGAAGAAGACCCACATAGTAGGATTGGTGCTAATTGCCGTAGCCATCGGAGCTATTTTCACTACGGTTAGCAGCTCTAGCACCTACGAAACTTTTGCAGCAGCGGCCAATAATCCTGAGAAAGAGTATCATGTTGTGGGTGTTCTGAATAAGGAAAAAGACATGGAATATAACCCGGAGGTGAACGCCAATATTTTCAGTTTCTACATGGTAGACAATGACGGTAATGAAAAGAAGGTTCTCTTTAATGGCACCAAACCTCAAGACTTTGAAAAGTCTGAACAGATAGTATTGATAGGCAAAATGAAAGGAGAAGAATTTGTTGCCTCTAAGATATTGATGAAATGCCCTTCAAAATATAATGAGGGTGCTCCGGGTGAAATGCAAGAGTTCTCGGCTGAAGAAGCCTAAATCATAAATGGAAATAGAATACATAGGAGAACACTTGTTGCCAGGAAAAGCCGGCAACTTTTTTGTCGCCTTATCCTTCGCAGCAGCTTTTTTTGCCTCTATCAGTTATTTTTTTGCCGCCAAAAAAGATTACATTGATACTTCATGGAACCGATTGGGACGAATAGGGTTTAGCT
>JANQJC010000120.1 GCA_028281825.1 Flavobacteriales bacterium
TTCAGCCTCCAGCTTCTCTTTTACTTCATTAAAGATTTCCGTTTTGCCCTCTTGTGCCGTACTCACTGCTATTTCCTTAGCCGTTTTCTCAAACTCTTCCTTCGATTTCACCTCCTCAGCCCTGTTTTGAACGAATTCTTTGCGCTTATTTTCTTCCTCCATGCGTGCTTTTTCTTCAGCCTCTTTTTTGACTTTTGCAGCTTCTGCGGCAGCAGCCATTTCAGCTTTTCTTTTTATCTCGGCTTCTTCACGTGCCAACCTCTCCGCTTCCGCTCTTCTCTTTGCTTCTTCTATTTTAGCTTCTCTCGCAGCTTTTTCAGCCGCTTCACGCTCCGCCTTTTCTTTCCTTTCGGCTTCTAGCCTAGCTTGTGCTTCGGCTTGTGCTTTTTCATAGGCTTCTCGTTCGGCCTTTTTACGGGCCTCAAGCTCCGCCTGCAATCTTGCCTTCTCTTCTCTTTCTTTTGCCTCACGAGCCAAACGCGCTTCTTCTTCCAGCCTTAGCCTTTCTGCTTCTTCCCTTTCTGCTTTCTCTTTGGCGGCCTTCTCTTTAGCTTCACGCTCAGCCCTCTCCTTTTCAGCCTGCTCTTGTTTTAAGCGCTTCTCTTCTTCGGCTTTTGCTTGTGCAGCCTCCTGGGCTTTTCTAAAAGCCTCTTCTTCAGCCTTTTTCCTTGCCTCTAATTCGGCTTTGCGCTGCTCTTGTGCTTCTTGTGCTTTTTTAGCAGCTAACTCTTCTGCTGCTTTTTGCTGCTCTTCATTGAGCTTTTGCTCCAACTCTTCCCTTATCATCCGTTCAGCCTCGGCTCTCAACCTTTCTTCTTCTTTAGCTATCTCATCTTCTAAGAGTTTCTGGGCTTCCTTTTGCATTTGTTCTGCCCTTATAGCTGCTGCTTCGTCTTCAATTTCTTGCTGTATGGCTGCTTTTTCAGCTTCTTTTGCAGCTTTCTCCTCTGCTTCTTGTCTCACTTTTTCTCTGGCTGCTTCAATTGCTTCCTGTTCTTTTCTTTCCCTTTCAGCTTCCCTTGCCGCTTTTTCTTCTGCCTCTCTCGCCGCTGCTTCTTCTCTTGCAAGCCTTTCAGCCTCTTTTTGTTGCTCCTTCAGTAGTTTAGCTTCTTCCTTTTTCTGCGCTGCTTGCTTCAATTGCTCATAAAGCAAATCAATCTCCTCAATTTTTTGCTGTGGGTATCTCTCATCAGGTTTTACAGCCATTGCCTTTATATAAGTCTCTTTGGCTGTTGTAAACCTATTAGACGAGAAGCTCTTATCCGCAGATGCAACAAGTGAATTATACTCTTCTTCTCTTTTATTGGCTTCAGTGAGTTTATCCTCGGCAGCTTTCGCCTTATCCTTTGGGTATTGCTCGTTTGGTTTAATTACATTTGCCCTGTTATAATTGTTTATAGCTGTCTTCCAGTTTTCTTCATTGTACGCCAAGTCAGCTGCTGCAATCAGTTCCTGATAAGTATTTTCACGTGCAACTTGCTTTTGTTGCTGTTTGTCAATCTCCTCTATTCTTTCTTTAGCATAATTGTCATTGGGTTTAGCACCTAAAGCTTGCTCATAACTGGATTTAGCCTCTTTGAGCATACCATCCTTTAGAAACTTATCACCTGTATTGATAGCGCTCTCATAAGCTTTTTCTTTTGCTGCACGCTCTTCTACAATATTATTAATCTCCTCTATCTTGTTTTTAGGGTATGCTTCATCTGGCTTGGCTTTCAAAGCAGTTTCATAAGCAGATTTAGCTTTTCTGAATTCATTCTTACTAAAATTAAGGTCGCCCTCTTCTACAGCCTCGTCATATATTTTCTGTATTTCACCTTCTTTGGTGAAAATGGCAAATATCTCATCAATCTTTTGCTGCACTTCCTTATCATCAGGATTGATAGCAAGAGCCTTTTCATAACCGGCCCTAGCTGTTTTGTAGTCCTGATTATTAAAGGCATTTTCGGCACTCGCCACAAGATCTTTGTATTCTTGTTTAGCCCTTTCAATTTGAGCTATCTTATTCTCCACTTCTAAAAGCCTTGCCTGAGCTTTCTTACTTTCTTTATCCAGTTTTAATGCCTCTTCAAAAGAGGATTTGGCATCAGTATATTTACCCTCACTGTAAGCACTTTCTCCTTTCTCTATCAGTTTAGCCACCTCTTCCTGGGTCTTTTTACTGTCTCTCAATACTTTTCTGAGTTTATCTATCTGCTCCGAAGGATATTTCTCATCAGGCTTTATTTCCTTGGCTTTCTCATACGCTTCCACAGCGGCTTCGTGATTACCACTTTGAAGCTCTTTATCTGCCTTGGCAATAGCTTGTCCATAAGCAGCATCAACCTCTTGTTGCTTCAACTGCTCCGCCAGCTTTTTCTCTGACTCTTCTATCCTTTCTTTAGGATATTTCTCATCAGGCTTCAACTCTACAGCCTTCTCATATGCAGCTTTAGCTTCAGCGTAGTTGCTTGACTTGAAAGCATCATCACCACTCTTGATATATGAATTGTATTGTTCTGCTTTTTGAACCGAAGCCGCCACTATCATTTCAGCTTGCTGTAATTTACTTATGGCTTCCTCTCCATCGGCATTGGCTTTTAGAGCTTCTTTGTATGCTGCTATTGCATCATCATACTTTTCATCCTTAAAGGCCTTGTTCCCTTTTGCCAAAGCATCAGCATACTCCTTTTGGGCTTTCTCTTTCTCTTGCAGCATCTTTGAGATAGAAGCTATTTTTTCAGCTGGATACCTTTCCTGTGGTTTTAGCAATTGTGCAGCCTGATAAGACTTGATTGCTTCAGTGTAATCCTTAGCTTGTAGGTAACTATCCGCTTGTTGTATGGCAGCGTTATACTCTTCACTTTTAGCCCTCTCTTCTTCCATCACTCCTTCTACCAGCTTTATCTGTGCTGGAGGATAAACCTCGCTAGGCTTTATTTTAGCTGCTTCCTGATAGGCTGCTAATGCTTTTTCGTATTCAGAACTTCTATACAGCCTATCCCCTTCTGCAACTTTGGCCTGATAAGCCTCTTCCTGCTGCTTCATTGAAGCTTTCTTCTCCTCTACTAGTTTTATCTTGTCCTTAGCTTCCTGGTTATCAGTCCTGGCCGATACCGCCCTCTTAAAAGCTGCGATAGCATCGTCATACCTTTCTTCCCTGAAAGCCTTATCTCCATCACTCAAATTCATAAAGTACTCCTCATCCTCTTTCCTACTCTCTTTCACCAACCTATTCACTTCTTCAATTTGACGCTCAGGATACTTCTCGGTAGGTTTAGCCTGTGCTGCTTTTTTATAGGCGTTGTAAGCAAAATCAAAATCACCTATTCGCAATGCCGAGTCACCTTTCGCTATGGCATCATTGTATATCTTATCATTAAGCTTTTTACCAGCAATTAATGTTTCTGTTTCCTTTATTTTATCTGCTAAAGTTTGGTCATCGGGCCTACTTTCTTTCATTAGCTTGTATGATACCAATGCCTTCTCGTATTCGCCTTTTTCAAAAGCTTTATTGGCATTGTCCATAGCATTTTGATACGCTTTTTCACTTTCTTGTTTTTGGCGTTGCTCTTCCAACTCTTGGCGTTTGGCCTCAGCAACTTGATTGATATCAACCTTTTCTTCCTGTTTCTTGGCTTGTTCAATTTGTTGCATTACCTGCTCTTCCTTCTTCTTAAACTCCATTGAGTAGTCCAAATCGTAGTCAAAGTCAGAATAGTCCTCATTGTAATGCACCTTGGCGACGGGATTCTTGAATACAGCCACATCTACCCCTTCAGGAGTTTTAAATAACTCCACTATAAAGTCAAAAGTCCAGTTGAAGTTATCTGCATCTGGAACCGTGGTATTATAACTAATGCTTTTAGAGACAAATCCAGGTTTGGATATCTCCACTATGTATTGGCTGTTTACTTCCAGTGGGTAATCAAATTTACCCGAACCATCTGTAACAAATTCTTTGATGACCGCGGCACCGCTCGGCGTACCTTTGATGATGGATACTTTTACACCTGATAATTTGTCCTTCCCTTCTTTTACAACACCACTGATAACCAAAGCCCTGTTTTGCCCAAAAGCCACACCAGTGGCTACAAGCAAAATAGCTAGCACCAAAAATGACCGAATAAAATTACTTATCGCAAAAGGTAATTTTTTACCCATTTTCCCTATCCTTTCTGTCCTTATCTGCTTTGGTTTAACTGTAAAATACACAATTTTGTTTCACCGTTCGCCGACAAATTCAGAATTAATTTAAGGCGTTTTTTTAGACGCTAACACTGCCTTTTTACTCTTTCAAAAAAAAGGTGATGTGTGAAAAACGAAATGACTGGTTAAAAATTGCTAAAAAGGGAGCTTTTTACTTTTCAAGCATTATCTTCTTAGTTATCCTTTCTTCTCCAAACTCAATATCAAGAAAATAAAGGCCTGAAGCCTCATTTGATAAGTCTATAACTACTTTATCCCTCATCAATCCGTTCTCAATGGAGTTATATACAGTAGCTCCCATGATGTTGTATACCTCAATTCTTGCATCATTTTGGCTTTCTAAGTTAAAATCGATAGTAAAGTTTGAGTTGGTTGGATTAGGATAAACATTAACCTTTTGCAATTCCATCTCTTCTGCATCAACAGTAGTTACAGTACATTCTATTGGGAATATACCTAGGTCTATATCACCATTAATGGTTTGAGACCATGCTGAAAGCATAGTATGCCATGCGCCACCATCCCATTGCTCCCAAGCTAGTTCAGTTCCATTAGCATCACCATCTGCTGATGAAGTAATCGCTACTTGGTCTCCATTGCTCAATGAAGTAAAGTTGACCCCAATGGCATAGTCTGAAGAAACCACAACTGGTGTGTTAAACATGGCCCTGGTAAAGAAAACGGTATCTATCCTTTCTAAAGAAACAGTGGTAGAAGCTAATATAGTACCAGGGGCATTATTCACGGTTCCTGATTCTGCCGTTCCGGTTCCATCCAATTGATGTAAGTTGATAGTCACTTCAGAGTTTTGATTATCAGCCACATTCTCTTTGAGATTAAACCATATAATAGCACCACTCACCTCAACGGGAGTGGTAACGGCAAATTGCTGTGCTTTAGCCTCATCATTAAAATCATTAGTACCTGTAACATAACCTCCAGCATTTACGGGATATACACCATAACCCGATGCATTTTCAAAATTGGCGTTGACTATTGTATCACAAGTGGCGCTCGCAGCTGGAATGCAGAAATTAGTAGTTTCTGAAGCGCCAAACTCACCTCCGGTAACAACCGATACATCATCTGAAAAAGCGAGAGAATAAGAACCTTGGCCATATTCACAACAAACTCCATCTCCCGGGGAGTTTTGTGGTGTATCAAAAATGGTAAACTCATAGCAGGCATTGCCTTGAACACAGAGTTGAAACTCGTAATTGGTGTTATCATCATAAGGCCCACCGTTATACAAGAGTGTGTTTTGGTCATCTCTTAACTCCCAGGTTGTCTCTTCACCATAATTGTCAGTATTCAAAACAAGTGTTAAGTAATCATTGGCAATGATAGAGGTAAAGCTGCTTGAGGCACCATCGTTTGAAGTATTCCCATCCGTGCCATTATTGGGGTTAGATGTAGAAGCATTAAAAGTGTGCGCACCAACTGTAACATTCATACTAGGTAGCGTTACGTTTGTAGTTGCATTGGTTGCTAAGCTACCATTCCAAGGATACGTTTGGTTGGGTCCATTGTCCACATTATAGTTGATAGTAACGCTGGTCAATGTTTGGCTGCCCAAGTTTTTAATAGTCACTATGGGTGTAATGGTGGTTGCACAGATACTACCGCTAGGTTCTATAACAGCAGTAACACTGGCATCTCTGGCTATAGGTGGGGTGCAGGGTGCGTAGGTACCCGCTAGTGAAGTAGCACCAGAACCAGGAGCTAAGTAATTCCTTAAATCATCACCGGGGTTACTGGCCCAGTGGTATGACATTTTACCATAAGCATCTGAAGAAGGATTAGGTACATCAAAACAATAAGAACCACCCCCTGTTAGTGTTCCAACGATTTGCCCTTGATTATTAAACAATGGAGAACCTGAAGAACCTCCTTCGGTTACACCATGACCGTTTGCTGTTGCAGACCAGAACACTCTCCAATGCGTTCCGCTTATACCCCACCCTGTAGTAGTAAGTGAGGATGTATAAGTAGATATTTTCTTTACGTCGCCTGATGGATGGTGTATCCCTACCCCACCAGAGCTAGCTGAAGTGCTCGCATTCCAGCCATTATAATAAGGGTTATAGGAAGATGGTATATTATTGTTCAACTCCACTAGTAAATAATCAGAGCCTGAGCTGCCACCACCATCGTTGCTGTTAGCCCTCTCCGTGCAACCTGTTACCGACTGATTAGGCGTGCTTCCTGAACCACATCCTGAGCGCTCATAGTTAAAGTAGAATATATACTGATTGAAATGGCTTGAACTTGAGTTCTCACCACAATGCAATGCCGTTAATATGTAATTCTTACAATCAAAGTTGGTATTGTTTACTAATGAACCCGTGCATAAGCCCTGCCCTTGACTGCTCACTACAATAATTCTCACTACACCTCTTTTCTCATCTTGCCAATTGCTGCCTTCTGAGCAATTAACATCCACCTGGCATGGATCAGAACCTCTGGTCCAGTCTTCTACAAAACGATAGGCATGCCCCACATGCGAGATATCTATAATGCCTTGTCCATAAGCGCTAGCTGGCTCATAATACTCCAGAAAACACTTTTGTCCTGCTATGATACCAGTTGCAAACTCTCCATACGGCTTATTATTGATACTTGTGAAAGCTCCCAGAACTTGAGTGTGGTCTTCATTATAGATGTAAAACTTAGCACCCTCAGGCATGTGGAAATTGCTATATAATAAGGTAAGCGCTTGCGCATATTTCGATTTGATGGCTAATCTCCATACCCTATCTCCATTATAGAGTGTAGTCCACTCTCCTGAATTTTCTAAAGAGATTGAAACTGGAAACAAATAGGAAAAGAAAGGCACGTTGCCTTCAGCTTCATTGATAGAGTCTCGCGTTGCTACCATTTGCATGTCCAAAACGGGCATATCCTGGGTGGGTACACGTGAGTCGTCAAATTGTGCTTTTGGGCTAAAGCCAATTGGCTCACCTCCAACGCTTTGCTGAGCAAAGGAGTAAATAGAACAACATAAACTAGTGAGAAGTACAGTCAGTTTAAAAATTGAACTTTTGGTCATAGTAAGTGGTTATTTTCAGTCAAGCAATGCGAATATATAAATAAACAAAAAAGGCCCTGCCGATGTTTCGACAAAGCCTTTAAACCACTCTTTAAACAAGGTAGAACGAGGTGCTACCGTGATAAAACGACCTTTTTAACTATCACCTTATCATTAGATACCATATTTACAAAGTACACTCCCTTGCTTTGGTTTGATAAGTCAATCTGTTTGGTATTGTGAGTTACATTTTCATCTTTATCTGAATATACTTCTTTTCCAACTGCATCATATATGGTTATCACCACATCCGATTGCTTTGAAAGGTTATACCTAAGGTTTAAGATACCTGTTGTTGGGTTGGGGTAAACACTCATCATGGCATCCAATGGCTCCATAATTACTTCTTCTCCGGTAATACTATTTGGGCACTCTACTGGAAGTAATGCTAAGTCAGCATCCAAAGGCCATGCAGCCAATAAAGTATACCAATCACCACCATCCCATTGCTCCCATGCAAGTTCAGTTCCCTGTGCATCGCCATCTGCTGTGGAGTAAATACCTACCGTATCTCCGGCCGTCATTTGAGTGAAATCAATACCAACAGCATAATCACCACTCACTGATACAGGCGTTTGGAAGGTAAGTATCATTGGGCTTCCAGTTATCAAACCTGAAACTGGCACCAATCCCGCACCCAATATAGTACCAGGGCATGGACCCGTTCCTGCATTGGTAGTGCCAGTGCCATCCATATCATACACCACTACTGCTATGCTAGAATTAGGATTACCAGAAGAGTAATCCAACTCTCCAAAGGCGACAATCACTGAAGGTATTTCCCTCGGTTGATTTAAGCTATAAGCTTGAGCTTTTGCCCAATCTAGATAAGCGTTATTTCCAGTCACCCAACCACCACCAGGAGAAGGGTAAACACCAGAGCTAGAGCCATTTACAAATGGCGCCAATATGGTATCACATTGACCACTACCACCACCTTGGCTAATTACTATATAGTTGGTACGGGTACGGGTATCATTATTTGAACCATCAGAAACATCTAAAGTCACTGTGTAGGTTCCGACGGCATTGTATGTATGTGATGGGTTTTGAGCATTACTTGTTCCACCATCACCAAAATCCCATATCCATGAAGTAGGACTACCACTTGTTTGGTCAGTAAATTGAACGTTTGTTCCTGGAGTTCCGCTTGTTGGCGTACCGACGAAATCAGCAGTTAAACCACCACCTGAGCCAGAACAAACTGTTGAGCTTGAAGCAATAAGCGAAGCACGGCCAGGTGTACCAGGCCAGCTATTGCTATAAGCAGTATTCAAAACACCATTCATATATGCAGCCTGCTCTACAGTGAACATGGTTGGGCACCAAGAGTAGTCCATGTGGTTTTCCCATTGGGTAAGCACTCCACATGCTGTTTGTGTTGCGGGGCAAGTGTATGTTGGGCCGTCAGTATTTGGAGTATCACTAAAGCCATCATCAGCGCTGCAAGAGCCGTTGCCAGAACCCCATGGGTGTTGTAAGCCCAAATAGTGTCCAGTTTCATGGGTAAGCGTTCTTTTGCCACCACCTACTGCTTCATAGTCAGATACTGTGCCATCTATCGCTTCCCATTGTGAACCAACACCTGGCAATAGGGCATATGCAGCCGTACCACCACTTTGGCTTGAATAACTATCCAAATCAACAATCCAAATGTTATAGTATTCATCAAAAGGCCATCCAGTGCTACCACCTGTTAAGCTTGATTTCATATCGTGAGTTTCAGTCTGATAGCTCCAGCTTGTTTTATTAGATTGAACGCGAACAATTCCATTTGTTGGACTTCCGTTAGGGTCTACGCTTGCCAAACAAAACTCAATTTCAGCATCGGCAGCAACTCCTTGAAATTGAGCACGGGTATTAGAAAAATCACTATTCATTTTCCTGAAATCCTCATTCATGGTTTGAATTTGGGCTATCAACTCGTTATCAGGAATATTTTCAGCTGAAGTGTTATAAATCACGTGAAACACAACAGGTATAGTTCTCACTGCTCTTGAGTTATGTTCAGAAGCGTCTTCAATCGCCTTATCAAGGTTCTGCATCGCTGCATCATGGCGGGCTTTAAGCCTTGGGTGGCTATTGATGTATTCTTCCATTACTTCAGAAGTTCCGCACGTCTTGTTTTGGGCAAAAACAGGAGAAATAGTAAATAATGCAATTAAAATACCGAGGAGTAGAGCTGTTCTGTTCATATCTGAGTTAAGAGATTAGTTTCTAAAAGAGACTCGCAAATTTAAGATAATTACTTCTTATTGGGCACTATAAATACAACGATATTTTTGTCGTCTTGGTTTCAATCCCTGTATTTACGCCCAAATTGGTTTGATAATTTATTTTATTATGTTTGTGCGTTCACCACAAAAATTTCGTACTATGGGAAAAGGAGATATAAAAACCAAAAGAGGTAAAATAGCTAACAAAAGTTATGGTGTAAGGAGAAAAAAGAAGAAAAAAAATGCTGTAGTTATACCATCAAGCACCCCTAAGAAAACTACTACTAAGAAAACAGAAGAAGCACCTAAAAAAACTACTAAACCAGCCGCTAAAAAAACTACCGCAGCTAAGAAAACCACTGCAGCTAAAAAGACGACAACCGCTAAGAAAACAACAACAACTAAAAAAACTACCGCAGCTAAGAAGACGACAACTAAGAAAACTACTACTAAAAAGTAATAATGAAGAAGGGGGTACTAAGCCCCTTTTTTGTTACCCTAAGGTGCCAATCGTTTCAAAGTCCATTGCCTGTTTGGGTCTAGAGAATATACAACCCTATCATGCATTCGGTTGGGTCTACCTTGCCAAAATTCAATCATAGTTGGTTTTACAATAAAACCACCCCAGTTATCTGGCTTTGGCACAACTTTTCCCTCAAATTGCTTTTCAAATTTCTGATAGCGCTCTTCCAGTTCTTGTCTGTCTTTTATTGCCTCGCTCTGCTCTGATGCCCAAGTTGCCAGTTGGCTTTCGCGAGGGCGGCTAGCAAAATACTGATTAGAATTCTCTTCACTTAGTCTCTCTGCCATTCCCTCTACCCTCACCTGCCTATTGAGCTCTACCCAAAAAAAAGTCAAGGCCACTTGTTGATTTGCAAGCATTTCTTGTCCCTTCTTACTGCTATAATTAGTGTAAAAATTAAAGCCATCCCCTTTCATGCCTCGCAATAATACAATCCTTGCGGAAGGCTTACCTTTGATAGATACAGTAGAAAGTGTCATTGCATTGGGGTCGAGCACTTGCGCACCAACAGCTTCTTCAAACCACAATTCAAACTGCTTGAGTGGGTTAGGACTTACGGAGTCAATATCTAATTGCTTACCTGAATAATCGCGCCTAACTGAGTTGAGATAGTTGGTGATATCTTCCATCAGCGCAAGGTAACTATATAATCACAAATGAGGTATTCTCCACCCATCCTACCGCACCATTAGAAAGGCGTACTTTGCTCCAATCTCCTAGCTTATCTATCACCACCACTTTCAAACCTTCATGCACTACTACTAAATCCTTCCCAGTCTTATCTGGCGAGCTTTTTAACGTGAGTGTCGGGGTAAAGATAATAGCTTCTTTTCCGCTCTTTTTCTCTGCGTATTGATTCTCGGCCGCCAGCAAGGCCAAAACAGTGAATATACCAGCAATCAGGCCTGGATAAAACAGCCTTTTGCGAACCACCATATCTCGTGACACCTTAAAAAACGTAAAAAATAGAATTGTAATAAACAGCGAGATTACACCCAGATATGCCCACCCATCAAAAGAGAATAATGTGCGTAAACCATCCCACCAACGCCATATAAACAACTTAGGTAATACTTCCACTTTATCAATCGTTTGGTAGTTAGCCAGCTGTAAGTTAAAAACAATATCATCATCACCGGGAGCCAAGCGCAAAGCCCTCTCATAATTGAGGATGGCACTCGGTATATTGTTCATTTTGTAGTAGCAGTTACCAAGGTTATAATACACCTCTGGTGCTACTTTATTCAATTGAAGAATGCTCTCATAACGAACTGCTGCTGTATCAAACTTCCCTTCCTGATAAAGTTGATTAGCTTCCTGGTACAATATCTTCACATCAGAAGCATAAGAAGTTGAGCAAGCCAAAAAGCCTACCAGCAAAAGTAGATATGTCTTTACTAACTTATACACGGTCTTCTACTTTCGAAATTATCTCTATAGCCTCCTGGTATACATTTCCCATTTCCTGGGTGCCGCCACTTGGAGCAAAACGCGCAAACTCAGCTTTATCAATCAGGCTTATATACTGCTCTATCACATTTTCTTTCACTCCTCGATTACTCAATTTTGCCCTCAGGTTATCTTTATTCAAATCAGCAATAGGAATACCCAATTTATCACTCACATATCCCCATAATGCCTTGAATACCTCTTCATAGTATTCATTCGTTTTATTCTCCTTCAGTAACTTATTTGCCAATGCAAGCCGCTTACGGGCTTCTTTGGTAGCTTTCCTGCTCTTTACAAGTGCCATATTACCCATTTGTTTCATCCTTTGGTTATGGTATACCACAAAACCAAGGAACAACAACGCTTGTCCTACAGTCAATCCATAAAAAAGCCCTGATTTATAGAAAAATTTACCCCTCTCTCTAAAACTGGCATCATTTGTTTTTATGTAGCGAATATCCTTGCCAACAACCTGAAGGTCTTCTTTATTGCTAATTGCAACAGTTGATTGTGATTGCTCAGCATTAGCGCCCGTCCCCTTGCCTACTTTCAATTGTATGGATGGTTTGGTCAACACCACATATTTCCCTTTGCCTGAGTCAAAGTAATTAAAAGGAAATGGCCCTAGCTCAAAGTCACCAGCATGCCTTGGTATAAGCACATAGTCAAATGTGCGGCTACCGCTCATCCCATTATCTTTTACTTTAATATTGTCAGACACTTTAGGGTCATATACCTCAATATCAGGTGGAAACTCCAGGTTAAGCTCATTCACCAGCTTTAAGTTACCCGAACCTGAAACCTTGATTTTCAAGTTCACAGCTTCATTAGCTTCCACTTCGGTTTTGGTTAAGTCTACCGAAAAACTAAAATCACCTGTAAGCCCCGTAAAGTCATCAGGTTTATTGGTAGCTGGCAAAGGCACTACCTCTATCGCTACCTTTTCGGATTGCACCTTTTTTCTTTCTTCCTTATAGCTACCCATCAATTGGTCAAAAATGCTGTAGGATTGGCTTTGCACCTTTTTTCTTATCACTACTCCCACAATTGCCGGGTCAAGGGTTATCTTACCCGATTTTTGTGCGTATAATAGGCTTCTCCCTAAGGTAGCTACCTGGTATCTTGTTCCATTATGTACTTCTTGCGTGATGTGGAATTGAGCATTTTTATCCAATTCCTCAGCCCAAAAGCCAGTATATGAAGGCAACTCAACACTTTCAAAAGCAGCCAAGCTGTGCTTGCTGTAAAGCTTATGAGTCACCACCAGTTGCTCACCATCATACACCTTGGTTTTGCTTACGTAGGTTTTGATAAAGAGATCATCATCAGACTTTATCTGCCCTTTAGCCACCTTTATAGTCACTGAATTGGAAGTATACTCCTGACCATTAGCACTGAGTTTGGCTGGTCCAATGGTATAAGTTCCTTCTTTATCAGCACGCAAGTAGTAAGTATAGCTCAACTCCAAACTCACTTTGCCATTGATGTTTTGCATGCTGCTGGACTGGGAAGGCCCTCCTAAATAAGTGAAGTCTTTAAAAGATGGTGGGGTAAATTGCCCTGTATTGGTATTAAAGGTAATAGTGTAAGAAAATTGCTGCCCAACTGAAACACTGCTCTTTGCTGTTGCAGTAACCTTAATATTTTGGGCACCAGCAACAAAACTTGAAAGCATAAGAAGTACCAGACCGATATTGGCTATCGGCTGACCTAACTTATTATTTGTAAGTGCTTTCATTTTCTTTTACCACTCAAACAGAGGGCGCAAATCTACCAATCCTTTTCAACTTTTACTTTAGCCCCTTTTACCTTCCTTAGCTTTTCCTGGATGTCTTTCTCATCCCTTTCAACTGCATTGAGCATCCGCTCAGCTTCCTCTTTGCTCATTTGATTTTGAGGCTTGGGTTGTTGCTTCTGTTGCTGCTCTTCTTTTTTATCCTGTTGCTGGTTTTGTTGCTGTTGTTGTTGCTGGTCTTTATTCTCGTCTTGCTTTTTGTCTTGCTGCTGCTGTTGTTGCTCGTCCTCTTGCTCTTTTTTGTCGTCTTTCTTGTCCTGATTCTGCTGCTGTTGCTGCTGCTGCTGTTTCAACATTTGCTTGGCATAGGCATAATTGTATTTGGTATCCATATCATCTGGATTAGCCTTCAGTGACTGTTTGAAAGCCTCCATGCTTTCCTTATATTTCTCAGACTTAAGCAATGAATTGCCCAAATTGTGGTAAGCCTTAGCTTTTAAATTCTTGTCTTGCGTTTCTGCCGCGATGTGCTGGAACATCTTAGATGCTGTCTCATAGTCCTTCATCTTGTAAACTGCATCAGCCAGGTTAAACTGCCCTTGAACCGAATTGCTATCAGCCTGTAAGGCCTTTGCGTAATTTACCAAAGCTTCTGAATATAAACTATCACCGCTGGTCTCGCTCTCTTTTCCCAGTTGGTAGAGCCTGTTGCCTTCATCTATGTACTTCTTTAAATCAGACTTTTTGATGTTCTCAGGAATAGTATCCTTGGTTTTGGTTTGGGCATGTATAGGCAAAGCCGCCATTAGCAGCAAGCCCATTATCGCTAATGTTTTCATCACTCCTCTCATTGCTTCACTTCAAATATGTTTACATCTCTAAACCAAATGCTTCTGCGCTCAGAAAGGAAAAGCTCAACCAAAAGCAGTAACAAAGCTGCACCGATAAAATACTGGAAACGGTCTTCATAGTCCGTAAACATCTTACTACCAAACTCTGACTTTTCCATTTTGTTTAACTCCTCAAACAACACTTTCAATGCACTCATGGCGTTGGTTGCCTTTATATAGATACCATCACCAGCATCAGCTATCTCCCTCAGGCTTTGCTCATCCAGTTTAGTTACAACGGGATTACCCTGTTTATCTTTTCTAAAGCCAGACTTTCTGCCATTTATATACTGTGGAATTGGGGTACCTTGTATTGAGCCTATCCCGATAGTATGAACTATAATGCCCTTTCCAACTGCGGCCTTTGCAGCTTGCACCGCATCATCCTCATGGTTTTCTCCGTCTGTGATTACAATTATTGACCTGTTTTTTGATGGCACCTCGCCAAACGAATTAATCCCCAGGTTAATAGCCTTACCAATGGCAGTACCCTGAGTGGGAACCACGTCAGTATCAATCGTTTCCAAAAACATTTTAGCTGCTGCGTAGTCTACCGTTAGAGGCAGTTGAACGTATGCGTCGCCCGCAAACACAATGATACCTATCTTATCTCCACTTAGTTCTTCAATGAGTTTTGAAATGGACTGCTTGGCCCTTTCTAATCTATTGGGCTGCAAATCTTCAGCCATCATGCTATTAGACACGTCTAAGGCAATAATTAACTCAAAGCCCTTTCGCTTTACCTCTTCATATTTGGAGCCAATCTGAGGGTTAGCAACCCCGATAACCACCAATGCCATTGCAATGGCTGAAAGCACTAACTTCCAGAACCTACGCGACAACGACACATCAGGCATGAGTTCCTGGATTAAAAACACATCACCAAACTCCTCGAGTGCTTTTTTCCTGCGGCGAACGGCTATATAATACAACAGTAGTAACAGAGGCACCGCTGCCAGCACATAAAGCCATTCCGTATTTGCAAACCTAAACATCTCTTTCCTATGGAATTGTTCGTAAAATGGTGTTTCTCAAAAGCAGTTCAGCCAATAGTAGCAACAAAGCTGCAATACCAAAAGGCAAAAACTCTTCTTTTTTCTTTCTGTACTCCACCACATCAATCTTAGACTTCTCCAATTGGTCTATTTCCTCATACACTTCTTTCAAAGACTCATTACCCGTGGCCCTAAAATACTTTCCATCTGTCATTTGTGATATTTGCTGCATTAGGTCCTCATCTATCTTCACTTCTATCTGTTGGTATTGCACCATACCAAAAGCATTTCTCATTGGATACGGTGCCATGCCCTCGGTGCCAATACCCACGGTATAAACACGAATACCAAAGGTTTGCGCTATCTCAGCCGCTGTTAATGGAGCCACTGAACCTTTATTGTTGATACCATCAGTAAGCAGTATTATCACTTTACTTTTAGCTTCACTATCCTTGAGCCTTTTTACAGCCGTTGCCAAACCCATGCCAATTGCAGTGCCATCTTCCAGCATACCGCTTTTTATCCCATCAAACATGTTCTTGATAACAGAATGGTCAGTAGTGATTGGGCACTGAGTAAAACTTTCCCCCGCAAAAACCACTAGTCCTATCCTATCTGTTGGGCGCTTGGTTATAAAGTCGGTTGCTACTTTTTTAGCTGCCTCTATCCTGTTGGGCTTGAAATCCTCTGCCAACATACTACCTGAAATATCCATTGCCAGCACGATATCAATACCCTCGGTAGTTATATCCTGCTTGCTGCTACTTGATTGCGGTCTCGCCATGATGGTTATCAATAGCGCTAACACTAGCATCCTAATGATAAAAGGCACGTGTTTAGCCCTTTCCCTGAAGCTTTTAGGAGCATTCTTGAAG
>JANQJC010000121.1 GCA_028281825.1 Flavobacteriales bacterium
TCCTGGCCTTTTTCTTTCAATACCCTTTGGTAAAAAATCCAGTTTGAATAGTAGAAAGACCAATTGGGGTTTGATTGGTCAACCAAAAACTTATAATTATCAAAATTGCGGTGCCTCCTCACGGCTTCTTTAAGTACATATCCTATTTCCTGAACAGGAACAAGGTGCCTGGGTTCTTTAGGCTGGTATGTCCTGCTCCAGGTATCGCCATAGGGAACAATAAAAAGTAGAAAGAGAAAAGCGTAGGGAACAAGGTTGACTTTAAGTAACTTTTTTAGGGTTTTTAATTGGGATAGCCACCGGAAAACGAAGTGAAAAAAGATGGCGACCAAAATAGCCATGAATGGGTACATAGGCATATCATACCAATCCATTTTTGTATCGGAGCCGTTGATAATGAAGTAGAATAGAACAATAATAGTGGCTGAGAAAACAGCCAGGTTTTTGATGGTTTTATTCTTGTGTACCAGGCCAATTAATAAGCCACATGGCAGGAATAAATACCAATAAACAAACCTTGTGTTGACAATATTATCGAAGTAAAAGAAAGGTCTTTCATCAACTGCATTGCCAGCGGCATTATACCTGCCTCCTAGTTCATTATTGAAAACAACCTCAATATATCCTGGGTTATAAGCCTCCCGAAACAGGTAGTAACCCATAATAATGGTTACAGGAATGAGCAAGCCCATGTAAGTATGCTTATTGGTTAATAGGCCGATGGTTTTGCGTCTTACCAATGCATAGACAGCAAGGGATGGAAGGAAGAACAGGCCAGCAACACCTTTGGTTAATGCTGCCAAGGCAATGAAGATAAAAGTGAGATAGAGGTGCTTTTTGTTGCCTAACTCAAGGTAAGCAAAGAATGAGAGTGAGTAGAGCATAATGAATAGCGTAAGTAGGGTGTCATAATCCCCAGAGCGGGAACCATGCATATTTACGTAACCTTGTGATGTAATCAATATCAATGAAGCGATAAAGCCTAGCCAAAAACTATTTAGGAACTTGACTGAAAACCACACCAGGCCGAGGCAAGTAAGAAAAGCGGCAATAGCCGAGGGTAATCTAATGGAAAGCTCATCAAGGCCTATGGTTTTAATGAATAAAGCCTGAAACCAAATCATCAATGGAGGCTTGGTATTCCACATGTCGGGTTGGCCTTCAAAGTGAGTAACAAGAAGGTTTCCATTACGGGTCATTTCTTCTGCATTGATAGCCAGGCGTGCTTCGTCCCATATACGCAGGGGCATGGTGTTTAAGTGCCCAAAGATGGGGACTAACAGCAAGGCTAGCAGCGCTGCAAAACCCACATATTCAGCTTTTGATTTGATAGGTGATATCGCTTAAAAATGACTACCGCAAAATAGCTTTTTTATCAAAAAAGGGGATGAACTTTCATTCACCCCCTTTCCGTAATTTAGAAATATTTGTTTATACGATACCTTTCTCAGTGAGGTAACGCTCTGCATCAAGAGCAGCCATACAACCCGTGCCAGCAGCTGTGACTGCCTGACGATATACTTTATCGGCGGCATCGCCTGAAACGAATACGCCTTCTACCTTGGTTTTTGAAGTACCTGGAATTACCTTGATGTATCCCACTTCATCCATATCGAGCCAGTCTTTGAATATGTCGGTGTTTGGTTTGTGCCCGATTGCCACAAAGAAGCCGGTTACATCGATTACGCTCTCTTCGTTGGTGATATTATTGAGTACTTTAACACCTTCGACGCCTTTTTCTCCAAGTATTTCCACGGTTTCGTGGTTAAACAGCACTTCAATATTATCAGTGTTTTCAACCCTGTGAGACATTGCTTTTGAAGCCCTGAATTCGTCACGGCGAACCAGCATGTATACCTTTTTGCAAAGTTTGGCCAGGTAGCTGGCTTCTTCACAGGCGGTATCTCCACCACCCACAATGGCTACGTCCTGTCCTTTGTAAAAGAAACCATCGCACACGGCACATGCTGAAACGCCAAAGCCATTCAATCTCTGCTCAGACTCCAACCCGAGCCACTTGGCCGAAGCACCCGTGGCAATGATAACGCTATCTGCCAGTATGGTACCTTTTTCTGTTACCAGTTTGTGAGGTGGTGCAGTAAAGTCCACTTCAGTGACCATTTCGTAGCGTATCTCAGTATCAAATCTTTCAGCCTGTTTGCGGAAGTCTTCCATCATTTCAGGGCCTTGAACGCCTTCAGGATAGCCTGGGTAGTTCTCTACCTCGGTTGTGATGGTTAATTGCCCACCTGGTTGCAGGCCTGAAAACATCAATGGTTTTAAATCAGCTCTTGCTGCATAGATGGCGGCGGTGTAACCTGCCGGACCAGAGCCTATAATAACACAATTTCTTTTTTCGATTTCTTCTGACATTTTTTTATTCTTCTAAAGGTTCTAAAATTACGGTATCCATCACACATCCAAAACCACCCCAATAGCCCAGACCTTCTTCTCCTATATTGCTTGGTACGGTAGATGGTGATGAAAATGGGTTATCTCCCGCTTCGGCTACTTCTTCAAGCACTTCCCTAAATCGGTAGTGAGCATAGTCCATCGTACAGAACTTAATGACTACAGTGTCACCCTCAGCATAAAACCAAGGGTGTGAAGAAAGAGTGTCCACATCCACATTGCTTTGTTGGGTAAGTTCGTCTTCAGCTTTTTGGTACGGAAAAGTGATGGTAGCACCATTAAAAAATTTATCATCAAATGTGTAGCCCAGTGGGGCAAGCAGTCGGTCATTTTGCCCCAGTATTTTAGAGAACCAGGCATAATTGTTACCCAATTCAGGGGGGTCTGTGAGTTGAGCCCAAACATAGCCCAAGGTGTCGGCCTCGGCGCCTGGTTCTCGCTGGTACCAAAGGCTATCCAATGGAACAGGCTGTGTAATGATGGTAGATGCTGTGAGTGTTTTTCCCTCGGCTATTACCGTGAGTTGATAGGTTTTACCTACCTCGCCAATCATGTTACTGGCCTTGTATACCAAGATTGGAACGGGGGCGTATATTTCAGTATCAAAAGTGAGCCTAAGTGTATCGGTGGTGGAGCCATCGCTTACGTAAACAGTGGCATCTTCAATAAAGAGGTTGTCAAGCCACTCATCCACAGCAGCGAAATAAGAAGAACTTCGGGTGAGAATAACGTAAGGGTGCTTACCGTTTTCAATCACCCCTTCTACCACCACTTTATCTTCTGCATCGGGTAGGTCTAAATTGATTTCTTTTTCGCAGGCGGAGAAAAGTACCCCTAAGAGCGCTATTACCAGTCTATATTTTCTAAAAATTTTCATCCTTGCCTAGAATTTGAAATTCCAAGTTACCGAAGGTAATATCGGGAACAATGATACTTGATATGCCTTAAACTTCAAACTACCATCAGCAAAATTGCCTTCAGGGTCAAGGTATATAAAGAATGGATTGGCCCTGCTGTATAGATTGTATATTGAAATATTCCAGCTAGATTGGAATTTTCTGTTTTCATTCTTCTTGCTTTTGATGGTAGCAGATAAATCGGCTCGGTGATAGGGTGCCAGGCGATAGGTGTTTCTTTCAGCGAATTCGGTTACGATTTGCCCGCCCCACAAATATCTTCTGGAGGGTGGAGTAATGGAATTGCCAGTAGCATAAACAAATACCGCAGACAGGGATATCCTCTCGGTCCATTTGTAAGTGAGTATAAATGATAAGTCATGTCTCCTGTCATATTTTGCGAAGTACTCTTTGCCGTTATTGATATCAGGAAACTGGCGTGTAGTTCTTGAAAGCGTGTATCCTATCCAGCCTTGTACTTTGCCCTTTGCCTTTTTGAGAAAAAACTCAGCCCCGTATGATTCTCCCGAACCGAATACAAAGTTATTGTCGGGGTTGTCAGCAATGTTTACTCCAGGTGAAGCTCCTTCTCTGTATTCTACCTGGTTTTCCATGGTTTTATAATACAGTTCTACTGAGCTTTCAAACATATCATGGAAGAAGTTTTTGAAAAAACCAACCGAGTATTGTATACCCTTTTGTGGCTGAACAAGTGTTGAGCTTGGCACCCAAATATCCGTTGGCAGGGAGAGGGATGAGAGGCTAGCCAGGTGTATATATTGATAATTGTGGGTGTATGAAGCCTTGACAGATGCGGTTTCATTGATTTTGTAGCGCATTGCAAAACGGGGTTCTATCCTTCGGTAGGTTACTACAGGTTCGTTGAGGCCACCATCTATCAGTAATTTGAGAATTGGGTTGGGGTCGTTTACACCGCCATAATTAACCGTGTCCACTATTTGGTCGAGCTCATTTTTGATGTAGCGCTCAAAAGGTCCTATTTGCTGGAACATGGTGGCACGTAAACCGCCATTTACCTTTATCCTGTCACTTATTTCCCAGTCATCAGAAATGTAGAGTGCGGCGTCGTGGGCATACATCCTTATAACGTCGCCAAGGTCGAAAGTAAAGTCGCCTGCTTGCGCAGATACGTTGCTGGGTGTGAAGGTGTGGAAGATATAGTTCAATCCGAACTTGACGTTGTGTTTGGTGCCCGGTAGCCATGTGAAGTCCATTTTTGCATTCCAATCGCGGATGCCAGAGAAAAGCTTGATGTTGAAGTCTTGTTGCCCTGCTTCAAATTCAAATTGGTAATCGCTAAAGATGAGTGAAGTGTTTACAAAGAGCTTGTTATTGAACAGGTGGTTCCAGCGCAGGGATGCCATGGCATTGCCCCAGGGTATTTTGGCACCAAAACCAGCATCTTCATTATTGAATTCAAAAACATCCCTGCCGAAGTAGGTGCTAAAGAATAGCCTGTCTTTGTGTGATATTCTGTAGTTCATCTTCATGTTTAGGTCATAGAAATAGTAAGAAGACCCTTTGAAGTCAGAACTATCGGGAATGAATGGAGTTGCCAATACATCGGCGTAAGTGCGGCGAGCCGAAATGATGTAAGAAGCGGTATCTTTCTTTATGGGGCCTTGCACGGTGAGGCGAGATGAAATCACACCAATACCGCCTTCTGCATGGTGCTCGCGCATGTTACCTTCTTTCATGGAGATATCCAGTACAGAGGCTAACCTGCCGCCGTATTGAGCAGGCATACCACCCTTGGTCAATTCGATATTTTTAACGGCATCGCCATTGAATACTGAGAAGAAACCAAACAGGTGGGCGGCGTTGTATATCACGGCTTCATCCAGCAGGATAAGGTTTTGGTCGGGCCCGCCGCCGCGAACATAAAAACCTGTATTGCCCTCACCACCAGATTGCACTCCAGGTAACAACTGTATGGTTTTGAGCACATCCACTTCGCCCAGGAAGGCGGGAAGCTCTTTGATGGTTTCCATTTCCATTTCTACCGTACCCATTTGCACGGCTTCTACATTCACATTTGATTTTTGGGCTGTAACTATCACTTCTTGCTTCACCACCGAGTTGGATTTAAGGGAAATGGTAACGCTGAGGTCTTTATCGAGCGTGATTTCTTTGGTGTAATCATTTAAGCCGATGTATTGTGCCTTGAGATAAAATGTGCCCGACGTGGCTTGTGAGGAGATAGAAAAGAAGCCGTAGGCATTGGTAGCTGCCCCTTTAACCATAGTGCCTTCAGCATCAACGATGTAGACTGAAGCACCAATCAGTGATTCACCTGTTTCTTCTTCTTGGGCGTAACCGCTTATAGTTACTTTTTCTTGTGAAAATGAAGGTAAGGCGATGAGCAATCCTAAAAGGATGAATAAAAAGAACCGGACTACCACATTTATTGTCATCAACTTACTGCGAAGGCATTTTTTGTCACTGCCTGCCACACAAGGGTTTTGTATGGTTTTGGTGATGCCTTTTCAAGGTAGCGCAAAAGTACGATTTAAGTAACAAGTTTCAAGAGTAGAATGTTCTAAAATGGTTGAGTTTTCAACTAATTGGGTTAAAAGTTCAATGAAGGACAGTTAGATGGGTGCTTATTCTCCCAACCTTATGAGGTTTTAAGGACGTATATCCAATTAACCCATCTATGAAAGCAATACTCACAATATTTTTATTGGCGGTGGCTTTAACTGGTTATGCGCAAGAGTATAGTGATACAGTAATTAACGCCACTCCAATGGTTTGGACAGATCGGGCTTCTGACTATGCTGCAATAGAGGGGCATTACGGAGTGATGATGTTCAGAAGCAAAGCTTTGGGTAATTACCTTGGTACTCACATCAACCAACCCATCAATAAAGCGGGGATATCACTGAGTGGCAGGTTGGAGATTTCAAGGAGGTATGTAGCTGACGGACACCTTAGCTTTGATTATATGCTACCAATAAAGCAAACAGTGAGTGATACTCATTCATTTGAATTTTCAGGATTTCAATGGGGGATAATGGTTTTTGGAGCGGATGTGCTGCACAGAAACAGGGTATTGGATTGCATTTTTGGGGTTGGTTTTAATAGCGGAACTTATTGGTTGGACGTCGATGAGAATGGTATAAAGGGAGATTTTCGTAACCCGTTTTTTGCCCCAAAAGGTGTGGGTGAGTTGAGGGTAATAATGGGTAGGCGAGTGACACTAGGTAGCCGCATAGAATATCAATTGGATGTTTCCAGTAGAAGGTGGAAGGTGAAAACGGGTAGTGGTGTTGATGGGAGTAGGTTTAGTGGAATGAGTTTACAAGTGTTGCTGGGTGTGGCTTTTTAAGTGAGACTTTTTGCCAGACTATTTTCAGGCTTTCTTTTGCTTACCCAGTTTCTCATACTTTTTGCTTGACCAAAAAGTAGGCAAAAAGCCAAGGCTGCATGTGTGCCCTCTCCCTAAATCCCTCTCCCGCAGGAGGGGGACTTTTAATACGATGACAATCTCTGCAAGCCAACTATTAATGCGGTTTTTTGGTAATATTGTCTTACTTATGAATAAGATACGTACATACCCGAATGTGATATGGATAACTTTGGTGATACTGGCTTCTGCGGTGGTAGTTTGGGTGACTGGAATGATGATTTATGCCTCAATAAGTGATTTTTTGGATGGTGATGGCTTAGACTTAGATACAGGTGGGCTGTTGACTTTGATATTTTTTGTTTTGGCTTTTCTATTCATGATTTTCTCCATGTGGGAAGGGGTTTCATATTACGCTTGCTACGTGGTGTTTGATGATGAGGGTGTGAGAATTGTAAGGCCACTACGCTTATATAAGGTTCACTATACCTGGAGTGCTCTCAAGGGTTATAGTCAGTCAGAGTATATCATAGGTAAGCGTGGTGGTTCGGATTCTGATTATGATTCTTTTTACTCTTCCAGTTCTATCATCATTTATACCCTTGACGATAAAGCCTACGAAATTGTGAAACTATATAATTGGAAGTTTGATGAAGTACAGCCAGAGCTAAAGAAAAGTGGTATCAAGTATCTGGGTTATGAGGCTTTTAGAAGGGGTTGGTTGTTTAGACAATACCGGTTTTTGGAAAAAGGGGTAAGGAGTAATTATGAGGATTAGGGTGCATAGCTAAACTGTTAAATTGTTGTAAACACCCCATTTTAACCTGCCCTTCCGGAAATTCTTCGGGACAGGCACAGGGAAGGGAATTTGAGGTTGCCGCGCTTCCCCGAAAGCATATAGGGTGGCTCGCAATAACGCAGGTTTTTTGTTACAGATAGTATAGTAGGTCAATCATTAATTGGGTTTTTTGGGTAATATTGTGGGGAGTGGTTTTATGCCTCTAGTTTCAATATGGAAATAATTATTCTTTTGGTGGGTGGTGTCATTATTGCTTTGGTGGCGAGGGCTGCGTCGAAAAAGAAGGCAAAAGCAGTGGCGAAGCCTTTTACCGATGCCGAAAGGGAAATACTGCAAAAACATGTGCTATTCTATCAAAAGCTGAATGAGGAGGAAAAGGTTGAGTTTGAGAAAAGGGTTCACCATTTCTTGCAAAATGTGACTGTTACAGGGGTGAAAACGGAGATTGAGGATATGGATAGGGTGTTTGTGGCGGCTGGAGCAATTATCCCCGTGTTTGCATTTAAAGGGTGGGAGTATCGCAATATCAATGAGGTATTGATATATCCGGGCTCGTTTAACAGGGATTATGAAATAGAGGGGAAGGATCTGAATACCTTGGGAATGGTAGGTGGTGGTGCGATGAACAATATTATGATACTCGCCAAGAATAGCTTGCGAAATGGTTTTCTGAATACTACAGATAAATCGAATGTGGCGATACATGAGTTTGTGCACCTGGTGGACAAAGACGATGGATATGTGGATGGTTGTCCTGAGACCTTATTGCCCTACAAGTATGCTTTGCCGTGGCTCAAACGGATACACCATGAGATAGCGCTGATACACGAAAAGGAGTCGGACCTTAACCCATATGGCGCCACCAATGAGGCTGAGTTTTTGGCGGTAGCAGCAGAGTATTTTTTTGAGCGGCCTGAGTTGATGCAGAGGAAAAATCCCGAGTTGTATAAGGAGTTGGAGAGGGTTTTTAAGCCAGAGCGGGAGGGGTGATTATAGTTGACTATTTACTTTCTTTTAAAAATTTTGATGTCATACTTTTTGCTTGACGAAAAGTAAGCAAAAAGTCAAGGCTTACTAGTGCCCTCACCCTAAATCCCTCTCCCCAAGGAGAGGGTAAAGTAATTTCAGCAAGGCCGTTTGATGGACGACAATTCTCTTATATTTGGGAGGGACGGGTTGTGAAGTTTTGCGAGTGAGACTGGAATGATGAAAGTTAGGAGATAAGAAAATGAAATGAAAAGTTTGTTTGTGAACTATGAAGAATTGTATAATCTATTTCAGAAAGGGAGAAGTTTTTATTCATCCATCCTCATACACTGACCAAGGATTAGGAATCATGACTGAGCCCTTTTTTAGATTAGAGAGTTATAATCCAGCAGAGCTTGGCGAAAAAGTTATTACAGCGTTGAATACCTCAAAAACGGATGTTCCACATCCTAAGGATTGGGGCAATTTTTTCAAGCCGTTCCTGAACTTTGTAGGTGTTGGGTCATGGGGGAGTTTTATAAGAACAACCAAGTGCATTCAAGTTAGTTATGCTGATTCTCAATTCCAATTTATTCCAACTGAGAACCTAGGAAGTAGGGGAGGGTTTAATGATATTGAGGGAAGTGTTGCAAGGGCAGATGCAGATATTGACAAAGTTATCCCTGAAATTATAGGTCAAGAAATTATGAAGTGCCTTGAATTATGTAAATAATGAACATGAAATCGAAATTGAGGATGTGTTTTGGTTTATTTCTGTTCTTTACAATGGGTTGTATTGACAAGAGCTCAGAGAAAGTGGGTCGTGGTTTAGCTTATGTTGACACTCTCAACATATCTTTAAGTGATACTGTCGATTATTTAATAAAGGATGGTGAGGTTTATGAGCTTAAAGGCGATACATTAAATAGCATTGGATATTTCTCTGCTTTTTATACCTCAAAACATAACAGGACCAATATTAACCCTTGGGTTACTTATTATTTTTCGGATGGGTTAGCAAGTATTGAGTTCAATGGTGTTGAGTATTATATGGCTAATGGTAGAATACTTGATGGTAAACTAGAATCGCAAACTTTAGAAAAAGATATAACGCTCTTTCTGGATAAGACAAATTATCCTTGGGGGCAGGAGTTTTTGAGTTACAGGGAAGTGCTTGGGGTAGATGATACTAACTATACGTTTTTGCAATATAGCCTTATCAATTTGGAAATAGAAGATGAAATGCTGGAGCAGGATTTTGACAAAAAAATGCTGGAGGCACACAAAGCGATAAAGAGTAAGGGGAATATAATGTACATTTTGGCTAGTGGAGAGTTACGTTACACTTCATTGGAAGATTATAAGAAACTTGGTGATGAAGATGCACATATTGGGTTTCAATTGGTAATGAAACAATTCGTCATCGCTCATGAGAAGGAATGATAATACTTTTTAAGCTGAGAGGAGGTAGTTAATCAATCATAAAAAGATGAAAATGCAAGTAATAAGTATTGAAGTGCCAAAATACACAACTGAAAAAGGAATAGTTCATAAGTGGATAGATGGGTTTGAAATACAAACTAAAGTTGAAGATGGCCTGATAACTATAGTGGCAAACAAGGAGGGCTTACTTTCTTTGGCTAACCACCTATTAAATCTGGCACAGAATGAAGTGCCATCGGGAAGTCATATACATTTAGATGAGTATAACTCTCTAGAAGAGGGTTCTCGAGAATTAATCATTCAAAAAAGCAAGAGTTAGCTCTTCTCAAATTTTTTCTAATGACCAAAGCGTTTTCTTTAGCTCATAAAATCTAAAATTTGATATAAATCATTGAAAATCAACAAATTAAATTTTTAAGGTTATATCAAAGTACTACTTATTTTAACAGGGTGTAGTTGTAAAATAACAGTGTTAAAAAAGGGCAAAAACGCCAAAAAACGCGTTTGTCGACACCCCCGAGGGACTCACGGAAAATCTTGGTCGGCGTGTAACACCGTTCATTTTTTGGGTATAAAAAAGCCCCCAAAACTTGGGGGCTTTTAAAGTCGGAGTGACTGGATTTGAACCAGCGACCACTTGCACCCCATGCAAGTACGCTACCGGGCTGCGCTACACTCCGAACTAGGGTTGGCAAAGATATATATTATCCTAAACAAGTTAACAGTTTACAATTTAAGGTTGGCAAACCGCGGATTGTCAATCCCAATTTGGTACTTCTTGTAGAAACTTGTGTTGACTGCCTTGATAGTCCATTTTGCAGCAGTAATGATGCAGCCCATTGGTGACGATGATGTATTTGGCCATCAGCTGTGAGTTGTAGCGTGCTGCCTGATAAAATACATCTTGTGTTATTTTTACATTGGGTGCTTTGCATTCCACCACTGTATGGGGTTTGGCGGTTTGGTCGTAAATGATGATATCTCCCCTTTGTGGCTTACGGTTGTAAGTCACTTTCATTTCTACTGCTATGAGTGAGGCCGGGAATTTCTTTTCCTGTATTAGGTATTGAGCAAAGTTTTGCCTTACCCATTCCTCTGGTGTGAGTGCTACAAACTTCTTGCGAATGTTGTCAAATATCTGCTGCTTGCCATTCTCCGTGCGGGTGCGGAATTCATAATGAGGTAAATTTAATTCCTGCATCACTTGAGTTTGTGGAGTATATACTTGATGTTCTTCTCAGGCAAATCAGCGTGGTGACTGGGGTTTTGTGCTGGTGACAGCAGTAGCTTAAAGTCTTTGTCTATCAAGTAATAGCTAGGCACTGATTTGATGTTGTAATCCTTCAATACTTTGCTCTCACGCCCTGAAATCAAAAAAGTCCAGTTGTAGTCATTGGCTTGAATGTACTCTCTGGCGATTTCAAAATCTTCATTTACCAATACCGTCACAAACTCGATTTTATTGCCAAACTCCCTTTTCAATTCTTTTACCAGCATGGTTTCTGCATTGCAGGCTGGGCAGGTAGCATCAGTAAACTCTAGGTAAATGTATTTGCCTCTAAAGTCACTTAGCTTAGTTGGTATGTTATTACTGTTCCGTAATTCTATCTCAGGTGCGGGATTGCCAGGGGCTAGCCTCACCAATTCAGTTCTCATGGTTTTAGCAGCCAGCGCAATTTCAGGGTGCAGGTTTTCTTGCTCAATTTTTTCAAGTAAGTTGGCTACTTTTCCCTTCTTGAATTCTTTATCATGAAAGAAGTTTTGACATGCCTTTATTAAGGCCAACCTGCGGAGGTGTTTGTCTTGAAGAAATTCATTCTCTGTGAGTACACCATCTATAAAATCAAGACTGGCACTGGCATTGATGGCATGAACGAGTTTACTTCCTTTGTTTGAAATGGCAAAAAGTTCCACCTTTTTCTCAAAGAAGCTGTGGAAGAAATTCATGTACTCTAAATTCCTGTAATGGATAGCTTGGTCTTTGAAGTATTCTTCATAAAGCCTTTCTTCTGGTAACATGGTTATTTGCCTGATATTGGCAAAAGCGTAATTGACATAAGTCTCAAAAAACTCACCGTGCACTGCGTTGAATTTTTCATTAATGTCTTTTCTGAAAGCGTTGATATTATCAACCAGCTTTTTTTTATCCCTTGTTGACTGGCGCATCAGTAGGTAAACATTATTCTCCAGGAAATCATCGTACAGATTATTAAGTCTGACCAAGGATGGATTTAGTGAGTACCATGTACTGTTGGTGATTTCCAGCCTGTGAAAGTTTCTTTCTACAAACTCATTCACGCTGGTTTCCTGCACTTTTGGTTCAGGAAATTTTACCACATAATCTCCATTTTTCTCTATAAAAAAGTCAGCAAGTTCATTATCAATTCTCAGAAAAGCATATTGCGTTTCTTCCACCTGTGCTTTAAGGCTAAAGTTGCCGTTTTCATCAATCTGAGCCTGGGCTATTTCCCTTTCCTGATAGGTGATGTAGTCATTATATATATATAGGCTAATGGTTTTGGCTGGATAGGCGGGGGCCGTACCCTTAATGCTTACCTGGGCATACAAGCAACTACCAATCAACAATAAACCAAGCGCTAAACCAACTCCTCGCATTCTTTGATATTCAATTTCAAAGTTCTAAACCCTCTGGCACAAACGGTGATACATCACCACCATTGCGATAAATATCACGTACAATTGTTGAGTTTATTGCCGAGAGTTCAGGAGTCGTAAGTATAAAAATAGTTTCCAAGTCATCAAGCATCGTCTTATTAATCATCGCTATACTGCGTTCAAACTCAAAGTCAGCTGAAGTTCTAAGCCCGCGTAATATGTAGTTGGCTTTGTTCTTTTTGCAGTAGTCAACCGTTAACCCCTCAAAAGAGTCAACCCTCACTTTAGGCTCATTTTTAAAGACTTGTTCCACAAGACTTATTCTTTTGTCAAGATCAAACAGATATTTTTTAACTGAATTTACACCAATGGCAACTATTATCTCATCAAATAGTGGGAGTGTTCTTAAAACTATTGATTCATGGCCTTTTGTAATGGGGTCAAATGAACCTGGAAATACTGCTATCTTGCTCATATCTTAATAAAGGTTTGGTTGCGAAATAACTATTTCTTTTTTCTTCTCGCCGGTTTTCTTGCTGAACTTTTTCTGTTTCTGGTAGACTTTTGCTGATTGTCACCAGATTTCGCAGGGGTTGATTTATCACTTGAATTATCTTTTGAAGGAGAACTAGCTGCATGGCTTCTAGGCTTGCTTTTAGTCAAGCTAAACCAATCAGTAGGCAATATTTGGTGAAAGTAGTCTGCCACATCAATCAAAGCTTCAGCTGTATTCTTTGGCACTGCGGCTATTTCCACTCTCACTCCCTCATTTTTGAGGTATTTTACCAAGTCGATATAATCAGAATCGCCAGACATGATGATAATGGTATCCACCTTGCTGGCCAGTTGTGTGGCTTTGATAGTAAGTGGTATATCAGCTGTTTTGTGGCAGGGTATCACTGAACCATGAAAGTTATCGTGCAGCCGTTCAGCCAATTTGCTTGATATGTGAGCCCCTTCCCTAAAGTAGGTCAGCCTATTAAGGCTGCGATTGCCAATAAGGCGGGGAATCAAAGTGTCAAAATTTATCATGGTGCCTGTATCTCCAGTTTCGCTGTGCAGGCTCCTTTCTATATTATTACCATCTATCAGTATCGCTACCGACTGGCTTATTTTTATGTCTATACTCATTTAAATTTCAGTTTCTTTTTCATCAAAAGTGATATTGTATTCTTTTAGCTCACTTAAAATGGGTTCGTAAATATCTTTAGAAAGTGGCAATAACACCCCTCTCTTTTCAATCTTGTTTTGGGCAATGAGCTTGGTTGCTATTGCTAGTGGCAAGCCCACTGTTTTTGCCATAGCGGTAATGTTTTGGTCTTCTCCTTTTACTACCATCGATAGCTCTTTGCACTTTTTGCGGTCTTCCAATTCATAAGTCAACTTGTGCCACATCACTATCATATCCTTGTCTTCTGGCTCAAGGCTCCATTTGTCCTCCAGTATTTTTTGGAGGATTTGGGCAGGAGTGGCATTTTTCAATCCTACCTTCTTGTTCTCAAAAATACCCAGCCATTGCAGTTTATCAAATACCTCCGAATCTTGGTCAATATGAAGGTAGTGTTTTAGTTTAAGCTCAACTGAGTCATGAGGGTTATAGGCCAAAAACGAATTGATAAACTCCCGATAGGTCATATTTTCAGAGCCTTCCATCACGTAGCTGTCATCAGTAACGCCCAGTTGAACAAACACGTCCCAGGCCCTGCAAAAGCCCACTCGCCTTAGGGTACCACGGAAGATAGTGTTGATATCATCCAAGCCATATAATGAACGGTACTTCAATGAGTCTCTATTGGCATAACCTTCAAAACGTCCATACCCCTCAATTTCTATAATCTCAGTTCTTCGGAACACTTTATAGTAAGGGATGTATTTATAAGTTCCCTCCTGAATGAATTTCACGGCACCACCTTGCCCGGCTAACACCACATTTCTGGGGTTCCAGGTAAATTTGTAATTCCATGGGTTGTTGTCATATTTAGGTGCTACCAATCCACCGGTAAATGATTCAAAGCCTTCCATCACACCACCATTACCCCGGATACTATCTATCTCTTGCATGGCAGATATATGGTCAATACCAGGGTCAAGCCCTATCTCGTTCATAAAGATAAGCCCCTCCTTGGCTACATCTTCATGCATCCCTTTTAGTTCATCTGTTATGTATGAAGCAGTTACAAGGTGCTTCCTGTAATTAAGGCATTCATGGGCTACAGTAATATGCATAAAGGCAGGCAGCATGCTCACCACTATGTCCGCTTTTTGTATTTCCTCCCGTCGTTGGATTTCATTGTTCACATCAAAAGCAATGGCTTTGGCATTTGAAAAGCCCTGTGTTTTTTTTTGCGCCATTTCTAGTGATATATCCCCAACAGTCACTTCCCAACATTCGTCTACTGCGTGCTGCAATAGATAACCTATCAAGCTCACTGAAGACCTACCCGCACCAATTACCAATATCTTTTTCATTGCCATTAACTATTGCCACGAAGGTAAGGGATAATTTTTATGTAATATTTCATTCCCTATTATTCTATTAATCCCGAACTTTGACCCCATGAAAAAGACAATACTTGTAGCTGCAACTATTTTTGGATTCACTGCTGTTATCCTCGGGGCATTGGGCGCTCATGCTTTAAAAGCACACTTGGGTGCCGACCAACTAAACAGTTTTGAGACTGGGGTTAAATACCAAATGTATCACGCAATAACCTTACTGGTGCTGGGTTTGTGGTATAAGGCCGATATCAAATTCTTAAACATGGCTGGATGGTGCATGATAATAGGCACTGTATTTTTTTCGTTCTCTATCTACTTGCTTTCTACCAGAAGCATCACTGGTTTGGAGGGGATAAATTTTCTTGGGCCAGTAACTCCGATAGGAGGTATGTTGATTATCACAGGTTGGCTTTTACTACTGATAATGTTTTTGAAAAATAAGCTCGTTTAGAGCCTGAAATAATTTTAAAATCGAAGAGATATTAACACTTAACTGGCAATTTATTACCAAAAAGTGAATTTAAGCATTGTTTTAGGATGCATATCCTAAAATTAATTTAGCTTTGCCGCCTAATTCTAATCAAATGAATGAGTACGGACTAAAGTCAAAAGACGCTAGCATCGCCTCAATAGGCCTCAAAAATGTTTCAGCCGCACATTGGAACCTTACCCCGGCTGAATTAACAGAAGACACTATAATTAAAGGAGAGGGAGTTTTAACCGATACAGGTGCCCTTGCTGTTGACACTGGCGAGTTTACTGGCCGTTCACCAAAAGACCGCTTTGTGGTTTGCGATAGCAAAACAGAAGACTCAGTTTGGTGGGGTGATATCAATATCAAATTTACACCTGAGAACTTTGATTTGTTGTTTGACAAAATGGCGGCCTACTTAACAGGCAGGGAAGTGTATGTGCGTGATGCATATGCGTGTGCTGATGACAATTACAGGTTGAACGTGAGGGTAGTAACTGAGTTGCCATGGCAAAACCTTTTTGCCAATAACTTATTCCTTCGCCCAACAAGAGAAGAAATAGAAGACTTTACTCCTGAGTGGCATGTAGTATCTGCTCCTGGTTTCAAAGCAGACCCTGAGAAAGATGGCACTCGCCAGGAGAACTTTGCTGTTATCAACTTCACCAGGAAAATGATTATCATCGGTGGCACTGGTTACACTGGTGAAATCAAGAAAGGTATCTTCTCTGTATTGAACTACATATTACCACACGAGAAAAATGTGTTGAGTATGCACTGCTCTGCCAATATCGGCGAACACGGTGATACTGCTATTTTCTTTGGCCTTTCAGGTACTGGAAAAACAACTCTTTCAGCTGACCCAGATCGCGGACTTATTGGTGACGATGAGCATGGCTGGAGTGAGGATGCCATCTTCAACTTTGAGGGTGGTTGCTATGCAAAATGTATAGACCTTACCGAAGAAAAGGAGCCTCAAATATTCAAAGCCATTAAGTTTGGTGCCCTTCTTGAGAATATCGAATTCTATGAAGGAACAACTACGGTTGATTACACTAACACTACAAAAACCGAGAATACACGTGTTGGTTATCCAATCAATCACATATTCAACGCAGTGGAGCCATCAGTTGGTAAAGCACCTCAAAATATATTCTTCCTTACAGCGGATGCTTTTGGTGTATTACCTCCGATTTCAAAATTGGATGTTGGTCAGGCGATGTATCACTTTATCTCTGGTTACACAGCAAAAGTAGCTGGTACTGAGGTAGGTATAGTTGACCCTGTAACTACATTTTCAGCGTGTTTTGGTGCTGCTTTCTTGCCATTGCACCCAACTAAGTACGCTGAGTTGCTAGGTAGAAAATTGAAAGACAATCCAGATATCAACGTATGGTTGGTAAACACTGGATGGTCTGGTGGTGCTTATGGTGTAGGTGAAAGGATTAAGTTGAAGTACACACGTGCCATGATTACTGCCGCATTAAACGGTGAACTGAATGACGTTGATTTTGATACACACCAGGTATTTGGATTGGCAATGCCGACTTCATGCCCCAACGTGCCAGATGAGATACTAAGTCCTCGCAACACTTGGGAAGACAAAGATGGATACGATGCTAAGGCTAATAAGCTAGCTGGTGAGTTCGTTAAGAATTTTAGCAAATATGCAGATGCTGCAAACGAAGAAATTCTGGCAGCAGCCCCTAAAGTTGCTGTTGAGCAATAAGTGATAAATATCATCCTATAAAAGAAAGCCCTTCATGAACAGAAGGGCTTTTTTACTGTTGTGTTTTTGTAATTAGTAATTGATTAAACCAAACAATAATGAGCAATACAAACGCAATAGGATTAGATATTGATAAGTCAAAAGAATTAGCTGATAAACTGAATGATTTATTGGCCAACTACTCTGTTTTTTACCAAAACACACGCGGATACCACTGGAACATAAAAGGCGAAAAATTCTTTGAGCTTCATGTTAAGTTTGAAGAGCTATACAATGACTTGCTTTTGAAAATCGATGAAGTAGCCGAAAGGATATTAACACTAGGTCATGTGCCAGAGCATAAGTATTCAAACTACAATCAAACGACAGATATCAAAGAAAGCACTGAAGTAAACGATGGTATCAAGGCTGTGGGTCAGGTACTGGACGCGCTTAAAGTATTGATATCAAAACAAAGGGTGCTACTTAACTTGTCTGGTGAGATAGACGATGAGGGTACCAATGCCCTAATGAGCGATTACATCCGTGAACAAGAGAAACTGGTTTGGATGTATTCGGCTTTTTTGAATAAATAGTCACCCACTGATGTCAATGGTAAATAAAAGCGTTAGATTTAAGGACACTTAACCTGACGCTTTTATGCATTCTGGCAGTACGTTTTATAAGACAAGTTTTTGGCAGGTTGGCTTAGACATGGAGTTTAATATGCCTAAAGATGACTTCCTGGATGCACTAAAGAAGAATGTAGACCCACCAGGTCATTTTGCCCATATATTTACTAGCACCCCAAACGCTTACATCGGTTCAGTAAATGATAACTACATTGATTTGCGACCAAATTTGAGGCATAAATTCTTCCATAGCAGAGGACGAGGAATAGTTGGTGATGTAATAGAAGATAGCAGTAAAACTATTGTTAAAGTAAAATTTGCAAGTCATCTGGCTTTAGCACTACAAATGTGTCTTGCATTCACTCTGTTTTCATCTTTGTCTTTCATTAATTTATGGATTAATGAAAAATATAGATTGGAGTCCGCTTGTATAGTAGCAGCGTATGCTTTACTTATTCTTATTTTAATTCTCAGCTATCCCAATATGAGGCGTAAAAGCATACTAAGATTTAAGGAGTATGTTGAGAATATAACGCAGCAACGAGAAGAAACAACTAGTGCTTAACATTTCACTGTTTGTAAAATTTCTCTTTCCTATTTACAAGGGGTAAACAATAATTCTATTTTTACCTTGCGATGAAAGGCATTTTAGAAAAAATTGAAATGGATGGCTTAAGTGTGGTTGTTATCATCCTTATCATCATTGGGGCCATAATACTCACCCGGGTTTCAAGATGGTTACTTAGGCGCTTTTTTGATAGGGAGTCTATTCAACTTAAAGTTGACCCTACACGTTATAAATTCTTGCGCCACTTTGCCACCATGATAGTATGGCTGGTAGCCATTGGGTCTATCATTTATGTTATCCCAAGCCTTAGGACTTTTGCTTTGGGGCTTTTTGCGGGTGCAGGTATTATGGTAGCTGTGTTGGGTTTTGCCGCCCAGGCTGCTTTTGCCAATATCATCAGTGGAATTTTTATCGTAATCTTTAAACCCTTTAGGGTAGGGGATGTCCTTCAAATAGGAAACTTATATTCAGGTACAGTGGAAGATATCACTCTAAGGCATACCGTTATTGTGAGTTTTGAAAATAAATGGATTATTATGCCCAACTCAGTGATAAGTGCTGAGACAGTGATAAATAGTAGCATCAGTGATACCAGGATATGCGAGTTTGTTGAGATAGGCATCAGCTATGATAGTGATATTGATTTGGCAATGAAAATAATGAGGGAAGAAGCCTTGGCGCATCCCAATTGCATTGATGTGAGAACCAAACAAGAAAAAAAGAATGGTGAGGAACAAGTTAGAGTGAAGGTGATAAATTTCGGTGATTCTTCTGTTAACTTGCGGGCTTGGGTTTGGGCAAAAGACCTGGGCGAAGCTAAGCTAATGCATTGGGATTTGAACAAATCAATAAAGGAGCGTTTTGATAAAGAAGGGGTGGAAATACCTTTCCCTTATCGTACCTTGGTTTTTAAGAAGGATAGTTCACAAGCCAAAGAATTAAGCAATGGCGGAGGAAATTAAAAGAACATCAAAAAAAGCAGGCTTGCCCCCTGGCTCCCTTATTCATGTTGGCAAAAAGCATTCTGATAAGGTTAAAATTACCATAATTGACTACGATAAGGACAATCTGGATGAGAACACCTACGAGTCAGTCGATGCTTGTGAAAAGTTTGTGGATAAGCCCTCTAACACATGGATAAATATTGATGGTATCCATCAAGTTGAAGTGGTGGAGAAATTGGGAAACATGTTCGCTCACCACCCTTTGATGCTAGAAGATGTCCTCAATACCCATCACCGCCCCAAAATGGAAGACTTTGACGATTATATCTTCTTTACCTTCAAGATGCTTGGAATCGACAAGAGAGGGGGTATTGTAAATGAACAACTGAGCATTGTGCTGGGTAAGAACTACGTCATCTCCTATCAAGAGCGTGAGGGTGATGTGTTTGATATCCTGCGTGAAAGAATAAGATTGGGCAAGGCCAATATCAGGCTAAGGGGTTCTGACTATTTGATGTACCGCCTAATAGATACTGTGGTAGACCATTACTTTTTGGTGATGGAAAATATTGGGGAGAGGGTAGACCAATTAGAAGAAGAAGTGATGTCTGAAGCTGCGGGCGATGCCACCATGAAGAAGATACTCAAGATGAAGAGGGAACTGATATCACTGAGAAGAACTATTTCTCCTTTGAGAGAGGCAATAAGCAGCCTGCAACGCGAAGGCTCTGACTTGATAGAAGAAAAGACCTATGCTTTCCTTAACGACGTGCAGGACCATACCATTCAATTGGTTGAATCCATAGAGACTTACCGTGATGTACTCTCTGGCTTAATGGATATGTATTATACCACCATCAGCAATCGTATGAATAATGTAATGCAGGTGTTGACAATCATTGCAACCATATTCATTCCCCTCACCTTTGTGGCTGGTATCTACGGGATGAACTTTGAGTACATGCCAGAACTACAATACAAGTGGGCCTACCCCGCTGTGTGGGCATTAATGATACTAATGGTAGTTGGAATGGTAGTCTACTTCAAAAGGAAGAAGTGGTTTTAGCGGTACTACTTTAATATATCATATTCTTGGTTTAGGAATAGAGAATTACATAAATACATGCTGATCCAATTAAACCAATTACTAGTAGAAATAATCCCAAATAGAATAGGGCAATTCCAGAATCTGCAGTTTGAATAGCCTTTATTTTATTGGCTTTTTGGGTTCCTGCAATAGAGAGTGAAATACCAATTAAACTGCAAATGGGCAAACTTAGAATACTGAAAAAAATAAAGGTTATTCCAGTTCCAACCAAAATAGAATCAATTATCTGCAATATTAACAAGGCTATTGGAACTAGATAGAATCCTGCCGTTACACGATATAGTTTTAGTATTTTATGTCTATCGAAAGGTTTGAATTCTCCCATAAATTGGGGTACAATTACTACGTTTACTCTCTATTATCTATGTTCTCAATCACAACAGAATCACTTTCAACTTCTTCAATCCCAATAACATCTCCTTCACCTTCTATGTCATCATAGAAAGGTAATAAAAGGTCTTTATCAGCAAACTTGCCACTCAGGTCAGCTTCGTAAGGTGTTTTCACCATAAGCATATTCCAGTTACCATCCACGCCAATGTAAAAGTCCGTAATGGTTGAGTCATCCAGGGCATATTCAATGCATTCTTCAACTGCAAACACCAGTTCTTTTCTGCTTGTTTTTTTAACTCCTTTCATGTCACCCACCTTTAAGATTACAAGCAGTTTATTGTTGTTTGTTTTTGATAGATATTCTATCCTATCCGTATCAATACCTTCTATATGAGAAGCTACGCAGGTTTTAATGAAGTACGAAATAGAATCACTCTCAAAGGTTGGATTGGAAGTCACCATAGCAATATCTTGCTCCAGATATTCTTCCCTGATGTCTTGAGGTATGTCGCCTTCGCTATCATCGCCACCGGCAAATAGTCCGATAACAGTAGTAAGCAGACCTAATACAAGAGGAAATACAATAAATAGAAGACATCCACATCCATGCCATATAGGTCTTTTTACAGGGTCGCCAGCATCTTGTCTAGTTAGGGCTTCCTTAATATCATTTGGCAGTTCATCTTCTTTATAGGTTTTTTTACAGTGTGAACATTCTACTACCGTGGCTTTAAACAAGGGCATAAAAGGTATCCAAAACAAATGAAAATACCTGCCGTAGGTGGTGGCTACAAAAGAGTTTTTGCTTTGGCAATGTGGGCAGGTAGTATTACCCTGTATTTGCCTTTCTTTTAATTTGGAAGCTCGTGTGCCGTAGAAAATTAGCATAGTGTAGTGGTTGTTCAAGAATGGTAAATATAAAAAAAGAGATAGGTTTGTTAAACGAATGATATTTTATTAAAACCTATAATTTAGCAGATTAATATTCTGGTATGCGTATATTCTATTCCAACGATATTTCTGGCAATATAGGACGGCTTGATGATGAAGAATCAAGGCATGTTGTGAAAGTATTGAGAATGGGTATAGGTGACCAGATACAGGTAGTGGATGGAGCCGGAAATTACTATACAGCCGAGATAACCAACCCATCCCACAAAGGTTGCGAATTCAGGATAATTGAGAAACAAGAAGAAGTAAAGAAGGGTTTTAGGTTATCAATAGCTATTGCACCAACCAAGAACATGGATAGGTTGGAGTGGTTTGTTGAGAAAGCAACTGAAATTGGAGTGGATGCCATTGTACCAATTGAGTGCAAAAACTCTGAAAGGAAAGTACTCAAGACAGAGAGGTTAGTGAAGAAGGCTGTTTCTGCCATGAAGCAATCTCAAAAGGCAAGCTTGCCTATAATCAATGAACTGACGGAAATAGCTGAGGTGCTGAAGGCGCAATTTAATGGTGAAAAATACATCGCGCACTGCTATGATATGCCAAAGGATAACCTGAAAGATATTTACAAGGTGGGCGGTAACGTGCTCATTCTAATAGGTCCCGAAGGGGATTTTACACCTGAGGAAGTGGAAGAAGCTGCCAAAAATGGTTTTAAACCTGTAAATTTGAGCAGCAACAGATTGAGGACAGAAACAGCAGGAATAGTGGCTTGTTGTGCAATAAACCTCATAAACGGCTGTTAAATTGAATATGATTAAGAAGCTGGGGATATTAGTTTTAGCGTGGATGTTGCTTACATCCTCAGGCACGCCTACCTACACTTTTGCTATCCTCAAATATAATGGCGGCGGCGATTGGTATGCTAACCTCGCTACTTCATTGCCTAATCTTATAGCGTTTTGCAATAAGAATATTGGTACTAATATTAATCCCGAACAGGCGGTGGTAGAAGTAGGTAGCCCGGATATTTACAATTATCCATTTATTCACATGACGGGGCACGGTAATGTCATCTTCTCAGACCAAGAAGCTACCAATTTGCGCAACTATCTATTGTCTGGTGGTTTTTTGCATATCGATGATAACTATGGCTTGGATAAGTTCGTTCGCCCACAGATGAAAAAAGTTTTTCCTGAGCTGGAGTTTGTGGAATTACCGTTTTCCCATCCCATTTATCATCAGAAATACGATTTTGCCAAAGGCCTGCCCAAGGTGCATGAACATGATAATAAACCACCCCAGGGCTTTGGTTTGATATATGAAGGTCGCTTGGTTTGTTTCTACAGTTACGAGGCTGATCTTGGTGACGGATGGGAAGACCTTGAAATACACAGCGACTCAGAAGAAACCCGACAAAAGGCCCTGAGAATGGGGGCTAATCTGGTGCAATTTGCTCTCATGGGTGCTGACCCTGAGTAGGATTTAAGTTTGTCTAAGTTTTTTGAAACCCGTTGTGTTTACTTCTAAGATTTTGAATTGCAACCTGGTAGTCCAGTTCTTTGGTGAGTTCAATCATTAAGTGGCTTGATATCAATATTCTAGGGTTTATTGCCAGCTTGAAAATTTCTTGGTATACCTCTTTTTTTGTATCGTTGTCGAACTCGGTTTGCTTTCTCAAGCTTTTCCTATAAGCCATCCAGTTCGCCAGAAGAATAAAAGGGTAGAAAAGGGGTAGTAGCAGAATGGAACTCATTTTCGCTCTGGTAAAGTGATATTTTTTCACTTTGAAACCTGCCAGCTTAGTGAGGGTTCTGAGCTTTTGTGCACCAATCAAAAATATATGCCCAAAGTATATTTCATTGGTGATACTCTGTTCACTCATCCAAACACTATCCAACTCATTAGGTGGCATTCTTTTCTCAAACCGCTCACTCTCAGAAAGCAGGTAGCTAAGCTTAGACTTCAGATTGCTGTAGTTGGGGGTGGTAATTAGCAAGGTTCCATCCTTTTTTATTATGCGATTAAACTCCTTAAGAGCACCATATTGGTCGCTAAAATGCTCTATTCCCTCTTGGCAAATAAGTCCATCTGCAAATTCGTCATCCAGGGGCAAGCCTTCAGAAATATTGACTCGTTTGCATTCAATACCTTTTATCTCAAAATATTCGGGAAATAAGTCAAGTGCTATTGGCTCGGCACCTATCTCTTTCAATATCCTTGAAGTAATACCATTACCCGAAGGAAAGTCAACTATTCTTTTACCTTTATACCAAGCTTCGTTCTCAAGTATATAATGCTTTACGTAATACTTGATACTTTTGGGGTTGTCCTCGTATTTTGCCAAACTATCTACCTTGCTTTATTGAAGTATATCCCAATCTTCAAAACCCTTCAAAAAATCAATACTTGCTTGTAAGTCAGGGTACATAAACTTATCATTTTGTACATATTCCACCTTTTCTCTATACTGGGCCAAGAATTTTTCTAGTCTGGGTGATGTTTTCATAGGCCTGCGGAACTCTATCGCCTGGGCGGCAGTATATAGTTCTGTTGCCAATATACTATATAAGTTTTCTACCACTTTATAAGCCTTAGTTCCTGCATTGGCACCCATACTCACATGGTCCTCTTGTCCATTAGAGGTGTCAATAGTATCAACAGAGGCAGGGGTGCTTAGCTGCTTATTTTGGCTCACAGCAGCAGCTGCGGCATATTGAGGTATCATAAATCCAGAGTTCACCCCAGGTTCGGCTACCAGAAAGGGTGGTAGCTCTCTTTTACCTGAAATAAGCTGGTAGGTGCGTCTTTCAGAAATGCTACCCAATTCTGCGCCCGCTATGCATAAGGTATCGAAGGCAATGGCTAAAAATTCGCCATGAAAATTACCTGCTGAGATAATCATGTCTTCATCTGGGAAGATGATTGGATTGTCGGTAACTGAGTTTATCTCAGTCTCAAAAGTATCACGTGTGGAGTACACAGCCTGCTTGGTTGCTCCGTGCACCTGTGGTATGCAACGGAAGGAGTAAGGGTCTTGTATGTGTTTTTTTACACGATTGATTAATTCGCTACCTTCCAGTAGTTGGCGAAAGACAGCAGCTGTTTCAATCTGCCCTTTGTGTGGTCTTACCAGTTGTATTCTCTCATCAAAAGGCTCAATGCGCCCATCGTAGGCATCTAAAGAGAGAGCACCGATTATATCGGCAAACTTCACAAGGCGCTCCATGTGCACCAGGCACCATATACCATAGGCTCCCATAAATTGAGTTCCATTGAGTAGCGCCAATCCTTCTTTGGATTTCAGGGTAATAGGTTCCCAATTGAGTGCTTTGAGTATATCTTCTGCTGCTGTCTTTTTTCCATTGAAGTACACTTCTCCCATACCAATTAATGGTAATGACAAGTGTGCCAAAGGGGCAAGGTCTCCAGAGGCGCCTAATGAGCCTATTTGATAGATAACTGGCAGGATGTCCAGGTTATAAAAGTTCACTAGTCTTTCCACAGTTGCTGTTTGTACACCAGACTTTCCTTGAGATAGTGATTGTATTTTGAGCACCAGCATAAGTTTCACAATTTCCTCTGGTACTTCATCCCCAAAACCGCAAGCATGCGACTTGACGAGGTTTTCCTGCAATTTTTCAAGGTCTGTTTCTGAAATATTTCTATCGTAAAGTGCACCAAATCCTGTAGTCACACCATATATAGGTTTCTCTGCTATGGCTATTTTCTTATCGAGGTATTCCCTGCATTTCTTGATGTTTTCAACAGCCTTTTCGGTGAGGCTTATCTTGCTTTTCTCACGTATTAATTTGCCTAGGTCTGCAACGGTGAGATGGTTGGTGCCGCATTGATACATATTGGTGCTGTTTATTACCCACAAATATAGAACCTCTGAGATATCTTTTTGATTAATCGGTGGGTTTTATAATTTGCACATTGTTCAAAATTGAACATTACAAAATGGATTTCTCCTACAAGCAGGCACCACTTTTTAGGCTGGTATTAGCATTTATCGCGGGTATTGTGATATCGATATCTAATATCCAAATAGTTGGTACCACTAAAGCAATTACTGTAATTGTTCTGGTTTTTGTGGCTTCAGCCTTGGGTGCGGTGTTTTCAAGAAGTGCTTCATACAAAAATCGTTGGGTTTTCGGAGCTTCACTTAGTCTGCTAATGATAAGTCTAGGAGCATTGACCGTTATAGTGAACACTGAAAAGTTACAAGAAAGGCATATATCCACATTGCGGGAAGGTAAATACCCATTTATAGTTCAAGTGATAGAAGGTCCACAGGAAAAAGCGAATACTTACAGGTTTCTGGTGGAAGTAGAATGCGTTAAGCAATACGGTAAATGTGAACCGCGTTCGGGTAAGGTTCTGTTGTATTTGGCCAAGGACAGCAGTTCAGCAAACATCAAGTATGGTGACAAGCTACTTGGTGAGGGCTATATAGAAACGATTGATGGCCCTGAAAACCCGGGTGAATTTGATTACAAGAAGTACATGGATTACCAGCAGGTGCAGCGCAAAGTAATGCTGTATGAAGGCCAATGGAAGCTATTGGGAGACGATGGTGGTAATCCATTAAAGGCTTTTGTATATCGATTGAGGGAGAGGATGTTAAAAGTGCTTCAATCCAGTGGGCTTAGTGAAGAAAGCTATGGTGTGGCATCGGCATTAGTTTTGGGTTATAAAGACGCATTGGATGGTGATATTATAAAAGCCTATGTGGGAGCAGGGGCTATTCATGTTTTAGCTGTTTCAGGTCTGCATGTTGGGGTAATTTATATTATACTGATGTTCTTCTTAAAGCGATTAGGGCAGGGCAGAAGGTTTGCTTTATTAAAGGTAATTATCATTATCAGTTTTTTGGTGACTTATGGTATGCTGACTGGCATGCCACCATCTGTTTCCAGGGCTATTATTATGTTTTCCTGTATTGCAATTGCAGATTCATTCAGGTTTCAGACCAATATATACAACACGCTATCATTTTCAGCCTTGGTGGTAACGCTAATTGACCCTTATGCGTTGATGCAGGTTGGTTTTCAGTTGTCATATTTGGCAGTTGCAGGTATCAGTTATCTGTACCCAAGAATATATGAGGTATGGGCTGCTCCAAACAAGGCCGTAGATTGGCTGTGGCAAATCACTTGTGTTTCATTGGCGGCACAGGTAGCCACTTTTCCATTGGTGTTGTTTTACTTCCATCAGTTTGCGGTTTACTTTTTACTGTCAGGTCCAATAGTCATTTTGGGAGCAACTGTTACAATCTGGTTAGGGTTAAGTCTGTTGGTTACATCATGTTTGCCTTTGCTTCCCCTGTTGCTTTCAACCGTGCTGGATAGGATAATATATTTCATGAATAAGAGTGTGACTTTTATTGAGACACTACCCCTTTCCGTAATCAAAGGCATAGACATAAGCCTGTTGGAGACTTGGCTAGTGTATGGGGCAATAGTGTTGCTATTGGTTTGGTTTGCATCTAGAAGTGTAAAGTGGTTGTATGGTTTTCTAGCTTTATTGTTGCTGATTTCTACACTTCAGTTAAGGGAAGCCATACACCAATCTCGGCAACAGCTTTTTGTGGTTTACAATGTGTCCAACGGTACATTGGCAGCCCTTGTAAATGGAAGAAAAGTACAAGTGTTTGGGGACAGGGATTTGTTTGAGGATGGAAAAAAGATGGAGTATCACATAAAGCCCCATTGGTGGCAACTGGGTATTAATGAAGTAGAATTCATAAGCCTGGATAGCTTGACGGAATACGAAACACCATTTCAAACTTTTGGCCTTTCAGTAGTGGGAAAAAACAATAAGTATAGAAATGTAATAACCACAGGAAGCGGGGAGGAGTTACTATTGCTTTATGATAGCCCTGATGCAAGTATTAAATCATTAGCTAGATATTACGACTTTGACAAAGTGATATTTGACGCTTCTAACTCTTACAAAAACACTAAAAAATGGACAAGGCAATGTAAGAGGGAAAAAATATCCTTTTACAATACAGCTGAATCCGGAGCCTACCTGTTAGATATTTCAGGGCAATAAAAAAGCCCCAAACTTTGGGGCTTCTTTACACTTTATGTGTTAGTTATTATCTCTTGTTATTGTATTCAGGACTCAAGTTCCTTTCTTGCCTTTCAATTGGTTTTACTTCATAATCCAATGGAGAGATAGCTTGGTTAGTCTTGTCATCTACATTTTCTATCACGCTCGTTTTAGTCTCTTCAGCATTTGGATTAGTGTTTTCAATCGGCCCTGCATCTTCAGGATATAGTGGCCCAACTTCTTCACCATAGCCTGGCGGTGGGTTCAACTCATACTCAGGATGCAACTCAGGTACTGGAACGTCCTCTGGCCTTACGTCATATGGCTCTTCAGGTAGGTTCTCATTGAAGTCAATATCCTGTGGAGCAAATTTCACAGCTTCATCAGCAGACTCCATCATCCTCTCAAACTTGGCGCTCTTCTTCATATTGCCCAGTTTTTTGCTGTCATCAGCTTTACCCATTGCAATCCAGCTAAAGGTAACACCTTCATTACTTGGGTTTTCAATTTCAAACCCTTCTTTAGTGATTTCTTTTAAGGTCAATACCTTACCCGTTTGTGCGGGAGTTACAACCACAATTGGGTCTTCATTAGCACCTAAGCGGTTTTTAAATTCATCAGAGAATTCAATCCACTTAGAAGGAGTATAGATGTTGTCGGCACCAAAATCACTAATGTTTCTCAACTGACTCTTCATTTCATCCATTTCTTCTTTCATCACCTTCAATGCACCAGTATTGTATATTGAAAGTTCACCATATCTAACACCTTTCTTGTTTGGTCCAGTCAAGTTGCTTGGAGTTTCTTCAGAAATAAATCCAACGTGGATTAGGTTTCTTTCGTCACCGTTACGCTTGTAATAATTCAACTCCAAGTCATCCAAAAATGCAACAGCACTCTCGTAATCATCACGCTCAAATTTTTGGATATCATGCTTTACATCACGTGTACTTACATAGATGATACCATAGCAACCAACGTAACCATTGGTGTAGAAACCATAGTATCCGGCAGATGGCATATCTGAACGAACAGCCTTTGAGTTGTAGTTTCTTATCCAACTGCTATCAACCATGCGCCATCCACCGCCATAACTTTGGAAATAGATACCATTGGCACCATGAGGCCTCAACCAACCATCATAAAGGTACAATCCGTTACCATCAAATAATGCTCTCGTAGAATTGTTACCGCGACCGATATATAAGTTATTACCATCATAATAGTTCAAGTAAGTATGATAACCAGAAGCAGCGTCAATGTGTAAGTTACCATTGGTTGTAGCTACAGTGGCAATACTACCGTTATTAATATAGGCTCTGCCATTACCGCCAACTACAAGATACCTGCCCCAACTAACATTGGGTCCATGGTACGCACCACCCCTAATTCTCAATGCGGCTTCGGATGTGCTAGCTGGGTCTAGGTAATAGCCTGTACTATTATAATCACGGAAAACGGGGAAGTTGGCACCACCATCATTTACAATTACACCCACATCACTCCCTGACCTTCTGAAACGCGCAATTTCAGAAGAGTTGCTACCAGCTGCAATGTAGAACCTATTACTGTGGTACTCAATTTTACCCATGTCGCCACTTGGGTTACCACTCCAACTTTCATTTCCACTTTCATACCAGTATAAGTTAGGAGACTGACCATCGGCCGTCTCACTGCGCAGGTGCCATTGCCTTGCATTGTTCAGGATACCAAACTCGTTACTACTTGTGGCATATAGGTATGCCCTTGGCGTAGTATTACCAGCTACAAGCCTCAAAGCTACATTACTGGTATTGCCTGAGCGCAAGTAAAAGTCAGTTGTGTTTACAGGATAAAGGTGCCAGCCAGTGCTACTCCAATATACACCATCATTAGTAAGCGGCCTTACCCAGTTGCCTACATAAAACTCACCATTAATGCGCCCCCTTCCAGAAACCCAAAACTCAGCTGATTGAGCACTAGAATATTGGTTTTGAATGCTTCCATTATTTACATAATCGTGTAACCATCCATAGGCACTTGTCCAAATTTGGCCACTGCTATTCAATATCATTCTTCTGTTACCTGAGTTATCACCACCATATAACCATACAAAAGGATAACCACCATTGTTGCTATATTGAGTAGTACCATCAGTTCTAAATACCATCTGGCGGCTGTTACCATATAACCTCACGTGGCCATTGTCACTTGTTCCACCCCTGTACCAACCTGCGTTGTATATATTTTCTGCAGCGCGAATTCTATACAAATGTGAAGTTGAATTAGGATCCAGATAGTAACCTCCGTTATTCAAATCATAATAAATAGGCGAATATATACGCTCATTAACCCTTACATAGTTATCTCCCTCACCCACACTAAATATCTCAGTAGGCGAGCCAACGGCAGGTGAGTTGTTGTAGAAACGTACACCACCATAAGTAGGAGAAGCACCTATCTCAATACCTGTATGCCAGTTAACAGATAGTCTTGAATGCGTGCTATAACCGTTATTGTAGTACTCTGTAAATATGGCGTAATATGGGTTGTCATCACTTCTGTAACCCCAAGTCAGCCAGTTATTACCTTGGCTGCCTGATGGATCTGAGTTACCACCAAGGTTTAGGTGTCCACCACTAATCTTCATTTTGTCATTAGCAGATGGGTTGGAGTTGCCCACACCCACGGCATCACCAGAGTTTGCAAGGTGCACTGTAGAGCCTGAACGTTGCCAGGCATTACCAATGCCATTAGGCAAGTCACCAGCTTGTATAGCAGAAGAAACAAATCTTGTGCCATTACCTCTCAGGTATTGACCAGAAGCAGCTGTATTACCAATTCTATAACCACTAGATGCATTGATGTCACCACTCACATCTAACCTTTGAGAAGGTGTGTTTGAACCAATACCTACCGAACCACCAGTTGTCATAGTAAAGTGGCTGGCATCACCAACGCCTGATCCGTAGTTGATCTTGAATTTACGACTATCAGATTGGTCAATACCTATGGCGTAATGAGCATCACCCGGATCATGTAAACGAATGGCTACATCCAGGTTTTCCCTATATAATTCCAAAGCCTGCGCTGGAGTAGAAGTACCTACACCGATATTACCACTAGAGTTGATTTCGAGTCCTGAACCAACTGTGGTACTTTGACGAATATGGAAACCATTACCACCATTAACACCACCTTCCCACCAAACACCGGAACTCACACCACCTGATCTACCATAGCGAACACCAGCTGCACCACTGCTATTATTCCAAACAACATGTGGGTTGCTCAGCATAATACCATTAGCACCTGCGCCTATCGTTACATAAGGTGTACCTGCCGTTTCTGAAGGTGAGCTTGTACCGTCACCCCAAAGAGAAGTATTCTTAACTACTAATTTATCCCATCCACTAGTACCTGAAGTGTTTACCTCCAACTTACCATCTGGGACAGTAGTACCAACACCTACATTTGAAGTGCTTTCATCCAGGAACAACATTTCAGTGTCTGTTCCCCTGTAAAAACGCACATCGCCGTCAGCTGCTGTCAATTGCACATCATTACCACCTTCATCATATACTTCAGCAAGGGTTTGTTCGTCAGTGTTATCCAAATATCCTGAAAGGTTCACGCTGTTTCCTGCCTCAATAGATAATGTATTACCCGATAAAGTCAGGTTTTGATCATCAGTGTTATCAAGATAACCAGAAAGGTCCACACTGTTTCCGGCTTCAATACTTAAGTCATTGCCAGCAAGTGTCAAGTTCTGGTCATCAGTGTTGTCTAAGTAACCAGAAAGGTCCACACTGTTTCCAGCTTCAATACTTAGGTCATTACCACTAAGTGTTAGGTTCTGGTCATCAGTATTGTCCAGATATGGTACTAAACTCACACTGTTACCGTCTTCAATACTTAAGTTATTACTACTGATTGAAAGTGTTTGGTCGTCAGTGTTAACATATGAAGCAAGGTTCACACTATTACCATCTTCAATGGAAAGTGTGTTTGATGAAAGCGTTAATGTCTGGTCGTCAGTGTTGTCCTGCAATTCCGTTAGGTTAACATTATTACCACCTTCAATAGTCAATACGTTAGTAGTAGTGTTGTAGCTCAGAGTTTGGTCATCTGTATTTACATAGCCACTCAAGTCAACCGTATTACCTGCCTCAATTGATAAGTCATTACCGCTAAGTATCAATATCTGGTCATCTGTATTGTCTTCCAGTTCACTCAGGTCAACAGAACCACCGTTTTGCAGTGCTAATGTGTTTGTACCTGCGGTATACGTGAGGGTTTGGCTATCAGTATTATCTAAATAGGGAGCAAGACTCACACTATTACCGTCTTCAATGGTCAAGTTGTTTGAAGAAATAGATAGTGTTTGGTCATCTGTATTGTCTTGTAATTCAGTCAAATCAACAGTGCCACCGTTTTGTAGCGTCAAAATATTGGTTGTTGCATTGTAGCTTAAAGCTTGGTTATCGGTATTGTCCATAAAAGAGGCCATACTTAAAGTATTGCCATCTTCTATGATTAGGTCAGTACCTGATAAACTGAGGTTTTGGTCATCTGTGTTGTCCTGCAAATCATCCAAATCCACGGTGTGAACGGTAGAACCTTCAGTAATGCTCAACTCGTTTGTAGTTGCGTTGTAACTGAAGTTGTTGATATAAGCCAGGTTTCCTGTAGCTATATCATACCAGGTACCTCCGATGTTTACCTGAAACTGCTGAGTACCGGAAATGTAGCGAATACTACCAGCATTAGTGCTTGCAGTATTACCAACCCTTACAGCTCCATTAACATCTAATTTCTCAGAAGGAGTGGCACTGCCAACACCAACATTTTGGGCGTTTGATACAAAAGTTGCTGCAGTAACTAAAGTAAGAGTAACTGCTAAATTTGATAAGAGAGCATAGACCTTTTTCATAAAATCAGAATTTTGACCAGTTTAGATTAACTATACAATAGCCTTAAAAATAAAATAAATTAATATAAAAATCAAGCTACTATAATGTTAATAACGCAAAAATAGGTATTTGGTTCTAAATTTCCCATAACACTATGTAATTTTTAAGACAAACGGGGTGATTGTTCGATAAATATCGGGTTAATCGAAAAGTGGGAAAGCAAAAAGCCCCGAAAATTTTCGGGGCTTTTTTAAGTATGCGGTTATCGTTTTTTATTCAGAATCACCCCTTTCAGTTGGCGCTTGATCTTTTTGATCTTTACCATGAGGATAATTTTCAGGGTAATTCATCTCACCTTCAGGAACAAGTTCCGGAATAATGATATTTTCATTATGTTGCGGTTTATGCAATTCATCATAATTCAAAGGTGGGTGCTCAGTAGCTTCTGGAGATGGAGATGGTGTGAAGTCTTCGGGTCTGCTACCTAACTCACTATCCTCTTTTCTGTAATGCGGGCGTGGCTCATCAGCTTGTGCAGCTTTTTCAGCAGACTCAAGCATCTCGCTGAACTTTTCGCTTTTGCTAATCTCTTTAATTTCCTTACCAACAGGCTGTGATTTACCCATTGCAATCCAACTAAAGGTAACACCTTCATTATTAGGGTTTTCAACCTCAAAACCCTCACGTGTTATAGTTTTTAAGTTCAAAGTTTTACCACTTTGAGAAGGAGTAACCACTACTATAGGGTCAGCACTACCTAGAGTGGTTTTAAACTCTTCTGAGAATTCAATCCATTTTGAATTGGTATAGATGTTGTCAGCACCAAAGTCGCTCACGTTTTTCAACTGGTTTTCAATATGCTCCACCTTATCTTTAAGAACTTTCAAAGCACCGGTATTATATAAAGAAAGTTCGCCCAGCTTAACACTCTTCTTTTTTGGACCGGTTAAAGCGCCAGGTGTTTCTTCGGCTATAAAGCCCACTTGAATGGTTTTTTGAGGATCCTCATTACGCTTATAATAATTTAACTCTAAATCATCCAAGAAAGCTAAAGAACTTTCGTAGTCTTCTTGTTGGAATTTCTCAATGTCATGTTTTACATCTCTTGTACTTGTTGATAAGAAAGTATATCCTCCAACATAACCATTAGTCCATACACCCCAGTAGTAGTAAGCAGGAACAGCCACTTCAACACTCTTGCTGTTATAGCTTCTTAACCAACTGCTGTCGTACATGCGCCAGCCACCGCCGTAGCTTTGCCAGTATATACCACCACCACCATTCACTCTGTACCAGTCATTAACATAAGTAGTGTAGAAAACAGATGAACTGGCAGGATCAATATAATATCCGCTGTTGTTCTCATCATACCATGTACCATTAAACGCATAAGTATTGCCACGGAAGTAGTTATAATTATTGGTATAAGGGAACCATGAGTCGTTGCGTGAAGTATGGAAATAATTCGCCGCATTCATAGAGTAAATATTACTATGGCTGTTAGGATCTACATAGTAACCGCTGTTGTTGATGTCCGTTAAACCGTCAGCCCATAGCCTGTGATGTGAGAAGTACCACAACCAACCGTGGCTGTTATTGTGAGCACCAATTTGTTGGCTTCCCCAGCCATGACTGCTATGGCCAACCATCATTGTGGTTCTGCTACCAGCATTAGGAGTATCATATTCTAATCCATACCAACCATTTCTACTACCAGCAATTCTCCAGGCACCGTATGAACCGTTATTTACATAGAAATGAGAACCATTAGCGTGAGTAGAATAAATACCATGATATCCAGCCATATTTGTCCAGGAATGGAATTGGTTGTAGTTACCCCACTCACCAGTTCTTATGTAATTGTTTCGGTTATAATAGTGCCTTGTGGTACTGTTTGGGTCAGTGTAATAACCACTATTATTGTAATCATAAACTATTGGTGAATACATACCATATATGGACCTTACCAGGTTATCACCATTACCAACTGAGAAAATTTCAGTTCCCATATCATGGTTATTATAGAACCTAATACCATTATAGCTGTAATGGGCACCAAGTTTAATACCTGTGTGATATGCAATCCTCAAATCAGGGTATGGGTTACTCCATGCCCCACTTTCCTGGAAAATGGCATATGCGTGGTTTCCTTCGCCACTATTGCCACCCACACCGCTAAATTCAATGCGCCCAACTTGTGCGGCACCTGTAATATCAAAATTGGCACTTTGGTTACCACCCCATTGGTTTTGGATATAATTGCCGCTACCGCCTGGGATATCTCCTACCTGTATAGCAGAAGAAACAAACCTGGTACCATTACCCCTCAGGTATTGCCCTGAGGCAGCCCCGTTACCAATTCGATAACCACTGGAAGCATTGATATCACCACTTACATCCAGTCTTTGGGCTGGGGTGTTAGATCCCAAACCTACTGAACCACCACTTGTCATAGTAAAGTGACTGGCGTCTCCTACATTGGCGCCATAGTTAATCTTGAATTTACCACCGTCAGAGCGGTCAATACCCATTGCGTAATGATAATCGCCCGGATCGTGGAAACGAATGGCTACATCCAGGTTTTGCCTGTATAATTCGAGCAATTGGGCAGGACCACTAGTACCCAAACCTATATTACCACCCGAGGTGACCTCGATACCTGAACTTTCCGCTGCGGTTCTCCTGATATGATAACCACCTGAACCATTCACACCCGCTTCCCACCATTGGCCGGAAGAAACACCGCCAGACCTGCCGTAGCGGGTAGCAGCTGCACTGCCTGTCCAAACCACGTGTGGGTTGGCAATCATAATACCAGCAGCCTGCGCCCCGATAGTCACATAAGGAGTACCACCAGTCTCAGATGGAGAACTCAATCCATCACCCCAAAGTGAGGTGCTTTTTACAACAAATGGCGCCCAGGTACCGGTACCGCCAGTAATAACCGTAAGGTTACCCGTAGGGGTAGGTGTCCCGATACCCACATTACCGTTTGATAGTATTCTCAATCTCTCAGCGTTACCAGTATACATTTCCAATCCATG
>JANQJC010000009.1 GCA_028281825.1 Flavobacteriales bacterium
ATACTTCAAAAGCCCCAATGAGGATGGAGTGCTAATAGCACAAGGTATGGCTGCCTCATTGGGTTTGGGGCTGAATGATACACTTGTGCTATTTGGGCAGGGTTATCATGGTATGCTGGCAGCAGGTAAGTATCCAGTGAAAGGTATTATGCGTTTTGGCTCACCTGCTCTCAATACCAGTCTGGTTTATCTTCCCATCCAACGGGCCCAAACGCTCTTTAGTGCTCCCGACTTGGTCACTTCTGTTGTGCTCATGATTAATAAACCTGATGATGCTGATAAGATAAGTGCACGCCTGAAAGAACTTATAGACTCAGACCAATTTGAAGTGATGACCTGGAAAGAGATGCTTCCTGAAATGATTCAAATGATAGAAATGGACAGTGCTGGTGGAGTAATTATGATTGGAATACTTTACACTGTAATTGCCTTTGGGGTGTTTGGTACTTTACTAATGATGATGAATGAGCGCAGGCATGAGTTTGGCATATTAGTAGGTATAGGTATGAAACGACACCAATTGGCTATCATAGTTTTTATTGAAACTCTCGTGATGGCATTTGTGGGTGCTTTAGCAGGTATTGTAGGTTCTATACCTATCATTGCCTGGTTCTACAACCACCCTATTAGGTTCTCTGGTGAAATGGCAAAAATGGCCGAGATGTATAACATGGAAGCAATAATGCCTTTCTCGGCTGATCCCGGTATATTCATCACACAGGCTTACAGTGTACTAATCCTGGCGAGTGTATTGGCCCTGTTTCCTATAATCAATTTGTTAAGGTTAAAAGCGCTTGACGCAATAAGAAGCTAATTATGATAATTAAAATAGCATGGCGAAATGTATGGAGAAACAAGCTTCGCAGCTTGGTTGTAATATTCTCCATTGCGGTTGGTTTAACGGCTAGTGCCTTTTACGCTGCCTTCTCCTGGGGAATGACAGACAAGTACGTTGAAAACAGTATCAGTGGTAACCTATCTCATATTCAAGTCCACCATGCTGACTTCAAAAGGACTGACCCTAATAGGCTCTTTATAGAAGGTGGTCCTGAAATGGTAACCAAAATAGCCCAGAATGAATTGGTGGAAGGTGTGTCAGGCAGGTATTTGATAGGCGGGATGGCTTCTTCCTCAAGGGCTGGTGCAGGAGCCATGATACATGGTATAAACCCAGCAGATGAAGATGTCACAACGGGTCTTTCTTCCAAACTTATTGAGGGCAAATACTTCGAAGGGGTAAAGAGAAATCCAATTATTATTGGACAAAAGCTGGCCGAAAAGCTCAAAATAGGCCTGAGAAATGGATTAACCCTGACTTTTGAAAACGAGGAGAGGGAATATGTGCAGGTAAAATTTAAAGTGGTAGGCATCTACAAAAGTGGCAATACCGCTTTAGATGAAGTAAATGTATATGTAAGGTCAGAAGACCTGCTTTCCGAGATGGGCTCAGCTCCAAAGATTAACGAGATAGCAGTTCTCCTTCGTGATAACAATGATTTAGATGCAGCTACAACTAATATAAAAGCAATAGCTGGTGGTCAAAAAGTTGAAACATGGAAGGAATACGCTTCAGAGTTGAACTACATGATAAGCATGTTACAGCAATACATGTACATCTTCACAATGATAATACTGTTGGCTCTCCTTTTCGGAATTGTGAACACCATGCTCATGGCGGTACTTGAAAGGGTAAGAGAGTTGGGTATGCTTATGTCGGTCGGGCTGAATAAAACCAAACTCTTTATGATGATAGTTTTAGAAACAGTATTTCTAGCCATCGTTGGTGGCCCCCTTGGCGTGTTGATATCTTATGCCCTGGTGACTTATTATGGCAATAATGGCATCGACCTTTCTTTCTTCTCACAGGCATTTGAGTCTTTAGGCATCAGCAGTGTCATACACCCCTCCCTTACCTGGACTTATTATCTTGAAATAACACTAATGGCCATTGCGGCTACCATAATAGCAGCCATATATCCGGCTAGGAAAGCATTACAGCTCAATCCATCTGAAGCAATTCGTAAAATTTGATAAGAACATTTTAAATAAGCAGATACCAAATGAAAACAGTAGTAGAAGCAACGGGAATTACCAAAGTATATGACCAAAATAAAATTCCTGTTCATGCAGTTAATGGCGTTGACCTCCATATTGAAGATGATGAGTTCACCGCTATCGTTGGCCCTTCAGGTTCAGGTAAAACCACCCTGCTCAATATTATCGGAGGTCTTGATAGGCCAACCGAAGGCAGTATCAAAGTCAATGGACATGAACTTAACTCTCTATCGGAAAACCAACTGATTGATTTCAGGCTAAAGAACATAGGTTTCGTGTTCCAGTCTTATAACTTGATACCGGTGCTCACCGCAAAAGAGAATACGGAGTTTATTATGCTCCTGCAAAAACGCTCGAAAGAAGAAAGAGATACCCGTGTGGAGCAATTGCTGAAAGAAGTAGGCTTGGAAGATAAGATGAATAAAAAACCAACGGAGCTTTCAGGTGGTCAACAGCAAAGGGTGGCAGTAGCCAGGGCATTAGCATCAAAGCCTGAGTTTATTCTGGCAGATGAACCCACCGCCAATCTTGATTCGCATTCAGCCTCCAACTTACTGGATATTATGGCTCGCTTGAATAAAGAAGAAGGTATCACATTTATCTTCTCTACTCACGACCAACGTGTGATTGATAGAGCCCGTCGTGTGATTACACTTGAAGACGGAAAAATTGTCTCTGATGTGAGACAAGAACCTAAAGCTAGCTAGTAATGTGGAATAGTAACATCCCCAATACATCACGGAATTCAGCGACTCTGGGATTTCTTTCCCCCTCGGGGGGAGAAGGGCAGTCTGGCTCGATTGGCAAGAAGACAATAGGAAGGGGTGTGATGAAACGGGGTGTACCCATGTTTGTTTTTTTGATATTGCTATTTGGAACTTCATTTTCTTCTCAAGCCCAATCCGATTCTACCGAAGCTAAACCCAAAAGAAAGTTCAATGAAATAGTCAACATCCGTGGTTATGTGAAAGACTTGAGAAGTGCCAACTTTATCAAGTTAGATAACATCACCACTGATAACCTGATACACAATCGTATCAATGTTCGCGTAAACATCATTGAGCCATTAACGGCTTCGGTGGAGGTACGAAACCGCATTTTTTATGGTGAGACGGTTAAAGGCACTCCCGGCTATAGGGATTTAGTTGATGTAGACGATGGACAAGTTGATATGTCCTATATATTGGTGGATAAAACCTCTTTTGTATTCTTGACACAAATAGATAGGGCCTGGCTAAGGTATTCTCACGATAAGTTTGATTTGACTCTTGGTCGCCAAAGGATTAACTGGGGTATCAATACCGTGTGGAATCCCAATGACCTTTTCAATGCTTACAATTATGTAGACTTCGACTATGAAGAAAGGCCGGGCACAGATGGTCTGCGTTTTCAATACTATTTCAAAAACCTCTCTTCATTTGAGTTGGCCATTAGCCCTGATGAAAGCATTGACAGCACTATTGCAGCCGTAATGTATAAGTTCAACAAATGGACTTATGACGTGCAGGTGATAGCGGGTAACTACAATCAAGACGTTACTTTGGGCTTGGGTTGGGCTGGTAACATCAAGCTGGCAGGCTTTAAAGGTGAAGCTACTTACTTTCACCCAAGGGATAACTTTAGGGACACCACAGGGGTCATCAATGCCTCTTTAGCCTTCGATTATGCATTTAAGAACTCCATTTATGCTATGCTGTCGGGTTTATACAATAGCCAGGGCCTTGATAATTCCAACCCATTAGCACTTGCCGCCCTCTATAGCAACAGCATCTCTCCAAAGAATATGATGCCGAGTAAGTATTCAGTTTTCGGTCAGGTGTCCTATCCATTCACCCCACTTATCAATGGTGGCTTGGCGGGTATTTACGGCATTGGTTTAAACTTGCTTTTCATCAACCCAACTATTGGTATTTCAGTTGCCAATAACTGGGAATTGATGTTTGTCGGGCAAATTATCTATGCCGAGAATTTTAATGCTGAATTCAAGAATCTATTTAACAGTGTATTCGTGAGATTGAAATGGAGTTTCAGTAATTAGTTGTTTACTTGTACTTTGTTCCTTACATTTAGGGAATGAAAAAGCTCATCATCCTATTACTTATTACTAGTGCTTCAAGCTGGATGGTATCAGCGTCTAATGTAGACTTATTCAAGTTCGATGAAACCAAACTAGAACAAGTCTTTAGCGAGCTGAACGAGTTGGAAAAAGTGGTGATGGAACATGAAAATCTTACCCTAACAGAATTAGATGCCAATCCTATACTAAAAGCTGGCTTAAGTCATGAAGCAATTAATCTGGTTGAAACAATGGGGCTGGGAGAGCGCCCCTCGGATATACCCTCGTTTTGTTGGGGTGGGTGCCTAAGTGTCATTGGTGTTAGCATAGTTTCTTTAAAGACTTCAGATAAAAAGGAAGTGGCAAAGGCTTGGAACGGTTGCTTCATAGGAAGCACAGGTTATTGTATCGTTGCCTTTTATTGGTTGTTCTTTGGCACTCGTCTTGTATATTAATAGCTGTATTATTATATTTAGCAATATGAAAAAACTCATCATCCTATTACTTATTACTAGTGCTTCAAGCTGGATGGTATCAGCGTCCAATGTAGGCTTATTCAAGTTCGATGAAACCAAACTAGAACAAGTCTTTAGCGAGTTGAACGAACTGGAAAAAGTGGTGATGGAACATGAAAACCTTACCCTTACAGACCTAAACACCAGCCCATTATTGAAAGCTAGCTTAAGTCAGGAAACCATCAATCTGGTTGAAACAATGGAGCCCGATGAGCACCCCATGGGTATACCCTCGTTTTGTTGGGGTGGATGTTTTGGCATTGCAGGAGTGTTTTTGGCCTACATTTTTTCTGATGAGGACAAAGAAGAAGCAAAAAAAGCACTCTATGGCTGTTTGGTTCAGGGTGTTTGTGGTGGTATAGGTTATGTTATCATGATTTTCGGATCTGTTCAATTAGCTGCGGGTTAGTAACAATTATTCCTCCGAAACCTTATCTTTGCCACCCATGAAAAGGCTGGTTGTCCTGTTTACTTTACTCATTGCTCCTTTTTGGCTTTTAGCGCAGGAAACATTTCCTACCAATGGAGTGAAGGAAAAAGACGTGCTTTACCATGCCTTCACTAATGCCACTATTGTTAATTACAAAGACACCCTAAAGAAGGTAACTTTACTTATTCGCAAAGGTAAGATAGAGCAGGTAGGTAATAATGTTTCCTTGCCAAAAGGTTGTGTGGTGCATGATTTAGAAGGCAAGTATATCTACCCTTCTTTCATTGACCCATATTCAACCTACGGTATCCCAAAGTTGGAGAAAAAGAAATACGATGGGCCTCAATTTATAAGTGATAAAAAAGGACCATACAGTTGGAACGAAGCCTTGAAACCAGAGGTGAATGCAGCTGAATTATTTACTCCCGATGATAAGACTGCTAAAGAATTGAGAAAGATAGGTTTTGGCGCTGTTTCTGCTCTTCAAAATGATGGTATTGCTCGTGGAACTTCCGCTTTGGTTTTGCTAGGTGGAGGAAACGAGAACGAATTAATTATTAAAGGAAATTCAGCAGCACATTATTCCTTTCGCAAAGGTGTGTCTAAGCAAGATTATCCTTCCTCATTGATGGGTGCTATTGCGCTTTTGAGGCAAGCCTATTTGGATGCTGATTGGTATGCAAAGAATACTAAAAAGAAAGAAGTAAATCTATCCATTGAAGCATGGAACAGGAATCAGTCTATCCCTCAAATCTTTGAGGTGAAAGACTTCCTAGAGGTTTTGAGAGCAGATAAAGTAGGTGATGAGTTCAATGTGCAGTATATAATAAAAGGCGGTGGTGATGAATACAAAAGGGTAGAAGAAATAAAGGCAACCAACGCGGCGCTTATCGTTCCGCTGGCTTTTCCAAAACCTTTTGATATTACCGGCCCTTACGAAGCGCTTTATATTGATTTGGCAGATATGAAACATTGGGAGCTGGCTCCAGGTAATGCCTTTTTTCTGAATAAGGAAAACGTACCTTTTGCTTTTACTACCGATGGACTTGAACTGAAAAGTTTTTTTAAAAACCTACAAAAGGCAATTAAATATGGATTACCACAAGAAGAGGCTTTAAAAGCCCTAACGCTTTCACCGGCAAAGATACTAGGTGTAGATAATGAAATAGGCAGCATCAAGGCAGGAATGAGAGCCAATTTCATTATCACTTCAAAGCCTGTTTTTGATGAAAAGTGTACCATCCATGAAAATTGGATTGATGGTAAACCTTATTTCATTAATGATATTAACAGACCGAACCTATCGGGTAAGTATGACCTCACAATAGCCAAGAAAGTTTACGAGCTACAAATTACAGACGAAGCTGAAGAAATCAAGGCCAAGATTGTAGTAACCGGGGAAGATAAACTCAAAGTAACTATCTCAGTGACCCGCCAGAATGTTTCATTGAGTTTTGCACCAGATACTACCATAAAAAGCAGTATTCTATTAAGCGGATTGATAGACGGCAAAAGCATGTCTGGTAAAGGCCAATTAACTGATGGAACATGGACTAACTGGAAAGCAACTTATAAGGGTGAGTTGGAGAATGGGGAAAAGCCTGACTCGGCAAAAACCGAGCAAGCTACTGAAGAGATTTCGGTGGGTGAAATATGGTATCCTTTTTCACCTTATGGCTCCAGCAAACAACTGAAAATAGAAGATGTGCTCATCCAAAATGCCACTGTATGGACTAATGAAAAAGAGGGTATTTTAGAAAATACTGATGTACTTATCATCGGTGGCAAAATAGAGGCTGTAGGTAAAGGACTGACACCACCAAAAAAGGGTAATGTAATTGACGCAAAGGGCAAGCACGTTACTTCAGGCATCATTGACGAACACTCGCATATAGCTATCAGCAAAGGAGTGAATGAAAGTGGGCAATCCAGCTCAGCCGAAGTGAGTATTAGTGATGTGGTTAACTCAGAGGATGTAAACCTTTATCGCCAGCTTGCAGGTGGGGTAGTGGCTGCACAACTTTTGCACGGCTCCGCTAACCCAATTGGAGGTCAGTCTGGTTTGATAAAATTCCGCTGGGGTAAGTCGCCAGAGGAAATGAAAATAAAAGGCGCGGACGGTTTCATCAAGTTTGCTTTGGGTGAAAACGTAAAGCAAAGTAATTGGGGAGACGACCAAACCAAGCGCTTTCCCCAGACGCGCATGGGCGTGGAACAGGTTTTTTACGACCATTTCGTTCAAGCCAAAGAGTATAAAGCTGAGCAGGCATCTATTTCAGACAAGATGCTGAACTACCCCAGGAAAGACCTTGAGATGGATGCATTAGTAGAGATATTAGACAAAAAGCGTTTTATTACTTGTCACTCCTACGTTCAGTCCGAAATTAATATGCTCATGCACGTAGGAGACTCGATGGGTTTTACCATTAACACCTTCACGCACATTTTGGAAGGGTACAAGGTGGCTGACAAGATGAAAGAGCATAGTGCTGGTGGTTCTACCTTCTCTGACTGGTGGGCTTACAAGTTTGAGGTGAACGATGCCATTCCTTATAACGCTGCTATGTTGAATAAGGCAGGTGTAGTAACAGCCATTAACTCTGATGATGCAGAGATGGGCCGCAGGTTGAATCAAGAAGCCGCCAAAGCCGTTAAGTATGGTGGTGCCTCAGAAGAAGATGCATGGAAAATGGTAACACTCAATCCAGCCAAGCTATTGCACTTAGACAATAGAATGGGAAGCATAAAGAAGGGTAAAGATGCAGATGTAGTGATATGGAGCGATAACCCGCTTTCTGTATATGCCAAAGCTGAGAAGACCTATGTAGATGGTGTTTGTTACTTTGATATCGAACGCGATAAACAGTTAAGAGAAGAGGTAAAGAATGAACGCAATCGCCTGATACAGAAAATGATAAAAGCTAAAGAAGCTGGTGAAGAAACCCAAAAGCCTGAAAAGAAAGAAGAAAAATTGTATCACTGCGATACTATGTTAGATGAGTATTAAGAGTTACATATTGTCCATTATAGTTGTGCTGATGACTACACTTGTTTATGCACAGGTGCCTGCGCAACCTCAATTACAGAAGGTGGTGATAACGGGTGCAATATCTCATTTGGGTAATGGAACAGTAATAGAGAATAGTACCATAGCCTTTGAAGGTGGCAAAATCACTTATGCTGGGCCTTCTAGTGGCTATACGGTGGGTGGTGATGAGAAAACCATAGATGCCAGCGGTAAGCATGTTTATCCCGGCTTTATAGCTCCCAATACCATTTTGGGATTGGTAGAAATCAACGCGGTGCGTGCTACCAGGGATTTTGATGATGTGGGTAATATCAACCCAAGTGTTCGCTCACTAATTTCTTACAATGCCGAATCGAAAATTATACCCACCATAAGAACCAATGGTATATTAATAGCCCAAGTAACGCCACGTGGTGGTTTGATATCGGGTACATCATCTATCTTTAGTTTGGATGGCTGGAACTGGGAGGATGCCGTCTACAAAATAGATGACAGTGTGTGGTTAAACTGGCCTAACATGTTCAATAAACGTGGATGGTGGGCAGAACCTGGCCCGACAGAAAAAAATGACAAGTATGAAGAAGGTATGCAGGTATTGGATGCCTATCTTGCCGAAGCACAAGCTTATTCTACTGGGAAATTTGAGGAAACCGATCTCAAAATGGAAGCCATGCGCGGTTTGTTTGATGGTAGCCAACGCTTATTTATCAATGCCAGTTTTGCTAAAGAAATAACAGATGCTATTCTACTTACCAAGAAGTATGGCGTCAAAAACGTCGTAATTGTTGGTGGAGAAGACAGTTGGCGAGTAACAGATATCTTGAAAGACAATAACGTTCCAGTTATAGTGCAAAGGCTGCATGAGTTGCCTGGTAGAAAAGATGATGATATCGACATTACTTTTAAACTGCCTAAGCTACTTCATAATGCGGGTATTCTATATTGCCTGAACTACGCTGGTGATATGGAAGCTATGGGCGTAAGGAATTTACCATTTACTGCTGGTACCGCGGTAGCTTATGGCTTGACTAAAGAGGAAGCGCTTCAAAGTATCACCTTGAATGCTGCGAAAATATTGGGAGTGGATAAAACATTGGGCACTTTAGAACAGGGCAAAGATGCCACATTATTCATATCAACTGGTGATGCATTGGACATGCGAACCAATAATGTAGAAGCGGCTTTCATACAAGGCAGGCAATTGGATTTAACCAATCATCAGAAGGAGCTTTTCGAAAAGTATAGCGCCAAATACGGCTTCACCAAATAACAGGCTTTGAACAGGGTTTTACAAATCCTTCAAAAAATTGAATCCCTGCAATCAAATAGGGATAAGTACTTCGCTTCTGGATTGTTCCCAACCTATCGCTTTCATTTGTATTTACCAGGAGTTCAGGCAGATAACAGCATTTTCTCTACGGCTTCTACTGTTTTTGTTCTTCAAAACCTAGTGCCCTATTTCACTGAGGGGGAAAAGAGCATAGCCTTATCCATATGTAAAAAAGCCATAGCCCGATACGAGGACTACCGCAATAAAGATGGACTGAAAACCTACAACTTTTGGAAAACCGATGGCTCTCCTCACTTCCCAAACGGTTGGCTGTTATCAAGGCTCAAAAGCGTTCGTATCCCTGATGATGTAGATGATACGGCATTGATTTATATGACTAAACCTTCCCCAAAAGAGGATGTTTTGTGGTTGCAAAAAAAACTAAAGATGCATGCCAACCTCGCATCAAGGCAAATACAAAACACTTTCCCTGAATATATGCAGCTGAAAGCCTATTCTACTTTTTTCGGTAAAAACATGTACATCGAGTTTGACGCTTGTGTACTATGTAATTTGTTGCTCTTGTTTTACAGAAATGGCATTAAGCTGGATGAATATGGCCAGGCAAGTGTTGAGTACTTATCTGATATAATACGCACCAATAAGCACCTTGATGTTCCTTTTTATACCGCAGCTTCTTATCCTCAAACTTCGGTTATTCTGTATCATTATGCCCGATTATTGGGTGAGTTTGCAGTAGAAGGCTTATCACAACTAAAGGAAAAAATTATCTCAGATTTAAAAGCAGAAAGCAAAAGAGCAAAGCCTATGCTTCAACTGTTGGCCCAAACTGCCTTAATGAAGCTCAAGGAGCCAATAAACAATCCTATTGAATTACCTCTGGATTATGATTTTGGTAATTTTTACTACTACCATGCGGGCATGCTTACAGCCATTGAGACTCCACTGGCACGTCAATTAGCCAGACACCAGTTTGTTCATCTAAAATACCGCTGTGAAGCCCATCATTGGGCATTGGTTTTAGAACACGAAGTATTGAGGCAAAATCAATAACTTGTACTCTTAAACCTTTTGCTTTATCAAGCGTCAAACGTTTATGAAAAAATTATACACCTTCCTCATTTTGGGTTTAGCTCCCATTGCCCTTTTTGCTCAATTACTAACCCCACAGGTAGACTCTATCCCGATGAGGGATAACAAGAAGCTTGCTGCTGATATTCATATACCCAGCGGTTGTAACCAATGCCCAACAGTATTGATACAAACACCCTATAACCGCATGTTTTACAGGGTAGGTTTACCTTTGGGTATTGGTCAAAATGTAGATAGCAGTGCCTACAATTTTGTGATTGTGGATTGGCGTGGGTTTTATGGTTCTTCAGGTGCACTCAATGGTGTTCCTAATCGCGGTGAAGATGGTTACGATGTGGTAGAGTGGATTGCTTCCCAACCTTGGTCTGATGGGCAAATAGCAACTTGGGGGCCTTCAGCGCTAGGCAAGATACAATTTCAAACAGCTAGGGAAAATCCACCCCATTTGGCGTGTATATGCCCTTTAGTGGCTGGTCCCCAATTTAATTATAGTGAATATTATCCAGGAGGTGTTTTAAGAACAGAATATGTGGAGCAGTTAGATGCTCTGGGTTTTGGTCTATCCACTACTTTATTGGCTAATCAGGTTCATAATGTGACCTGGCAGTTTATAGAAAATCAGAATTATTACCCAAGTGAGATACAGGTGCCGACTTTTATGATAGGAGGTTGGTACGACCATAATGTAGAGGTAATGCTGGAAATGTTTAGCGGCTTGCAAAGCCAGTCGCCACAAAATGTGAGAGATAAACACAAATTAATGATGGGTCCTTGGGCACACGGTGGATTTGGGCAGGCACAAGTTGGTGCTTGTATGCAAGGTGAATTAACGTACACAGAAGCCTGTGGTTGGAGCGATTCCCTGGCACGTGATTTCCTGGATTTTTACTTGCAGGGCAGTCAAAATGGATGGGATATTAATCAGTCAGTAATGTATTTCCAGATGGGAGAGAACAATTGGTATCAGGATAATGCTTGGCCAGTGCAAACAGCTTCTCCAGTTAAGTTTTATTTGGATGGAAATAATGGCCTCACTACCACCATTCCATCAACTTCAGGTAGTTCATCAACGCTGGTATATGATCCTCGAGACCCTTCACCAACTATTGGTGGGGCAACTTTGCAGCAAGGCTTGTTTCAAGGGCCTGCCGACCAGGCATTCATGGTTGAGAGCAGGAATGATGTCTTGATTTTTACCAGCGCTCCACTTTTTTCTGATGCCATTATGAAAGGCCCAGCTAGGATAAAACTCTTTGTCTCTTCGGACAGAACAGACACTGATTTTGTAGTTCGCATGACAGATGTATACCCTGACGGTAGGTCTATGCTGTTGGCCGAGAATATCCAAAGAATGCGTTTCAGGAATGGGTTCACTGCTAATGATACATCCTTGATTGTTCCCAACTCTGTTTATGAAATCAACTTTGAATTGCCTGATTTAGCCAATACTTTTATAGCGGGACATAAAGTAAGGATAGATATTACTTCAAGCAACTACCCCCGCTTTGATTCTAATCTGAACAACGGTATGGCAATGTATGCGGCTGGTGATACCTTGGTAGCAACCAATACAGTGTATCATGAAGCCATCTATCCGTCACATATTGAGTTGCCTCTGGAGAACTATACTTCAATTAGTGAGGTTCAGGATATGGGTTCTTTTGCATTGTATCCAAACCCAGCGAATGACATAGTTAAGGTGGCTCTAAGTTCAACTAATACTGTAGAACTGGAAATATTAGACGTTACGGGCAGAAGGGTACATAGCCATACTATAACCAATACTCAATCGGTGGATATCAGTACTTCTGAGCTCTTGGCAGGTACTTATTTCGTTAGGCTTAGACAGCAGGATAAAGTGAGTACACAGAAACTAGTAGTATTGAAATAACGCTCTTTCTTTCCATTCTCGTAAAATAATTTTAATTTCCCTATCCTCAAAACCTCTTTGATATGGTAGGAAAAATACTTCTTTCAGTTTTTTCAGGCCTTTTGTTGTTTTTGGCTTCTTTGGCTCAAAGTCCACCAGGTCAGCCTGGTTCAGGCCCTGGTGGTAGTAACTATTCACATGCAGATGTAGTCATGCATACATACCCAGGACAGCACAATGGCTTTTTCATTTTTGAGCCTGCTTCACCTACGCCTGACTCAGCCAATGTAGTGGTTTTAATTCATGGGCTGGGTTTGGTCAATCCCAATCTATATGGCGGTTGGATTACACACTTGGTAAGAAAGGGAAACATCGTTATCTACCCCAAATATCAAGATGCATCAATGACAACTGCTGAAGCCGATTATAATGATAATGTTATCTATGCAATCACCACGGGTCTCGATACATTGGGATTTCCCGGTCATGTGAAACCGCGCACCCAAAACCTGGCTGTAGCTGGGCACTCTTATGGTGGTTTAATGACGTCCAACATGGGGATATTAGCTGCAACTTCAGGATTTCCAACCCCAAAGTGTTTATTCGTTTGCCAGCCTTATAATGATGCGGGCACCAACGTTCGCTTGCCTGATTACTCCGTGATGCCTTCTGATATGAATTTACTGATAATGGTAGGCGAGAATGATGCTATTGTGGGTTCTACTTTTGGCCGTTTTCTGATGGATTCAACAACTAGTGTAAGTACCACTCATAAAAACTACATTACCCATCACCCCGATAATCATGGTAATCCCAGTATAGGCGCAACCCATTTTGAGCCTTGCAGTAAAGACAATGATTATGACACAGGGGAGAGCAACTTTTTCACCATAGCTTGTGATGTAGGTACCAAAACTGATGCAGTAGATTATTATGGATACTGGAAGTTATTGGATGCCTTAATGGATTGCTCATTTAACGGGCAAAACTGCGAGTATGCTTTTGGCGATACACCTGAGCAACGCGGTTTAGGGAAATGGAGTGATGAGCAGCCTGTGGTAGAAATGACAGTAGAGCCCTCCATGGTAGATGGAGTAGATGAGCCTATTGGTAGCTTGATTTTTGAGGTATATCCTAATCCTGCTGAAAGTTTTTTGAATATTTCATGGATGGGCTTAAACAAAACTACGGTTGAAATAGTTGACTTGCTTGGTAAAGTAATCTATACGACTCAGTTTTCAGGAGTGAATAAGGCAAGTATAGAAGTGGAGCAATTGAATAGTGGTACCTATCTCATTCGGGTGAGTAATAATAGGGAAGAGGGTATCAAAAAGGTTATTGTACAGTAGAAAGTAAAGAAAAGAGAAGCAGAATGAGGTTTTTATACATTTTCCCACACCCTGATGATGAGTCATTTGGACCTGTAGGGGCTATTAACAGGCAGTTAAAAGATGGACACGAGGTGTTTTTGTATACCCTCACAAAAGGAGAAGCCACTAAAGTTAGGTTGCAACTGGGTGTGACCAAGGAAGAGATGGGAGCAATCCGTTTTAAGGAGATGCAGGCAGTTGAAGAGACTCTAGGGTTAACGGGAATGAAAGTGGATGACCTGCCCGATAGTGGGCTCAAAGAGATGGACCCAAGGATAATCGAGCAAGCAGTCAAAGCGCATATCGAAGCAATTAAGCCTGATATTATCGTTTCCTATCCTGCGCATGGTATTAGTGGCTTTCATGACCACTTGGTGATGCATGCGGTAATTAAGCGGGTATATCTTGAAATGAAAGACGAAGGCCACGACTGCCTCAAACGTCTGGCTTTTATTACCTTGCCTGATGAAGGTGGCGAAACCTGGCAGGACGGGGGTATCCGTTTCAAGCGCTCAGAGCCTGAATTGATAGATTGCATAATTCCGCTTGATGAAGCAGACAAACAGATGTTAAGGGATTGTCTCTCTTGCTATGAGACTTACAAGGAGACTATTGCAAAGTCAGGAGTGATAGAAAAAATAGGTGATAAGGTGTATTTCGAGATATTCGGTGAAGGTTTTAATCCACCCATTAGTGACCTGATTGAAAGACTATAAGTGTTTATTTCTAAATTAGCATCCAGATTAAAAAAGCTATGCCTGAGACAAAAACATTAGTACTGGATAAGAAAAAGGTAGCCCAAAAAATTGATAGGATAGCCTATGAGATTTATGAGAACAATTATGATGAAAAAGAAATCATCATGGCTGGCATTTCTGGCAATGGTTATGTACTTGCTGAAAAGCTAAGTAAGCGTTTAGAAGAGCTGTCTCCTCTCAAAGTAAAGTTGGTGAAAATAACTATTGACAAAGTGGCCACACTGCCAGGCAATGCCGAATGTGCACTCACGGATAAGGATATAAAAAACAAGGTGATTGTGTTGGTGGATGATGTACTAAATAGTGGAAAAACACTTATCTATGCTGCCAAGTACTTCCTTCAAGCACCATTGAAAAGGTTGCGTACCGTTGTTTTGATTGATAGAGACCACAAGCGTTTTCCAGTAAAAGCAGACTACATCGGCTTATCACTAAGTACTACACTTAAAGAGCATATTTCAGTGGAGTTCGGTAAAGAAGCTGGTGTTTACCTCCAATAAACCAATTCCTCAATCGTTTTTGCAATTTTATCAGGCTGGGCATTAGCAGCGTTAATTGTAAAATGTGCTTGTTTATACTGGATTGCTCTTTCACTGAGTTTTCTTTCAATCAGGCTAAGTAGCTCGTCATCGTTAGTAGCACTTTTCAATAACGGCCTCTCCACTTTTGCATTTTTAAGTCTATCTTTCAATAAACTGGGTGTAGCCTCAAGGTAAATAGTGAGCCCATTACTATTCATCTTTTCCATATTATCAAAAAAACATGGAGTCCCACCACCGGTTGATACAACTACATTGTCAAGGTTAGAAAGCTCTGCAAGGCATTGCTGTTCCAATTTTCTGAATGTGTCTTCGCCTTTGTTTTCAAATAGTTCGGTTATCTTCGATTGGTATTTTCTTTCAAGGTACTTATCCAGGTCGATAAAGATAAAGTCCAATTGATTGGCTAGCTTTTTGCCAACGGTGGTTTTCCCACTTCCCATAAAACCAATTAAATAAACAGGCATTTATTACTATTTGAAGGGTGAGCCTGGTTCCTTTACCACGGTTTTGTATACCAACTTGTCAGACAACTTGGGAAAAAGCTTATTTATCCAAACTGCCAGTTTACCTTGGGAAGTAAGTATTATCTCTCTTTTTCTACCCCTCACTGCATGGTACATATGTTTGGCAACTTCTTCGGCAGTCATAAGCTTTTCTTCATCCAGAGGGGTATCTCCTTGTTTGCTACCGTCGGCTATCAATGCGGCTTTTCTAATGTTAGAGGCTGTATATCCCGGGCAAGCAACCATTACGTGCAGGCCCGTATTTCTATTCTCATTTCTCAATGCATCCAAAAAGCCCTTCATGGCGTACTTGGAGGCTGAATAGCCTGTCCTTCCAGGCAAACCAACATACCCAGCAATAGATGCCACACCAACTACTGAGCCCTTGCTTTTTATAAGCTCTGGCATAGCATGTTTGGTGCAATATACCGTCCCCCAGAAATTAACGTTCATCAGGCTTCTTATCACTGACAGGTCAAGGTCGGCAAAAGCAGCCCTCATTGAGATGCCAGCGTTATTCAACAGCACATCAATCTTTCCGTACTTCTTAATGGTTTCCTGAACCAATCTTTTGCAATCGTCTTCTTGGCTCACATCAACTTGAACGCTAAGGCAATCAATGTCTTCCTTTTTCAATTCAGCCACTGTTTCTTTAAGTGACTGTTCATTTCTTGCTGCGATGACCACTTTAGAGCCCTTTCGCCCGAATTCAAAGGCGCAAGCCTTACCAATGCCTAAAGAACCTCCTGTGATTATGACAACTTTGTCCTTCATAGTTTCGTCCCAAATGTATAGAAAATAGATACTTATTGCGGACAACGAGTCATACTATTACAAAATGCTTAGTAAATATATTAAGTTTAAGCGCCTGAATGTCAACGCTCATGGGTTCCAGATTAACCACTTTTTTTAAAAACACCTTTTATGGTTTGTTGGTGTGTGTGATGTTTTTCGCGCTGCTAGAGTTGGTGCTTTTTGTCTTTGGTGTTGACCACAGGCAGCGCAATCTCAAGTTCCAAAATAAATATCACGCACTTGAAAACGCACCTGAATTACCTTTAAGTTACCGAACTAAGCTACCCAAAACAGTATGGCATAACCTTATCCATAATGAATTGTGTTACCCTGATGTGGAATACATATTCAGGGTTAGGGGTAATCCAGATGGCAAGCCTGTGATGGGTTATGAAGGTATTAACGCTAGTGGCTTTAGAGGGGCATTTGACTTAAGTAATGACAAGCTAAGAATAGCAGTTCTGGGCAACTCCTGTGTGTTTGGTTGGGAGCTACATCAATTGGAAAACACCTTTGCCTATAAGTTGGAACAAAAGCTAAATAGCGTAGGACAGGAGTGTAGTGTGTTCAATCTTGGACAGCCAGGCTTTAGCACTACTCAATGCCTCAAACTATATAATGAGTGGAAAGACAAGATAAAGCCTGATATAGTAATACTCTATACAGGTTGGAATGATGTATGGCCAAGCCCATGGCTCACTGATAAGCAGACCATGCAAGCCCTGAAAGTAAACAATACTTGGATAGTTTGCCAACTCAGAAAAATGAGAACTTATGCATTTATGCAAAGGCTCGTACCCGACTTTAATCAAGAAAGCACCGTATCAGACACTGCTGGAATGAAAAGGTTAAGGGTACCACTAGAAGAGACACGGGAAAACCTAAGTGAGATAATTGGGCAGACCCAGGCAATCATTATTTTGCCGCCATACTGTATCAAGGAGAGGGAAAACATTGAACCTTATAGAGCTATGGTTAAAGAGAGCTTTAGTGAATTAGCTATTGTCAGATTAGATAGTATGGAGATTGCGGCTCCTAATACTGCGAGCTATTTTACCCAAGATGGTTTTCACCCTAATGAAAAAGGTAGCGAATACATCGCACTTCGACTAGCTGACGAGATAATGCGTTTAACTGAATAAACTTTATATTTCCACCTGCAAAGTAAGAGCAATGGAGATAATTGAAGTAAATGATAAGGCCACAGAAAAGGAATTCAACCAAATGCAGGTGGAAATTTATAAAGACCATCCGAATTGGATTCGCCCCATAGACCAAGAGATAAATGACATTTTTGACCTTTCAAAAAACAAGCTCTATAGTGAAGGTGGTGAGGCTATTCGCTGGCTACTGCGTAGTGGTGGCAAGACAATAGGAAGAATTGCGGCTTTCATCAATCCTAGGACAGTAGACACGGATGAATACAAGGTGGGTGGTATCGCTTTTTTTGAGTGTATAGATAATCAGGATGCCGCCAATCTATTATTTGATACAGCTAAGGAATGGCTGGTGAAAAGAAAGATAAAAGCTATGGATGGCCCCATCAATTATGGCGAAAGAGACAAGTTCTGGGGGCTGTTAATTGATGGGTTTACCGAACCTAACTATGGAATGTTTTACCATCCGCCATACTACAAAAAGCTATTTGAGAATTATGGTTTTCAGCTTTATTTTGAGCAATATACTTATGGGAGGCCGATAGACAAGAGTATTGATTTTGAGCCTCGCTTTTACGAAAAAGCACAGGAAACACTTAATGACCCTGACTTCACTTATCGATACTTAGAGAAGAGTGAGTATAAAGATGCATCCAAATACTTCCTAGAAGTGTATATCAAAGCATGGGGTGGGCATAAGGGTGTAAAACCTCTTACTATTGAACAAGCTGAAAAAATATTCAAAAAGCTGGCTCCCATTGCGGATAACCAGTTACTGTATTTCGGTTTTTATAAAGGTGAACCCATTTCTTTTTTCATCTCTATCCCGGAAATCAATCAACTCTTTAAATATGTGAATGGCAAAATGGATTTGATAGGTAAATTGAAATTCGTGTATCATAAATGGAGAGGGCATTGTCGCAAGTGTTTAGGCTTGGTGTTTGGGGTAGCTCCCGAGTTTCAAGGTAGGGGGGTAGAGAGTGCAATGGTGGTTAGCTTCTCTAAAATAGCCTGGGGAGTAGGTATGCCATATGATACCATTGAAATGAACTGGATAGGTGACTTTAATCCTAAAATGATGAAAGTGGCTGAACAATTGGGCGCTACCATCTGGAAAACTCACGCTACTTACCGTAAGATGTTTGACCCCGATATTCCTTTTAAGAGATATCCTATTATTGAGTGACGGGTTATTTAATCACCATCACGGTTCCTGTGATGCGCACATCACCATTCTCATAAACTTTACCGGGCCACACGGTGCCATCATCAAAGGTGGCTAGTATTTGCCACACATAGGCACCCTGAGGTACAACTTCACCTTTATAGGTACCATCCCATCCTTCTACAGGGCTGGTATTCTCTAGTTTACTGCTTTCAAATATCAGGTTACCCCACTTGTCGTAAATCTCCAAAGTGTACTCTTTAAGTCCTGTTCCTGCGGGTAAGAAAATATTGATACCTGGATTGCCCGAGTTCGGGATAACGGCATTTGGCACATACAGCCCTCCATAAAAATCAACGGTGATAAATTCAGCAAGAGTATCGGTACATCCTAGTGAGTCTATTACAATCAATACAACAAACTTCTCACCATGAAACATATATTGGTGGGTGGGGAACTGTTCTGTTGAAGTTGTTCCGTCGCCAAAATCCCACTCCCAGCTTATTACGGGGGTAGACTGGTCAATAAAATTCACGGTGCCATCTATCTCTGGGTTAGCCACTGTAACGTAGTCATAATCAGCAGTAGGGTTAGGCCATACCTCAATGATATTTTGATAATTGATTGTATCAGTACAACCACCGGCACCAGTTATTATAAGTGTTACCCCATAATTTCCTGCTTCTTCAAAAATATGAGATGGACTGCTTGCTGTGCTGCTTGTACCATCGCTAAACTGCCAGTCATATATCTGCGCATTTTGCGATAGGTCATTAAAATTGACTGCCAAGGGCTCACAACCTTCTTCCACGTCAAAATTGAAATCTGCACTTGGTATTGGATAAACTGAGTAAACAAAACTGGTATCGTCAGTACAACCGTATTGGTTTTCGGTATGTAAACTCACCGTATAGTTACCTACGGTATCATAGGTGGTTGTAACAACTGGTTGTATAGAGTTAGAAGTGTCTCCTTGCCCAAACTCCCAGTGATAGTATAAGCCACCAGTTGAAACATTGGTAAATGAAACATTGACAGGGTAAGTACACGACATTTGACTGTTTACTTCAATCGAGCTGATTGGAAGGGGATAAACGGTAGCTTGTTGCGTAAGGGTAGTCTCACAACCTTGGTCTGAAGTGGCCGTGAGGCTTACACTATAATTTCCTGAGCCATTATAGTTATGCGAGGGATTTTGACTGGTAGAACTAATAGAATCTCCAAACTGCCATAACCATTCATCAATTGTTCCACTGTTGATGGTACTTGAATCGCTAAAGTTTATTGGCAACCCAAAGCATACATTGGTGAACCCAAAATCTATGTTTGGAACTGGATGAATTACATGTGTTCTGGTGATTGAATCTGAACAGGCTGTGCTGCTACCCACTATTAGTGTAACGCTATATGAAGTGTCTGAATTATAAATGTGGGTAGGGCTTTGCTGATTGGATATAGTTCCATCACCAAAAAGCCAGGTCCAGGAGTCGATAGTTCCTGAAGGCACCGAAGACTGATCCATAAACTCACTGATATCACCTAAACAAATATCATCTACTGAGAAATCTGCCGTTGGTGCTGCATACACATCTACAGCGCGTGTAATAGAGTCAGTACACCCATTACTGCTGGTGACTTCGAGAAAGGCATCATAGGTGCCAGCAGCAACATAGATATGGTTTGGAGAAGTATCATTTGATGTATTTAAATCACCGAAACTCCATGCCCATGAAATGATCGTATCTCCTTGTACGGTAGATAGGTCTGTAAACTCTGTTTCAAAGCCGAGGCAGACTTCCGTAAAGTTAAAATCAGCCACAGGTGTGGGAACAATTGCCACAGTAATAGAATCTACATTTTGACATTGCCCTTCTTGCACGGTAACATAATAGATAGTAGTAGCAGATGGGGTTGCAACCGGGTTGCTGCTATTGGGGTCACTTAAGCCCTGTGTTGGCGACCACGAATAAACACTACCACCTGAAGCATTTAGCTGAACGGGAACTTCTCGGCATACTGTGGTGTCTAATCCAGCGTCCACTGCCAGAGGTCTCACAACAACTGAGTCTTGAGACTGAACTATAAAGCTACATCCATTAATATCTTCTAATATTAACAAGGGGAAATATTCACCTGTATCGGTGTAAGTGTGTGTGGCAATTTGCCCACTACCCAAACTACCGTCACCAAAATCCCAGGTGAATGAGGTCGCATTGGGCGAAACAGCTTCATAAGTTACATCAAAGGGTGGGCAGCCTGTAGTGTCGGGCATGAAGGTAAAACTACCAACTGGGCCTGATAAGTTCACGAGGTCTTCCATCAATATCGTGTCTGAGCAACCAATAGAACTGAATACAATTAGCTCAACATCATATACACCTGGTTGGGTATAGATATGTTGAGGGTTTTGCTGGGTTGATGATGAACCATCACCAAAGTTCCAAACCCATTGATTAGCATTGGCGGTAGAGGCATCAGTAAAGCTCACTAACAGCGGTGGACATACAGCTGCAGTTGGTGCGGCTGTATAATCTGCTTCCGGGCTACCTACCGTAATCAAATCGGGATATACAATTGAGCTATCACAGCCATTGTCATTGCTTGCTGTCAATCTGATGGTATAAGTTCCATCTATTGAATAAGTGTAAGTGGGATTAACTTCATCGGTGGTTGTGCCATCTCCAAAATCCCATACATATGACGTCGCACCAGTTGTGAAATTGGTGAACGTGATTGGGATACCCCTGCACACATTGGTAGACGAGGGATTGAAATTTGGGTCGGGGTAAGGGTCATAAAATATAAAGTCGGGTTTAGTCTCAGTATAAGTACATCCCTCATTATCGTCTATGGTAAGTGATACCGTGTACAACCCACCTGTTTGATAGTAGTGAGTTGGGTTCTGCTGGTCGGATGTGTTACCATCCCCAAAATCCCAATACCATTGCAATACAGTTCCTGGGGGGCTAGATAAATCCCCAAAAACTGCTTCTAATGAATCACAGCCAGAGGAAGAAATCAATTCAAAATCTGGAGTAGAACCGCTAACATTTACAGCACCGCTAACTATCAATGTATCCCTGCAACCATATATGTCAGTAACGATAAGCCGCACGTTATACGAACCAGCACTGGTATAGGTGCGGATTGGATTTTGAAGCGCCGAAGTGCCTCCATCCCCAAAGTTCCATAACCATGATACTGCATCAGTCGATTGGTCAGTAAAACTCACGGTTAATGGCCCACATCCGCTATTGTTTACAGCCGAGAAATTCGCTTGAGGGTCAGTAATTTCAATATCAGCCTCAAAAGTATTAGAACAATTGTTGGTATCACTGGTTACTGTCAGCATTACGGTATACAATCCCGTAGCTGGGAAAGTATGAATAGGTGCACTTAGTGTACTGCTGGTACCATCCCCAAAATCCCAATTGTAAGAAAAAGCTCCAATTGACAGGTCAATGAAGTCAACGGTGTAGGGGGTAGTACAGCTTTGTAAATATTCAAATTCAGCTACTGGTGGCAATACGTATACATAATCCTCTATCTCAAAGGTATCTGGGCAGCCATTATTAAAGGCTGTTAGCGTAATATCAAAATATCCGGTGTCATTCCATTCATGCTCTGGATTTTGCTCTGTAGAGAAAGTCATATTTCCGAACTCCCAATACCATTCGTTTGCATCGGTGGATAAATCCGTGAATTGAACAATAGAACCCGCACATATTTGAAAAGGGCCTCCTGTAAAGTTGGCAGTGGGTGGGGTGCTCACAAAGATGTAGTTTGGCCTTATTACTGTATCTCTACATCCCAGGTCATCTTCAATTATTAAGGTCACAGTATACATACCTGTAGTGGTATAGGTATGCGTTGGGTTTTGCTGATTAGAGGTAGCTCCATCCCCGAAGTCCCAAAACCAGCTAGTGATAGTCTGCGCTGAGGTACTGCTATCAGCAAAATTCACTTCTAATGGAACGCAAAATCCAAATTTATCTGGCAGGAAATCGGCTTCGGTTTGGGTCACAATAATAAAATCAGTTTCCGTCTGTGTAACGCTACATCCTGATGAGTTAATAGCTGTGAGTCTAACCGTATAGATGCCAGGAGCATTGTAATCATGAGAAGGGCCTATATCGTTTGAGGTTTGTCCATCTCCAAAATCCCAGATGTAAGTATCGCCCCCAGTAGTGGTATTGGTAAAGTTGGCAGTAAATGGTATGTGGCAACCTGAGTTGTTATCCACAGTAAAACTGGGCGACGGTACATCAGAAACGGTAATATAATCTGTTTTTGTCTCTGAACCTGTGCAACTACCCACATAATCAGCTGTTAAGGTAACTGTGTATGTTCCTGGTACATTATAAATATGCCCAGGGTTTTGAGTATTGGCGGTTTCTCCATCCCCAAAATCCCATTGCCATGAAACTGGGGTAGCCGTTGAATTATCAAAGAAGCTGACGTTTTGCCCTAAGCATGCATTCACTGTGCTTGATAAAAAGTTTACATCTACAGAATCAACCACATTGATATAACTCGTTTGTACAAGCGAATCTACACAACCTATTTGGTCCGTTACTGTGAGCGTCACGTCGTAAAGTCCTGCACTTGTGTAGGTATGGCTGGGGTTAGTTTGGGTTGAGTTTTGCCCATTCCCGAAGTTCCATGAATAGGTCAATGTGCCATTACCAGAGGAATTGTTAACGAAGTTGACCTGTGTAGGTGGGTTACAGCCAAAGAGTGGGTTACCAGAGAAATCAGCAGTGGGAAAATTACTTGAGACGGTAATGTAATCGTTAAAAGTTACATCATCCTGGCAATTATTTGAATCAATTAGCAAAAGAGTTACGTCATAAGTTCCTGGGTTAAGGTAAGTGTGAGTAGGGTTTTGTTGGGTACTAATTTGTCCATCCCCAAAATCCCAAAACCATGATTCTATGCCTGCTGAACCAGGGACTGATAGGTCTGAAAAACTGACATCTAATGGAAAACAGCCTTGAGTTACCGAGCCAGAAAAATCAGGACTTGGTTGTTCAAAAACAGTAATATACCCTGTTTTTACTTCAGTATCAGATTGACTGCCGTTGGATACGGTAAGTGTAACTGTGTAAGTACCAGGATTTACATAAGTAGCAGATGGGTTGCTGGCAGTAGATGAGTTACCGTTACCAAAACTCCATTGATAGGTAAGGGTTCCTGGTCCGCTTGATTGATTATTGAACTGTACTATCAGGGGGCCACATCCTTCAGTAGGACTTGCCAAAAAGTCTGCAACTACCTGGGCATTTGCAGCAAACGAGATACCAAGAAAAATATATAGAAGGCCTAATACCTTTTTTATCATGTTGTATGTAAACTCCACAAATCTAGTTATCGTTAGCTATACGCTTCTTTATCAATAATGTTTTGTTTTAATTGAGAATATTCTCAACCGAAGGGCAGGATAAGAAATAACACGAACTAAAGAGCTTTTAACGTTGGGCTTGTTTGCAATAAATCGACGAACTACTTGGGTCCCAATAGTTTGAATCTAAGCTCTTGTAATAAGTATTCTGCTTTATCTGTAAATCCTTTAGTCTCTAATTCAAGCGCAAGCTTGGTAAATATACTTGGATTCAACCCCCTCTTAAAAGTCCTTTTTAAAAAACCATCATCAGAATAGGGCAGCGCACCAGCCTTTAAATGAGGTTTAAGGAGTTTTACCAACTTGTTAAACTCATTTCTATTATGCCAATAGTAGTCCTTATCAAATTGCCCCATTACCTTCATGCCAATATGCACGGTAAGGTGTAGGTTATCAAAAAGTTTGAAGCTGCTGGCAAAGGCATAAAGGTTATGGGCAAAAGCAGCTTCAATAAAAGGAACTCCAACACAAATATTGCCTAATTCAAATTTGGGATATAGATTTCTATGAAATACAAAACAATCAAAACCTGGGTGCGACTTACCTATTTCAGCCCAAATAAGGGGTAGCTCATCTGGCTTACTGTATATTTTTGGGATTCGCCTACGATTTATCATAAACGCATCATGGCCTTTATCAATAATTGAAGCTACTGCCGCATAAAAATTGGGTAAAACAGTGATGTCAACGTTGGTGTATATTAAATATTCAGCATCACTATTCTCATAAACTGTGCTGAGAATATCCTTGAGTAATGGCAATTTTCTCTCTTTTGAAAAAGAAGCAATATCTAAAACTGAATGCTTAAGGTTGGTTGTTTTGGTAAAGTACTCAGGTATAATGTCAAGGTCTTCTTCGTACTGGGTAGTGAAAAGCTCAACACTTGTATTTTTTGCTAACTCTTTAGCAATCCTCATACTTTCGAAGGTGATGGGTTGTGCGACAAACAAGTCTGAAGACTCCTTAACCTTTACCGGGTTAACAATATGTGCTATTGAAACTGCCACTTTACTAATTTAGTCGAACCAATTGAGATAAGACCAAAGTATTTGCCATTTCGCATTTCGATACTTGACCCAAAAGCCCTCATTTTTAAGTATTTTCTTGGTGTCTATCTTGAAACCATATTTTTCTAAAACAGCTATATAGTCGTGCAACTGAGCTTTTAATATAGGGTCTTCATCACGCAAAATAGCCGCAATGGTGCAATCCGCATAATGAACAAAAACCAATGGATATTTTCCCTCAATCAATATTTTTCCATCTACATTCTCCCGTTTGACCTCCTTTATGTTCCAATATGCTACGTTACAACCCATGTGTGAAACTACCTTGGTTTTGGGTTCAATTACAGGCATCATGTCCAAGTATTTTTGGTCATCAAACATACCCTGAATGTAGCTTTTGGTACATTTATAGATACATGCGTTAGCCCACCAATCCAGGGCAGCTTCAGCACCTTTAGAGACTCCAATAAATCCCGCATTATAGATTCCATCTCTAAAATTGGTCTCAAACCACAAAGGTTCCTTACTTGGGTTCGACGGTCTCCAGTGAGGAGTTAGTAAGATATGGTTGGTGCTTAGGTCATTCCACAAAAAATCAAAAGAGTCACTGAAGTAGATGTCGTTATCCACATATATGGCCTTTTCATACCCTCCTTCATTCAAAAGGTAGTTTAGAAAAATAGGTTTAAATGTCCATCTTAGTTTATCGGGATGTTTTCTATACTTGGCAGTTGCTTCCTTAGCAAATATTGAATTCAACTCGTCCAATGCGCGATACTTTACATTTAGAAAAGAAGTATCTAAATTTGATAACTCGGTAGCATCACTATCTACAACTAAGACTTCAAGTTCTGAGTCTTTATCAAACTTTAAAATTGAATCAAAAAGTGCATATACTTTCGGTAAATAACTCTTGGTAGATATGGTACAAATGGCGCGCTTCATTGATATTAAAAGAAGGTGCTAAAATTAGGAAATTAAAAGTTGGTAACTTATTGAGCCAATTCCTGCATTATCAATTCTCTACTAAAAAGATAATACTTATAATGGCCTAAATTGTTTAGATGTGCATCAGGATAATCATTAAACCAATTTTTTGTTGTTTGTGGTAATTCCAAATATGGCTTTAAGGTAGGTTCATCAAAAATTGCTGAATACTTGCTTCTATACTCTTCCACATCCATATCAGCCTCCTTTATCTCAGGTATTACAACGATTTTGAGTAGGGTATTATGGTTTTTACAAGTGGTCACAATTTGCTTTAAGTAGCCAATGGTTATTTCAGGTTTTTTAATTAATTGTTCATATTCGAGTTTTTCCTTTAACCTGAATTTTAAAGAATAAAGTCTGCTCAATAAGCTGCTTTTGGAAGTAATGGATTCAAGAATTCCAATAGGTTCTTTGAGGTAAAACTTTCTGGCTACTATATAATTATAAGCTTCTTGAGCAGTTTTAAAGTCATTGCCATCAATGTTGGTAAGAATGGCTCCTGCATTGGTGTAAAAATAAAATGGTTTATTTGGCTTAGGTTCCCTATCTCGTTTCATTAGGTCGTTTCCCATAAAGAAATAAACCAACACTTGTTTTGGTTGCAATTTGGGGATATAAGTTTCTGCAAGCAATGAATATTGTGGTGGGTCGGCTGCAGGAATGCCTAGATTAATAACCTGGAATGTTGAATCATTCCCCAATCTGTCGGCAAAGCAACTATCAATAGGCTCTGCTGTCATCCCCCAAACAAAACTATCACCAATGAGCATCGTTCCACCCTTTACTGATGATGAATCAAGTTCAGAAGTTCTAAAACCGTCAGTATTAATGCGCTCTGGTTGATATCTATAATAATCCTGATTTGCTACTAAAATTCCCTTATCGTTCACGACAAAATCATTGTATATAATGAGACTATCAACAGGCTCAAAATTAATCCAGTTTGGACTTATATCTCCAGGTTGATATCCAATAAACCTAAGGGTTGCTTCAATGATACCCATTAAGACCAGTAGTATGGCCAATTGTATCAATAGTATTTTGAGAAGTTTCTTCAACAGTGTCTAATTGAAGGAGCTCAGGATATTTATTATTAATTTCTTCAAAAATACATTTTGCCATGATATGATAACCTTTCCCATTAAAATGTCCATCAATTGGCCATGCATATGAGTCGATATTATCTGGATTTAGATATTTACTCATTGGCTCGTGAAGTACTAAATGAGGCGTGTTGTTTGGTTCAAGGTAAGGAACAACTTTTCTTATATCATCTTGAGTATTGAAGTCATAGCGATGCTCATCTGGAAACGCATGTAGTGCAGCTACAAAATCAATATTTCGTGCTTTGGATAGGCTGTCAAAACGAACGATGCATTGAGCAATCTTTTCGATAGCAACCTCTGTTTCCTTGTTTTTTTGACCTGGAGAAAGCAAAGCATCATCATAGCCAAATGAATGCATAATAGCCCTGCAAACATGGCTGTACTTATAAGGGATAAGCAATAAAGGTGCTTTTTTAAAAGCTGTTGTTCCATCGTTGAGAAACCGTTCAAAGCCACCACACAACATTACGTCATTAATATCAGAAGAATTAATAATGAGCAACACTATATCTATATCAAATTCCTTTAATATGTCTTTAAAAAGTTGGTAGCAGAAAAATACATCACTACCAGCTATACCGGCGTTCCAAACTTCGTATTGGGTTTTGGGGTTAACATTTAATAAGTTTGATAGCTGTGCGGATATAACGCTATCATTAGTTGTTCCGAAACCTTCTGTAAAAGAATCCCCTATTGTTAAAATCCTAAGGGAATTAGCCTTTTTTTTCTTGTGAAATTCGGTACCCCTAAATCCCATAGAATTTGCAATAAATTCATACTTAAACTCTTTAAAGTCTCTTGTTACAACTTGGCCTGGATTCCATCTATGATAATGTGTAGGATGAGTTTTTCCATAGTATGAATAGAAATACCCGTAAGCGTTCTCGGAATAGGTTAGATAAGTTCCTTTAAATCTCAAGTATATCTCGTAGGCTAAAACTGGTAAGAATGGAATAAGTATTAAAGCTAATGAGAAGAAATAATACCTAAACTTTTCTTTCAAGACCATCAGCGATTATAAAGTTTTTAATCTTTAATGCTGTAAAAGTTCTTTGCTTTTTCTTTAAGCTCAGACATGTCTTGGGTTTCTATCGAAATCAGGAACTCTTCAATGGCCATATCATTGCTTAAATCTACTCTTGAGTATATATCTCCAGATTTGAACTCCCCAGGCATTTCACTATCTAGCAATGTTAATTTCTCAAGCAGCAATTTAGTTCTTGCTAAATCGAACTTTTCCAAAAAGTATTCCTCCTTGAGCTTATTCTTAATCAAACCTTTAAAGTCATGAAAGGAGTTTATGCTAACTAAACTCTCATTGATGGTTATCCAATTTTCAATTTGATTGATAATATCTTTAAAATGCCTTTTGTTTTTATTATGGACGTTGCTTTCTTCAGGAAGACTAGGTAAGATAGGTCTTAAATAATCTAGAATTTCCTTTAGCTCACTTGGTTTTAAGGTTCTAATTGCTAAATTCAATGGGTAAAACACCGTATGAAAATAAACCTGTATATCCCTTTCATTACAAAATGATATCATGTCAGGTATTTCCTTCCAGTTATTTCTCATGGCACAAGCAGAAATACCAATAAAGGTGTTCTTCTCACGACAGTAATTGATATACCACTTAACGTTTTCCATCACCCTTTCAAATTTGGCATTCACCCTTATACTTTCATAGGTTTCTTTTTGGAGAGAGTCTAATGAAATATTGATGTGGAAATTAGTCTTATTAAGAATGCTTTTTACGCGATTGTTAAGTATAGTAGCGTTCGTCTGAACTTGAATCCTGACGTTTGGATTAATCTCCATAATTAACTCCCAAATCTTATAGTAAGTTTCTATAAGAAAAGGTTCTCCACCATAAAATTTTACATCTTCCAAGTAAGGAATAAACTCTTTTAATTGTTCGATGAATGTATTGTCATAAGGACTTACTAGCGGTTCTCTTTTTTCACGATTTGCCCTTATTAATGAAGAAAAATCACCATTGCACATAGTACACTCAAGGTTGCATAAATTCTCCAATTCAAATTCCATAACCGATGGATATCCGTTAGGGTTTTGTCTATGCAAGTCATATTGTTTGGATTTTACAGCATCAAAGTTTTCAGCGACCAAGTGAGCGAGGCAACCTTTGCAACCGTATGAAAAGTCATAGTTCGCTAAGGCATCTCGTAATTTTTTTGTGTTTTCGCCAAACCAGATTTCCTTAATTGATTCTTCTGGATATGTTCCTAAAATGAATTGTCTATTGTAGCAGCATACCGCCAATCTTCCATGATGACCAAAATAAATACTCCTATATGGAGCATAACATGCACTGGAATTATTAAATTGTTTTCTCCGACTGTTATACTCTATTGTGAGTTCCTCGGTAATCCCATCACTTGCTTTCGATAGATTTGGGATTTTTTTTTCAGAGAAAAAGTTGCTTAGAGTTCTTAAAAATTTGTTCATTATTTAAAATGCAACATGATTTATCCCAATCATAATAGAATTATAGGTTTTCGAGATCTTTTTTCTCGAGAGAAATAATATAATCCTCAACTAAAAAATCGTTGCTAAGGTCAACCTTTGATATATGACCAGTATAACTATAATTGTCTGGAAGTCGTTCATGAATAAAGCCCATTTTCTTAATAATGGAGTCAGCTCTCTCGGAAGAAAATTTCCGAAGAAAATAAGGTTCACTTAGCTTGTTTTCTATAAATGACTTAATAGCCTCAAATGAATTCAAATTAGCCTTGGTTTCCTTTATCCTCGCCCAATCATTAATTTGGTTTATGACATCGCCTAAATGTTTTTTGTTCTTTTTTTCTAAACTGCTTATCTCTGGAAGGTCTGAAATGATTTCATTGTAAGTTTTTCTGATGAGATTTAAGTTCTCAAGTTCTAAATCTCTTATTGATAGTTCAAGAGGGTAAAAGACAGTGTGGAAATAAACCTGAACACTTTTCTCATTGCAGAATTTGACCATTTCGGGTAATTCTTCCCAGTTATTCCTCATTGCGCATGCTGAAATACCTATAAAAGTTTCTTTTTCATGACAATAATCTATGAACCATTTTATATTTTCTATAACCCTTTCAAATTTTCCATTAATTCGAATGCTTTCATATGTTTCTTTATTAAGGGAGTCCAGTGAAATATTGATATGGAAATTGGTTTTATTGAGAATGTTCTTAACTCGATTATTGAGGATGGTAGCATTGGTTTGAACCGAAATTCTGACATTGGGATTAACTTCCATAATTAACTCCCAAATCTTGTAATAGATCTCGATTAAGAACGGTTCACCACCGTAAAACTTTACTTCCTCAAGATGTGGGATAAACTCTTTTAATTGTTCAATAAATGCAGCGTCATAAGGAATGTCAAGTGGTTCTCTTTTTTCACGATTAGCCCTTATCAGTGAAGAAAAATCACCATTGCACATAATGCACTCCAAGTTGCATAAGTTCTCCAATTCAAATTCCATCACTGATGGATACTTGTTTCTATTGAGCTTTTGTAAGTCATACTGCTGGGCTTTTGTAGCATCAAAATTGCTAGCGGCCAACTGCATTAAACATCCATCACAACCATTTGAGAAGTCATATTTTGTGAGAGCATCTCGTAATTTGTTAGCATTTTCTCCAAACCAAATATCTTTGATTGACTGTTCTGGATAAGTGCCTAAAGTATATTGCCGGGTATAGCAGCAAACGGATAACCTTCCATGATGTCCAAAGTAGATGCTCTTAAAAGGTGCATAGCAAGCCACTTTTTGCGGACCTTTTGGACGACTATTATTATACTCTTTAACTAACTCTGGGGTGATTCCGCCGCTGGCTTGAGACAGGTCGGGAACTATCTCTTTCCTAAATAGATTGCTTACCTTGTCCAAAAACTCCATCTCGCAACTTTACTAAGTTTTCTATAAAGATAGCATTTGTAAGTGAAACATAGATTTTAAACCCACCTTTGCCACCAATTTTCCATCACGGCTATTTTCCATAAACGCCAGTGGGCCTTTTCATTAATAAGCTTGTTTATATACTCCTTGTTTAAAACTTGTTCTGACAGAAGTTTACCTGGTAGAATAATGTTCTTATACCACTCGATATCCATATAATAACTGTCAGGTCCTACAAATCCTTGCTTTTTTCTTTCTAATATCTTCTTGGGAAGCTTGTTTTTTATGTTCTCATGAAGAAGGAACTTGGTCACATTAGGTTTGAAATAGACGCTTTCTTTAAAAGTAAAGACTTTTTCAAACAATTCATGATCAAGAAAGGGTACTCTGACTTCAAGTGAATGAGCCATACTAGCCCTGTCTATCTTGGTAAGAACCAACTCTCCCATAAAGCATTTGATGTCCATTTTTTGAATGGACTTTAATGGGCTAAGACTTCCATTGTAATGTTGTCTATAAAACCAGTCAGTATCAGAGTTAATTTCTGACCTTAAATCAGGATTTAAGGCACCAGATAACTCGTTTAGGTTAAACCTGCCCATAGCCATATACTCGGCATATTCATCAACCGCCGAATTTCGCCGGTTACAGAATAGATTTTTTAACTTGCCTGGCAAACTTGAAGGGTTCCATTGAGCATAGTATGTTTTTTGCCACTCATAGCCTCCAAATAATTCATCCGCACCTTCACCACTCATCACTGCTTTCACCTCGCTTGCTGCTAATCCGCTTACAATGTAAGTTGGGATAATAGAGATATCCGCAATTGGTTCGTCATAAATGGTGCTTAACTTACCAAGTACATCCAAGCTTTCACTACCAACAATTTTCGAAAAATGCTCAGTTTTTAATTGCTCTGAAACTATTTCTGCAAACTGATGTTCACTATTATCCCAATTTTCAAAACCTATTGAAAAGGTTTTTAGGTTTTGCTTCTGTTGCGACAAGTAATAAACAATTGCACTGCTATCATAGCCCCCACTCAAAAATGAACCAATTTCGACATCACTTCTGGAATGTATATTGATCGAATCAGCCAGCATCCCACCAATTTCCTCTGCTAGTTGATTTGAGTTAGTACTTAAATCAGTACTATTAAGTGTCCAATATTCAGATATATTGGTGCTTTTAGATTGCAAATCAACTTTAAGGTAATGAGCGGGGGGAAGTTTATAGGTGTCTTTCCAAATGGTTTTGGGTGATGGGATATACCTGTAAACGAAATAGTCTGCAAATGAGCTAAAGTCAATTTCTTTGGCTGGAATCCCTGATTTGAGAATAGCTTTTAATTCACTTGCAAAAATGAAATGACTCCCTTTCTTAAAGTAGTAAAGAGGCTTAATGCCAAATCGGTCTCTGACTAAATATAACTTGTGATTAGCTTCATCCAGCATAGCAAAGGCGAACATCCCTTTTATCTTTTGTAACAAGTCATCAACCCCCCATTGTTCAAATCCATGCAGTAGAACTTCCGTATCTGAAGTGGATTTGAAAGTGTGCCCTAATGCAACCAACTCAGTTCTTAACTCCGAATAGTTGTATATTTCCCCATTCAAGATTACCCATAATGTTCCATTCTCATTGCACATGGGTTGTCTACCAGATTCTGATAAGTCGAGAAATGAAAGCCTTCTATGACCCAGTATTACATTGGTTTTTTCTGAATAATAATTGGCAGCATCATCAGGTCCGCGGTGGGCAATAGTATCACGCATCTTAGTAAAAAGATGTTCATCGATATTATCTTGATAACTAACCCAACCTGCTATGCCACACATATGATGCAATCTGGATGTTGAGAAAATGGGTGGAAGTTCAAAGTAGAGGTGCTTTTGGTATGGAACAAATATAAGCACACAATACATATTGACAATTAATGATATTAGATGCCCGTGTTATGGTATTGTTTCATTGTTCATGAAATTGGTACTTTTGCTTTATTCCACTTAGTGAGCAGACATTTTTAATGAAGAGGATAATTACCAGTGAACCAGATAGCTTAATCCAATACTTGAAGAAGATTTGGGAGTATCGTTCTTTGGTAATGGTATTTGCCAGGCGTGATTTAAAAGTTAAATACGCACAAACCTTGCTTGGATTGGGTTGGACCATCATTCAACCACTCACAGGCCTTTTCATTTTCACTTTTTTCTTTGGGTATATTTTAAACTTGAATGCCCAGAGTTTGCCTTTTCCACTTTATGTGCTTTCAGGGTTATTGGGTTGGAACTACTTCAGTTATATTGTTTTTCAGGGTATAGGCGGCGTTCAGGAATCAGGGCATTTCATAAGAAAGGTATACTTCCCTAAGTCTTTATTGCCTTTGTCAAAAGTATTGGTAGGCTTGGTTGAGTTATCAGTCAGTTTTCTATTACTTATCCCTTTATTGATGTGGTACGGTGAAGGTCTTTCATGGAGGATAATTTTTATACCTGTATTGCTATTATTTAACACATTGATTGCCTTATTTGTAGTATTTTTGGTTACTTCTTTTTCCTATCGATTAAGGGACTTATACCACTTGGTGCCGTTTGTCATGTACTTCGGTATATGGATAACTCCAGTTTTTTTTACTATAGATGTGCTACCAGAGCAACTTCACTTTCTTTGGTTTTTAAATCCCATGGCTTCAGTTGTTGAAGGGTGGCGATGGTGCCTCTTTAGTGATTGGGCTTTTAACATTAGATTTTTACCAGCATTACTATGTATTATACCAGCCTTCTTGTTCAGTGTGGTATTGTACAGTAAAGCTGAAAGTAAATTCAGTGATTTTGCATGAGTAGTGGACCTGCCATAAAAGTTGAGAATATCTCAAAAAAGTTTACTCTTCAGCGTTCAATTGAAGATGTTGAGGGCAATTATACCAACACGCTGTGGGCATTGAGAGATGTCTCTTTCGAAATAAAAAAAGGCGAAAGTGTAGCTCTCATAGGCCCTAATGGTAGTGGAAAAAGTACATTACTGCAGATATTGGCAGGAGTGACCAAGCCTACATCAGGAAGAGTGGAGATAGACGGAAAAGTAGCCAGCATTCTGGATATAGGGGCTGGCTTTCACCCCGAGTTAAGCGGCAGAGAGAATGTTTTCCTGAATGGACAGATATTAGGATTTACCAAAAAAGAGATACAGGCTAAGTACGATGAAATAGTTGAATTTAGTGGGGTTAGGAACTTTATAGATGAGCCGGGGAAGAATTACAGCAAAGGGATGTATTTGCGTCTTGCCTTTAGTATTATGGCTCACCTTGATTTTGACGTTTACCTTCTGGATGAAGTACTTGGTGTGGGGGATGTAGGCTTTCGCTCAAAGTGTTTTGATAAGATTGAGCGGTTGATAGCAGAAGGAGGAAAGTCATTCTTGATAATTTCTCACGACTTAAATGAAATATCTGAGATATGTGATAAGGCATTTTTGTTGGAGGAGGGAAAAGTGTCAGACAGTATGACTATAAACGAAGCATTATATACTTATACCAACACGGGGGAAAAACTGGTACAGGAATTGCCTGACTTTATTGATGATGTGACTGTTGAGTTCACAGGTGAAGATGGCAGGGTAAAGACGAACTTTATTAATACTGAGCCTGTGACTATATGCGTGAACAACTCATTTAATGAGAGCGGTAACAATGTTCGTGTTGGTATCAGGCTCACGGATAAACTAAATAATGTGGTGTTTAATGCTAGCCCAGTTTTGTCAAGAGAAGGAATTAAGGAAGTTGACTTTCAGGGAAAGAAACAAATACTAGTCACTATACCTCCTAATTTGCTTAATGCAGGTTTCTTTTCCATAGATGTGGTTTACTTTGATGAAAACAAGGTACTATATGAGTTGAAAAAGGTAAGCACCTTTACGGTGAGTTTGGATATGACCTTTAAGGGACGGGGCATAGTAGGCGAAAGCGGCCCGCTAAAGCCTTATTTGGATTGGGAAGTAAAATAGTCATGAAATGAAAGGAGCATCTTGGATAAAAATATTTTTTGTCGGCCTTTTCTTGTGGAATGTATTCTTGATTACCACCAATACTCATATTTTTCCAGCGATTAGATTTCCCCAGTTTCCCAATAAGTACATGGGTAAACACATAACCTATTCTCAGGTCAAATTGTATAGCCACCAAAGTCAGCAGGAAGTAGACCTTATGTCGGTATTACACCCTTATGATAAACAATATTACCTATTTATTCTGAGGGCATTAGCTAACCAGAAAACAGCCGATGATATGCTTGCTTTGGTTAATAAGACTTACCAGCGAAGGTATCAAACCAGTGATAGTCTATATTTTACTTCAGAAGTTAAAACAGTGGATATCCCATGAGGTTCTTTATATACATATACTACCTCTTTTACCTGCTGTCAGGTGGTTTCAGGCATTATTACTTTGACTACATGTTCTTCAGCACACTGAAGGGAGAGCCAACTTTTGCTACTCCACTAATTATCCCTGTTGGAGAAATTACATTGATGGCTTTGGCCATTGGAGTGTTGCTTTTTCCATTGAAGAAATTTTTGCACCTGTTATTCTTCTTAGGACTATTCGTTTTTGATATGTATTTCCAAAACCAGGTGAACTTCATGAGTTGTTTTACGCTTCCTCATGTTTTTCCTTTGTTCTTTTTCCTTTTTCTGCATTATCAAAAGAATGAGAAAGCGACCGATTTAGTCACTTTTGCCGCCATGCTCGCAGTGGCTGTTGGTTATTTGGCGAGTTTTACCAGTAAAATAAATTCAGCTTGGTATAACTGGTCTGACCCAATTATCTACAGCTACATCCTAGAGTTTTATAATGGCTTTCAAGTCCCATCTTTGACATCGGCCTGGCTGGTAAACATCAAAAGCCTGTTCTTTTGGAAACTTTTAGATTACTCAGTTCTTATGATACAAGCCTCATTTATCCTCGTTTTCCTCAAGAAGAAGAGTTTTTATCCCATTACAGTTTTTGCAGTTATATTTCATATCGGGATTTTACTCACTTTGGGAATAGGTGTAGTGTTTTTCTTATATACCCTCTTTTATGCATTCACTATATTCATGTCAGTGAACAAACCCGATGCTCTCTCCAGCATAGATAAGCCGTTCAGGTTGGGTATATATGCTTTATTGGCAGTTTTTTTTATTTTGTTTGTCACATCAAATGGGGATGTGAGGGCGTTCAATCGCTTATTGCCAGTTTCTACTTATATTTATATAGAGTATTTTTACGGGTTGATTTGTGTGGTTATTTATGCTTTTTCATTTGCCTTTTGGCAGAAAAATCAGCATCAAACTCAATTGGTAAGTATTTAAATGGAGGCTCAGCAAACATATATGGAAGATACCGACTTGTACGTATTGCAACCGGACAGTATGGATATTTTCCAAAAAGGAGATCCTGATTGGTCAAGGCAATTGAAATACCTGGGCTATACTAAGATAGGTAAGTTGCCACAAGAGGTCTTAGAGGAGTTGAAAGAGAAATCAGAAACACTTGTTAAAGAGACTAAGAAAAGATACCCTAAAGGGGAGCTGTTTAATCTTATCAATTGTGATTATGACGTAAAAATGGCTTCTAATGAGATGGTGGATAATTACTTTAACCCGTTTCTCAAAGATATTATAGACACCAATAAGGCGGATGTTTATGCTGTTTCACATTTGGTGAAACCATTTGGCCTTAAGAGCGACATTTGGCATCAGGATTCAGCGATTGTGGATGAGCGGGTTGCCTTTTCTTTAAATGCCTGGACACCGTTGGTTAACTCCACCAAACTAAATGGATGTTTATGGGTTTTTCCTGGAAGTCATATCAATACCAATCTTAATCGCCAGTTTGGGTATAATCCAGTTGAGAAGGATTTGTTGAAATCACTTCAGAAGTATATGATACCCGTATATGTAGAAGCGGGTGAGGTATTGCTTTTTCATAGAAGTATTATTCATGGTTCATCAAGAAACTGGTTGCCATATTCTCGTTTAGCGGTTGAAAGCGTGGTAGTTTCTAAAGATGTACAGTTTTATAATTTCCATAGGGAAGAAGCATGGTCTAAAGATAAAGTCTATGGTTTTCAAGTGGATATGGAACACTTTATGAAGCCAGATCCCAAAGAAGATTTCTACAAGGGGACTTATCCAAAGATAGAGTTTGATGACCCTGGTTTTGAAGGAATAGCTGAGAACTTACTGAGCCATGTAGCCGAGTATCAAGCCTACGCCAAAAAGTACTACGATGGGGATGCTTGAAAAAATGCTGGAAAAGAAAAACCAGCAGGTGAGAAGGCCTTATGGCTATGAAACTCCTCAATGCGTCAAAGAATTTCATGAGAACATAGATGCTATCATTGAAGAATGGAAGAATTATGTGGCTTCAAGTTCATCTAACGGGACACCAATTGATGAGCTATCATCTGCCCAAGGATACTTGAATGAAGACAAGAAGTGGAAGGCTTTTTTTGTACATATCTATGGGGAAACTCCTGTAAAAGCTACCAAGTATTTTCCTGTTACGGCCAGGTTAGCCGATAAATGGAAAGATGAAGTAAAATTGGTGTTTTTCTCCAATTTAGAGCCAGGCAAACATATCCAGCCGCACAAGGGAAACAATCATGGGGTTATCAGGTCACAGATAGGCATTGATATTGGTCAACCCGAAACAACAGGCGTGAGAGTGGAAGACAAAACCTTTCACATCAAAAACAAAGAATATTTTACGTTTGACGACACTTTTGAGCACGAGGCTTGGAATCGCGGAAGTGGGGACAGGACGGTGCTTATCATTGATAGCTGCAAGAATTTTTCTTATTTTTATAGCATTATCAACAAGTATTTGCTGAGCAAGATGAAAGACACAGAATACGTTCAGTCCACACTTGAGAAATTGAAGAAGACAAATTAAGGTTAATACTATGCTTATCATTGGTGCGGGCGGTTTGGCTACAGACGTAATTACCCATTGGGAGTTGGATGAAACCAAAGCTTCAGAGGGCCTGTATTTCTTTGATAACTTCAATAAGGATAAAGATTTTTTGTATGATAAGTACAAAATATACCACACTTTTGAAGAAGTAAAGCACCATTTTGAAACAATGGACAAGACGTTTTGCGTTTGTATTGGCAATCCGCTAAAAAGAAAGAGGATTACTGAGCAAATTGAAGAACTTGGTGGTGAGCTAACCCCCATTGTATCCTGTAAAGTATTAACCTATAATCCAAATACGCCACTAGGTGGAGGGGTTGTTTTACAATCGGGCGTTGGTGTATCTTTTAACGCAGTGATAAAAAAAGGAGTTTTTATTAATGCAGGTACTATTTTAGGACATGATGTTATCTTGCATGAGTATGTTTCAGTTGGACCAGGTGTTATGATTTTAGGAGGTGCAGAGGTAGGAGAGTGCTCATACATTGGAACTAACGCTGTGATAATGCCAGGGGTTAAAATAGGTAAGATGGTACGCATTGGTGTTGGTAAAATAATAGAAGAAGATGTTCCGGATAACTCTAAAATAATATAAGATGGAATTCTTTTCAGTATGTGAAACCGGAACGGGTCAAGGCGATTTTAAGTTGCTATTTGAGAACACTAAAGTGGTGCATGTAAAACACGACTTTCAGCAGGAGTCTATCCCTGATTTTTATAAAGGCCTGGCCAAAACAGTAGGTATTCCCCTTATTTATGAGGAAGACCCCGTAACTGGGCAAGTTCATGTTAACAAGTGGACGGAGATTAAGTATGATGCTGATAAAGCCACTGATACCTACAAGCATAGTAACAAATCTCAGCCCTTGCATACGGATTATGGTTATTTCTCCTTTGAGATATATTCTGCTTTTTTCTACTGCTCGGCACAAGCCCGATTTGGTGGAGCCACCACTTTTATAGATGTAGATAAATTGGTGGAAATCCTAGATTGGGAAAACAAGGAATTACTCAATCAATTGCAGGAAAGGAAGATACAGTTCGGTAGACAAGGCAATCCCATTGCCCATAATGAGGATTATATTTTGCAGCAAGATAGTGTAGGTTGGAAGATGAACTGGAACTATTATCGCGCCAAAGGAGATACCCAGAATCAGGATTTAGTAGAAAACTTTTTTGCTTTTATGAATGATATTGTGGAGAAGAGTGGTGAGTTGACAGAGTTGAAACTACAACCCAACGAAGCAGTATTTTTTCACGATAGGCGAGTATTACATGGAAGAAATTCGTTTATTGGGGAGCGTCAACTTAATAAGGGTGGAATAGCCAAAGAGTTGCCGCAATCAGTACTTCAATTATTAGAACTTGCTTAATGGAGCCTGTTAAGGTGAGTGTGGTTGTAGTAACTTACAATCACGAAAAATATATATCTGATGCTATCAAAAGCATATTGGCCCAAAAGGTCAATTTTAAGATAGAAGTCATTATTGCTGATGATGGCTCCACAGATAACACTCCCACTATAGTTGATCAGTTTGCCAAGAACTATCCTGATACAATTGTCCCATTACGCTCTGCCGAAAATCGAGGAGTTTTTCAGAATGCATTCAGTGCCAGGTTTAAGGTGCGGGGGCAGTACATTGCCTTGCTAGATGGTGACGATTACTGGGATTATGAGTTGAAGCTACAAAAGCAGGTTGACTTCCTTGATGGGAACAGTGAGTATAATGGTGTCTTCCATGATGCCAAGATTACACACATAGATAGCTCTGATAAAGTTCTCTTTGCTCAAAAGCATCTCTATTCTCAAAATTATCTCTTTAAAGAAGAAATTTACCCTTCAGACTTTATCCAAAGGGAAATTATCTTACCCTCATCATCAGCAATGATTAGATCTTCTGCATTGGATGGAGTGGATATCAGTATCATTAAGAATAACTATTCCTTTTTTTGGAAAGTTTGTTGTTTTATCATCAGGCAATCTAAGTTTTATTTCATCAATGAGCCTTGGAGTGTATATAGAAACCATCAACAGGGTATATCTAAGCGTAATAATTACGAATTCCATACTTCGCATATTAAGTTTTTGGAAACTCTCTTGGAAGAGGAATTTTACAAAAACTATAAGTATAATGTGTGTCAGGCTATTGCTAATGAATACAAAGTGCTACTTGATTCAAGCCATGAAGAAGTAAGGAAGAACATAAGGACTATTTTTAAGCAGTATGTCCGTAACGAGGTGCGCAGAATATGGCATTACAGGAAAAAGGTAATAGGTAAAGGAGAACAGTGAATGAAGCCAGCCAAGAGTATCCCCCGCATATCACCTATACATAAGACTAAATTTTTCAAAGAATATGTTTCTCTGGCTAAGCCTGTAATTATTGAAGGTTTGGTAGATGAGTGGCCCGCTTTTGGCAAATGGAGTATGCAGTATTTTGCAGAAAGGTATGCTAAGGTGGCTCCTGTTACTGTTAAGGTCAAGGATGGGAAACACGATTTTGACTTGGAGCATGGCACTGGCATATTCAACAAGCCTATGGAAGAGACGCTCAAAAAAATAATGGCTGGAAATGTTAGCGAGGGATATGCCATAGGCACTACTGATGAAGTCTTTCCGCAGGAGCTAAGAGACGATTACCCCACCCCAGGGTATTGTGCTGATGGTAAGTATTTAAGAGCGCGTATTTTTATTGGGGCAAAAGGCACTATTACCGAAACCCATCAAGACTTGTTCGAGAACCTTTATACTGTAGTCAAAGGTTCAAAGCGTATTTACCTTTTTGAGCCAAAGGATAGTATATACCCTAACTCCCGTTTCTCAAAGCTGCCCAACTTTGCGCGGACTGACCCCGAGAATCCCGATTATGAAAACTATCCAAAAATGCGGAATGCCCAACCATATGTTGTAGATTTGAAGGCTGGTGAGACCCTCTTTTTACCAAGCCTGTGGTGGCATTACGTTAAGAACCAAGAGGAAAGTATAGCTGTGAGTTATTGGTGGGCATATGGATGGAAACTACCTTTGGTGTGGGCCGCAGTGCAGTATAAAAAGTTCAGGGGTATCTAGGTTGGTACATCCAACCGATTCAAGAAAGACTAATAATGGGTAAGAAGCTATTATATAGAATCTTATTGACTGCAATTGTTGTAGTCACTTCCGTATTTCATAATGACTCATTGAGATATGGCCTTTCTACCGATGGACCTGATGTGTGGGAGTACCAGACGGTAGCCGTCAATTTTTCAGAATATGGGGAGTTTCCCACAATGGGCTTTATTGGAGACGAGCCTTGCTACCAAACTAATATACTTGAAGGCAATACCCTCTCCAACTACATGAAATGTAGGTTTTCAACCCCTGGACCACTAGTCTATTTGGCGAAACCCCCTGCTTATCCCTTTATACTTGGTTTGGTTTACAAGATATTTGGAGCCAACCTCAAGTATGCCTACAACCTTAATTTATTATTTTTCATTGGAATCGTCTTTGTGTTGATAGGGATGGGGCAAACCATCAATAATGACTATGGGGTGCTACTTGGAGTATTAGCAGGGCTTCTATTTGGTACGCAAGTCTATCATAGCTTGTCGGATGTCCTTCCGGCTATCATGATGACTTTCTTTTTTGCCTGCATTGCATGGGTGGGGGTGTTGGTTGTAAAAACTCCAACACATAAGAAATTCTCCTTGATGGGTATTATGATTGGACTAGGCTTATTGACCAAAGGAGATATCAGTTTTATAGCCATACTAATCCCTATTTGCTTAGCTTTCTTCTTATTCCGTATCGATAAGTTGATGACTAAAATGGTGATAATGTTCTTATCCGTTGCCCTCGTGTTACTGCCTTGGGTTATCTATGCTAACTATTTGAGGGTAAATACACAAACAGAAAGAGTGGAGTGGAAGCAGAAACTGTTAGAATCAGAGCAAGTGTGTGAATTGGATACTTCCAAAAGAGAGGAGTGGGAGAATCGAGGCAGTATTATTGAAAACAAAGAGTATCATTCACTAGCAACTCACTTTTATTCAAGATACGCGATTGGAGATAAAATGGTGATAATTTCCAATCAAGTTAATAAGGACGAATGGCTTTCAGTGCACAATGAATTTAGTACTGATGGGCATTGGCACCCAGAGTGGAGAGTAAGGGAAAGTGCCATTTACAATAATAAATATCAAGACAAACCTGTTTTGATGAAGGTCGTCTCATTCTATGCGGATAATCCAAGTCTCTTTTTCAAGATAGCTATGGCCAAGTTGGTAAGGGCGACAAGTAGTACCAACACCTTTTTGCTGCTTGCTGCATTTTTGTTTGGATGTTTGATGTGGATGTTGGGAATAGGAGTAGATAAGACGTTTTTAAATGTTATTTTTTTGTTGATTTCAGGGTTAGGATATTTAATATTACACCATCTCAATTTTCAACTTTTAATCGTTTATACCATTATATTCTTTTTATCAGGATTATTATTGTTTAGAAGAAACATGATAAAAGACATTCCATTTATATTTCCATTGTTCATTCTAAATACCTTTTTAATCACATTTATTTTTTATGGAGACGCCAGGTTTGTATACGTGATTGAGCCAATTGCTATCTTTTCAGCCCTTTATTTCCTATCTTCGTTAGTTAAAAGTTTTTTTGAACGCTAGGCATACGTTGTAAAGGAGGAGAAAAGCATGGATACTTACAGGTTATTGCAGATGGGTGCTGCTTATGCGCAGAGTTTATCTTCGTTTCACTTAAATGGGAAGCCACGCCCGTTTTCTGCTTCTTTTGCGATTACCAATAAGTGTAATTTGAGGTGCACCTATTGTGATTTACCCAATATCAAAGCACCAGAACTCAATCTGGAGCAAATGGATGTCCTTTTCAGGAAATTGAAGAAAATGGGCGTCTTGAGGCTCGGTATCTTTGGTGGTGAACCCATGGTGAGGAAAGATTTGGGGGAGATTATCAAATTAGCTAAGAAACGAGGCTTTTTTGTCAGTCTTAACTCCAATATGCTGTTGTATGACAGGTATAAAGATGTGCTTGACCCAGTTGATTACTTTTTTGTGAGTATAGATGGCACTGCTGAGAAACATGCAATAAATAGAGGTAAACAGAGCTACGAAAAGATTCTCGAAGCAACTCGGGATTTAGTAAAACGCAAGAAGAAAGTAACAGCAATATCTGTTGTAACTGACCCTGATAAGTCTATGGCAGATTATATGGTTGACCTAGCTGTGCGTGAGAAGATAGATGTGCATTTTCAGCCTGAGTGCTATGATTCAATGTGTGCAGGGAGGACTGCGCCTGACGACCTAGAGCATGAAGCAACAAGGGATTTTTGGTTATACCTGCTGGAAAAGAAGAAACAGGGAGCTCCCATCACCAGTTCTACTGGTTATTTGAAATTTATCAGTCAATGGCACAATTACAAACAGACTTCGGTATACGATGCTGAACATCGTTGCATGGCGGGGAGCGGATTTATTTCAATAGATCCTTCTGGTATTGCTTATCCTTGTATTTTTACACAGGGTAATTTTGAAGGGGTTGACTTGATGAAGTATAATTGGGAAGATAAATTTGATGGAAAGACCCCTTGCACTACCTGCATTGTAGGTCCTTTGTTGGAGTATAACTTATTGTTTAAGAAACCAATAAGGTCTACTATTGAAGCGTTGGGTAAGGCAGTTTATTAAAAAAGTATAAGAGCCAATGGCTTCTATGGACATGAATAAAGAAGTGGTTACAAAAGAGGATTTATTAAAGTACTATGATGAGTGCTGGCTAGAGAGATTTGAGAAGGGCCATAATCCTAAATCACTCGCTATGCACCTTGGTTATTTTACTGAGGAAAGCATGGATAACGATGCCGCCAAGGTAAATACCAATAAGTTCTTGGCCGAGCATTTAGGTATTAAAAATGATACCAAAGCCAGTTTGGCTGACTTTGGTTGCGGAATTGGTGGCACTTGCATTTACCTGGCTAAAAACTATCCTAACCTAAGGATAAGTGGTATCAATATTTCTTCAACACAAGTTGATTTTGCCAACAGGATTAAAGAACAAAACAATATTAATGGCCAAATTGAGTATTTGATTTCAGATTACTCAAAAACGAATCTTGCCGACTCAAGTTTAGATTATGTAATTGCAGTAGAGAGCATATGCCATGCGGTAGATAAGCAAAAGGTATATTCAGAGGCTTATCGAGTGCTAAAACCAGGGGGGCGCTTCGTATTCATGGACTATTTTGAAGAGCGAGAAGCTAACACCCCTGAAGAACTAGAATGGTTAAGTGACTTTAGAAAAGGCTGGGCCATTATTGAATATATAAGAAATCACGGTGAATTACTTAGCCAGGTAGATTTTAGCCATATCACCCAAACATCGCTTCTGGATAAAGTAGGACCAGGTATTTTAAATTCATATACCAAGGCAGTTGCCAAACTTGGGGACAATAGCTCTGAGACATTTAATAATCATTTAAAGGCTTGTGTTGCCCTTAAAGAACTTACAGACAGGGGCATTATAGATTATAAGATAATTACCGCTCAAAAGTAATTGGCATTCGCGGCCAGTTTTACCAGTATCATTGCTATTCCTGCAATTAGAAAAATGGCGCGAGAAATCTTTTGGAATTTCTTTATTTCCTTGTCTCTCATTATTAGAGACATAATAAGCAAGGTGGCCGTGGGCACAACAAAAGCATAAAACGCGATAGTCTCAATAATGTTGAAAAAGAAGAGTGTATTCCAGTAAAACAGCGTAAAAGCTATCAGCACGGTTCTTAAAAGCAACACCTTATCTTTTCCAATTCTGACTGCCGTAGTTTTGCTGCCAGTACTTTTGTCATCATCGTAGTCCATTATTTCATGATGAAAGTGGCCCGCAGATAAAAGTAAAGCAAAGTTGATAGAAATAGTCAATGATTCTATACCATATTCTTGATAGCTGCAGTATCCAGTATGAAAATGTAATACACCTGCTAGCAGGTGTATTAAAGTACCTCCTAAAAAAGTTGATTTTAGGCGCAAGGGCTGCAGATAGTAGAAGCCCCATAAAAGTAATGAGGATAGGCTAAGTATCAGTACAGTGACATTGACAGCATAAGATAACACACCGAACAAAACACAAAAGAGAATGAATAACTGGATGTAGGTCTGTTTGGAAATATCACCCACAATTTTCAGTCTTTTAGAGTGTTTGTCCTTTTCATAATCAGCAAAGGAATTCATGGCAAAAACGGCCAACACATAGAAGAAAACAAAAAAGAAAACAGTGATATTTTTCAACCAGTTGGTCCAGCCTGAAACATCAGTGAATAAAATGCCTATGAAAGAAAAGCCTGTCATCAATAAGATTTCTTTCAAACGCAATGACTTTACTAGTGAAAGTGTTTTGTCCAACGTGGTTCTGTTTCTAGTTTTGCGCAGCTACTATGACCTATTACTTCATCATTAACTCTTTCAGCGTCTTTCGGTCCAAATTTTCAAGGTAGGCCATCACAACAATTATAATACCTGGGGATAATCTATTTTTAAAAAAGTTATCGAAGTTGTCACCAAGTTGCTCATGAATATAATCCAATTGAGCCTCAATTTTATCTATCCTTTGTTGCTTTTGTGATGGGGAAATATGTTTATCACATTGAATTATTGATACTATTATTTCCCTGGTTAGGCTTTCCATGTCACCTGTATCAGGGTTTTTAAGCAATTTGTCCACTTTGGTTTTGCAGGATAGGTAGAGTTGATTATTGTATTCCAGAATGCTGTCTATATCAACAACAGTCGTTGTAGGTAATTTACCTTTTGGAATCCATTCAACGGCTATATCTTTTATGTTCGTTCCTTTAATAACCAATTCGTCTATCGTGCTTGATAACCTTTCATTGACAAAATAGTGAAGCCTTACCCCTGAATGGTTGCCCACAAAAGTTACTTTTTCAATATAGCTTTTAGTGTTTTTTATGTAGGTGCCTATCTCTTCAGAGCCAATGGTAAATATTGAATCGTTGATAGATACTTTCCCTTTTCCCTTTATGTTGTGTAAAACCAACGGAACTTTAATGGAGCACTCACTACTATCAGCAACCTTTATTTCAGCAAAAGTATATTCAGGGAAATCAGCTCCCTTATAGGGCCAGAAGTATTCGGGAAATCTTATCGGAAAAGTCATTGACGATTTTTTTGGCAAGTAGAACCTTATATCGATAGGATTCATTCTGTTATTATATCCTTCATTAATAAAGTTATCCTCGGTGGTAGCATACATATTCTTTAACGCTTTAGAACTGGACAGGGCTTTTGGGTGAAAAGCAACATTTGATGCATATACCTTTCGGTTCATAAGGGTGGTATCCTTGGCTATTTCTTCAACACTTGCTACTTTATTATCCTTATTTAGGTAGTAAACTTGATATGAAGGGTCATACATATGCCATTTTCCTTTCACGTATACTTCGGGTACCACGTGACCCTCTATGGTCCATATGCGTGATTCAAACATGAGGTCTTTCCATATGAAGGAAAGTAGTGTAGCCATATCATCACACAAACCATTACCGAGTGAGTTTACCATCAGTTCAGGGTAATGCATCCAACCTTCTTCAGAGAAAGGCCTGCAATAATTAATCTTATCAATCACATACATCCATGCAAGTCTTTCCAGTGGCTCATTTGGGTGGTCAATTTGCATGTTGTAGATATCATTCAACATATATCCCTTGGCTTTGAAGAAGTGATCTGATTGAACTTTGAATACGCTTAGGGTATCACCCTCGTTTTTAATGCTTATGATACAACCTGATGAGTCAGCGCATATATTTTGAAACACGCGCCTTGCTATAATAGTGTCTCTGATAATACTGGCATTGCTACTCACAAAGCAAGTCAATAGGCACCCCAATATTAGTATGTATCTCTTAATCATCAACAGGTTTACTTAGCGTAATTAGCAACAAAATTAAGGTATTGTGGTTATATAATGGGCTAGGGGTAACGGGAGCGCAATTTCTTTGCCTCAAATTATTTCCCCATCTTAGCCATGTAAAACTATTAATTCATAAAAGTAAATCATTAAATGAAGATTTCAAATGACAGTGTTGTAAGCATTCATTATACATTAACCAATGATTCTGGAGAGGTTTTGGATAGTTCTCAAGGTCGTGAGCCTTTAGCTTATTTACAAGGCCACGGAAACATCATTCCAGGTTTAGAAAACGCATTACTTGATAAAGAAGCTGGGGACAAGCTGAAAGTTACTGTAAAACCTGATCAGGGCTATGGTCAGCGCAATGATTCCATGATTCAAGAGGTAGATATTACTAATTTTCAGGAGCCTGAGGAAGTGAAACCAGGAATTCGTATCAGGGTTGAGACCAACCAAGGTGTGAGCATTGCTGTAGTTACCAAAGTAGAAGGTGAGAAAGTAACATTAGATATGAACCATCCACTTGCTGGTGAAACGTTACATTTTGATGTTGAAGTAACTGAGGTTCGCGCAGCCAGCCAGGATGAAATATCACATGGCCACGTTCATGGTCCAGGTGGGCATCAGCACTAATCGCCTAGCGCACGTAAAGTAAAACCGAAAAGTAGTGGCAGGCAGTACCTACTAATACAAAGCAATGGAAGATAGCGTGCTTGTAAGGTAGTTTTTTAATGCTATAAAAAACTGCACCAATCAAATAAGACGCTCCTCCCCAAATAAGCCATTTTAAGCCATTGGTAGATAAATTTTCTACCAGTGGCTTTCCTGCAAAAACGACTACCCATCCCATAAGCACATAACTAAGAGTAGACAGGGTTTTGAACTTGCCTGTATGATACAGCTTGACTATGATACCTATTATAGCTAAGCCCCATATAACTGACAATACTGCCCAGCTCCATGCGCCCTCTAGAGTTACCATAGCAAAGGGTGTGTAAGACCCTGCTATCAGCAAATAGATGGCTGAATGGTCAAAAATCTTAAGCCTCATTCTTGACTTAGGCTTCTTTGCTGAGTGATACAAGGTAGATGCCAAATAGAGTGTAATCATGCTTACACCAAATATGGTGAAGCTGGTGATGTGCCTATAATCACCAAACATGATTGCATAAATAATTAAGAAAACAAGGCCCACGATGCTGGCTATAAAGCCCACCAGGTGAGTGATTATGTTTATCCTTTCTTCCTTTGGGTCGTAATCATTCAGTAAATCCTTCATCACAAAAAAATCTTTCCTTAAAGATATAGAAAATAGAAGTTTAGTATACGTAGTCCACCTTATTTTCGTGAGTGTTGATATTGATGACTACCTTTTTTTGTCCCTGATATTTCAAAGCAGAGATGTTAAACTGGAGTTCTTTTTCTTGTTTTTCTGCACATGACTCAGAACCTCGAACTAGCTCTAGAAAAACATTAGCCTGGGGAGGAAGGCTTTTTAAGAACATACCCGAGCTATAAAGGTTGAAGTCATCATCCTTGCAGGCATTCTTGTAACTTACCATAAGTGTCAGAATATCATCTTCAATAGAATACTCCCTGATTTTGTAAGGGTTAGATAGGTTCTTATATTCAATATCAATAATGACATTCTCAGGGTCTTGGTTATCTTCCAACTGAGCAGTCCTACTATCGTTAACAATCTTAGATTTATTGGATTTGCTTTTACATTGCACCAGAAAGCAAGCCAATGAAATAGAGAATATGATTAAAAAGTAACGTTGCATTAGAGTAGTGTGTCTATTTAGCTAATATTATCTTTTTGGTGATTTGCTTATTGTCAATGCGTAAAACGAGATAGTACACACCGTGGCTATAGTCACTAATGTCCAGATTTAGCAGTTTTTTGTTTACTCCGACTTGTTCTATTATTACTTCACCTATCAAGTTATAAATGCTGAATGATGTAGCTTCCACATTATCAGGAAGTAATACATTAAGTTCACCTACTGTGGGGTTCGGGTATATCTGAATAGCTTTAGCTATCTCTATATCGCTCAGGCCAACATTAGTTCCAACGGTAACATTTCCAGTTACAGAGCAACCATTAGCATCGGTAACAGTAACCATATAATTACCAGTAGAAAGTCCTGTGATGGTTTGCGCAGAGCCATTACCACCAGACCATGCGTAAGTATAAGGTTGTGTTCCATTGCTGGGGCTTGCTGTTGCAGTGCCGTCACTTTGTCCATTGTACTCAATAGTGGAGGATAAGCTAAGTGTTGGCCTGGAGTACACAGTAACGTAGTCTGTTAGAGTGGTTGTATCAGAACCAAATGTATTGGTAGCAATTAGCGTCACATTATACGTGCCAGCAGAATTGTAGGTAACGGTTGGAGTTGAATTGCTACTTGTAAATGGGGTTCCACCTTCGAATTCCCAAGAGTAGGTAGTAGGATAATTATTGGTATCCAGATTACTGTATTGCACCTGTTGTGTTCTGCAAATGGCTGTATTATTGCCAGAGAAATTTGCATATGGCAATTGTGGTGGTATTGGTAAACAAAAGTTTGAAGTTTCCTGGTTAGTGAAATCACCACCAGTTGCTATTTCAAAACCATGTTCATCTTCTAAAGTATATGAACCCTGGCCTTCACTGCAGCAAATACCATCGCCATAATCATCAAAAATGGTGAATTCATAACAGTCATTGTCAGCCAGGCAAAAGTCTATTTCATATGTTGAGTTGTCTCCGTAAGTATTGATATCCTCATTGTAAAGTACTTGATTACCAGAGTTTCTTAGTTCCCAGCTTGTTTCTTCTCCCCAGTTATCAGTTACTAAAGTGAGTGTTATTGCAGAACCAATAATCGTATTAAAGTTGACGTTAGCACTATTGTTTTGAGAGTTTTGGTCAGTACCACCGTTTGGAGAACTAACGGTAGCAATCATAGTATGAGCGCCTGAGCCAAGGTTTACAGTGTTGAATGTGATGTCTTCAGTTTCATTGGTTGCTAATGAGCCTGTCCAGTTTACTACGTAATTATTACCATCAATATTCACGGTTACTGTTAAAGAAGTAAGTGTGTCACCGCCAGAGTTTTTGATGGTAACTACTGGGGTAATAGAGTTATCACAGATATCCGCTCCATCGGTTGGGCTATTGATAGATATTAATCCGGCATCAAGAGCAAACAGTGGGGCATATGGGTCTAATCCATTAACAGAGGTTGCACCAGTATTGCCTGGGTCAAGCCAGTCACGTAGCCTATTGGATGATGAACTTCCATTCCAAGAAGTGGAAAACTTGCCATAAAAGTCGGGCTGGCTGTTTGGGTTAGAGCCATTACAAGCTGCACTACCACCATATAGTTGACCAATGATTTGATGGGTGGCTTCATCAAACAAAGGGCTACCTGATGAACCACCTTCTGTAGTGCCTTCTTCCCATGCTCCTACCCTCCATGTAGATGCTCCACTAAAGTTGGCAGATGTAGTTGCGTTTTGGTCTCTGGATATCTTTTTAATATCACCTGAAGGATGATGAATACATACAGATGATGAAGATGAATTATTATCATTTCTCCAACCTGCTAGATAAGGATTGTAGTTAGCAGGAATTGGGTCGTCTAACTCAACCAAGGCGAAATCAGAACCTGCGTTACTTGCCCTAAAAATGGCACCAGTTAAACTTTGATTCGTTGGCCCGCTTGAGCCACCGCAAGTAGAACTCTGGTAGTTGAAACGGAATACCCAGGTAGCAGGGTTAGTGCCTTGATAACAATGATTGGCCGTTAGGTAATAAGGTGTTCCGTCGTTTGCTGTATTATTGACCAGAGAACCTGAACAAAGGCCACCGCCAAGCACTATGCGGGTTACAGCGTTTCTTTCATTGGTCCAGTTAGCACCCAGTGGGCAATTTACATTGATATTACAAGCACCTGAACCACCTGCTGATGAAGATTTGGTTAAGTCATCTAACACATTTCTGTAAGCATGAACTACAGTGGTTAATTTAAAATGCCCCACACCCCTTGCATGGGCAGGCTCGTAATATTCCAATGTAATTTGGTCTCCTTCGATAAGATTAGTGGCGAAATAGCCATGGGGTTTGTTGTTCTTTTCGGTAAAGGCTCCTAAAACTGCAGACTTGTCCAAGTTGTATATAAAAAGCTTGGAACCTTCAGCTAGATAGAAATTTTCAAATATTAAGTTGATAGAGTAGGCACCATTAGACTTGATAGATTGCCTCCATAGTCCGGCACCATTTTTAAGGTTTTCCCAATTGCCATTGTCAGCAAGGGTTATATTCACAGGAAGCTCAGCACCAAAACGATAACGCCCGATTTTATTTGCGTGGTTTATTTCATCTTCAGCTAGCAATGCAGCTGCATCAACACTTGGCAAAGTATAAACAGGAATATTTTGCTCCAAGCCTTTCTTTGTAAAACTCACAGGGGTGCCACCTTGACTCAATTGAGCATAGGATGAAGAACCCATGAATAGGGATACAAGTAGAGAAATAGAAAGTAACACAATCTTGTTCATGATTGTCTCGGTTTTGTTAGTCTTATAAATTTACGAAATGCTGTTCTGATATGCATTCGGTAGCTGCAATTATAAGTATTCTCGATGGGAAAGCGAGGCAGTATTAGATAAGATGGGAATTTTTGGGGATAGGATATGAATTTTGACTAAAATTGAACAAACTTTAACAAAAGCTAATGAGATTATCATTACTCATATTACCTATTATAACCCTATCTTCTTGTATTACAAATAATCAAGATAAGATAGTTGAAAACAGGATATATGATTGTTTGGTTGCGAGCTATAGTGAGCAAGGGGTTAACCTGGAGGAAGAGATAGATTCATTTCAGAACTACTTAATAACTGAGGAATACTTAAAAGACGCTAGTGGAAAGGCGATTCTTGGGTTGTATGAGAGGATGGCTGCAACCAATGAGTTTCCGGTAAGCAGGAGAGATAAATGGGAAGGACTAGAGAAAGTTAACTTTGTTCAATTTGCGGATTGCTTTGGTAAAGAGCAAGATACGGTAATTGGTCATACAAAGCTGGATTTACTTGGCAAAAAGCTGAGAGAAACAAAAATTCCAATTGACAGTGGTATTGCCAAGACTGGTTCGATTATGATTTCAATTTTCGATGCTGAAGATTTCGAAAGGGAACCAATGAGGACCTATGCCCTATGGACTTTTTATTTTGCTGCACTACAAGATGCAGGACTTGATGCCGTATTGCAGGAGGTACCAGTAGATAATACAGTTTATAATTATTTGATTATAAGGGTTACTGAAGATGATGAAATTAGAGTTGACGGAGAGAAAATTGATATAGGTGACATTAAATCATTGGCGCGCAAGCATTATGATGAGAATGTAGGGAATGCAGGCTTTTTAATTGAAATAGAGAAAGGAACTGCATTTGACACTTATGTGAATATCAGTGATAGATTGTATGAAGTAAAATCGGAGTATTGGGAAGAGCAAAGTGGGTTGATGTTTGGCAGGCCATTCTCCCAGTTGAATGAAGAAGAAAAGGCGGCTGTGAGAGAAAAGGTTAAGTTTAAAATAAGAGGATAAGCAGCTAGTCTTTCTTCCCTTCAATCACTTTCTCCAAAGCATACATTTCATCACGTAGCTTGGCTGCCTCAAGGAAATCAAGTTCCTTTGCTGCTACTTCCATCGCTTTGCGGGTTTTTTCAAGGCTTTTCTTGAGTTGGTCTATGCTCATATATTGCACTACAGGGTCGGCAGCTACACTTGTAATCTCTTGCTCTACATAAGCCTTTGGCTCACCTGTTTTCTTGCCTACTATGGTTTGGTTCATAATCGCTTCACGAGATTTTTTAAGTGCAGTAGGGGTGATGCCCAATTTCTCGTTGTACTTCATTTGCTTATCACGTCGGCGTTCAGTTTCATCAATGGTTTGTTGCATGCTTTCGGTTATGGTATCAGCATACATGATAACGCGACCATTCACATTACGAGCAGCGCGGCCAGCCGTCTGTGTAAGTGAGCGGGTCGAGCGCAAAAAACCTTCTTTGTCCGCATCCAAGATGGCTACTAATGAAACTTCAGGTAAGTCAAGCCCTTCTCTCAAAAGGTTGATGCCCACCAATACATCAAAATTGCCTAGGCGTAAATCTCTTAGAAGTTCCACACGTTCAAGCGTATCTACCTCGGAGTGGATGTAACGACAATTGATGTTTAGGTTAACGAGGTATTTGCTCAACTCTTCAGCCATGCGTTTGGTGAGGGTAGTCACCAATACACGTTCTCCCTTGGTCCTTGTCTGTTCTATCTCGTCTAATAAGTCGTCCACTTGGTTGATACTAGGGCGAACCTCAATTATAGGGTCTAACAAGCCAGTTGGGCGAACAATTTGTTCTACGACTACACCGTCCGATTGCTCTAACTCATAATCGGAAGGAGTGGCACTTACGTATATTACCTGGTTTTGCAATGATTCAAATTCTTCGAATTTCAATGGCCTATTGTCCATTGCTGCTGGAAGGCGAAAGCCATACTCCACCAGGTTTTGCTTTCTAGACCTATCACCGCCATACATAGCACGATACTGAGGAACTGACACATGGCTTTCATCAATTACCATCAGGTAATCTTCAGGGAAATAATCTATCAGGCAAAAGGGGCGGGTGCCAGGCAATCTGCGGTCAAAATAACGGCTGTAATTCTCAATACCCGAGCAGTAACCTAATTCACGCATCATTTCCAGGTCATAGGTTACTCTTTCTTCCAATCGCTTAGCTTCTAAGTGTTTTCCTACCTCCTTAAAATATTCTACTTGCTTCATCAAGTCATCCTGTATCTCAAAGATGGAAGATTTAAGCGTATCAGGGGATGTAACGAAGATGTTGGCAGGATAAATTGTCAGTTGGTCAAAGCCTTCCAATCTTCCACCAGAAATAGGGTCGAAAGACTCAATTTCTTCTATTTCATTTCCAAAGAAGAATATACGATAAGCGATATCGGCGTAAGCAGGGAATATATCCACAGTATCGCCTTTTACGCGGAAATTACCCCTGTTAAAATCGGCTTCTGTTCTTGAATACAATGAGCCGACAAAATCCAGTAAAAGCCTGTTGCGACTGATGGTTTGCCCAGTTTGAATTTGTATAGTGTTGTTCTTGAAATCAGTCGGGTTACCAATGCCGTAAATACACGAGACCGAGGAAATCACTATCACATCACGCCTGCCAGAAAGTAGGGAAGAAGTAGTGCTCAATCGCAGCTTCTCGATTTCCTCATTGATGGAGAGGTCTTTCTCGATATAAGTATTGGTTACAGGAATGTATGCTTCAGGCTGGTAGTAGTCGTAATAGGAAACAAAATACTCTACCGCATTGTCAGGGAAGAACTGCTTGAACTCACCATATAATTGCGCCGCTAGAGTCTTATTATGGCTCATGATGAGTGTTGGCCTTTGTACCTCTTGAATTACATTGGCAATAGTGAAGGTTTTACCAGAGCCTGTCACCCCCAGCAGGGTTTGGAATTTGTCGCCATCCAAAACGCCCTTTGAGAGCTGTGCAATTGCTTCAGGTTGGTCGCCAGTAGGCTTGAAATCAGATGTAATTTTGAAATCCACAGCCTGCAAAGATAGGGCTTTTTGAGGAGCCAGAGACCAGAATATAGGAGTCGGAAGCTTAATTTTAACGTATCTTTCGTATGATATAGAACTAAAGTAAATTAGTAGCAAAATTTCCCTTATGCCAGCTGATACAATCACCATTTCAACAGACGATGAGAAACTGGATATTGCTTACGTCTACAACTTTTTAAAAGAAACTTATTGGGGCAAAGGCCGAACCTATGAAGGAATGAAAGTGATGATTAAAAATTCCTCTGTCAATTTCGGGATGTATGATGGAGACAAGCAAATAGGTTTTGCAAGGGTGCTGACAGATACCCTACGTTTTGCATATATATTGGATGTATTTATTGACCAAGAATATCAAAGTAGGGGATTAGGACTGAGATTGATGAAGTACGTTTTGGAGCATGAAAGCATGAAAAATGTGGATAAAGTAGCCTTAGGTACTCGAGATGCACATGGTGTGTATGAAAAGCTGGGTTTTACAGCTCTTGAAAGCCCTGAAATATGGATGGAGAAGAAGAAGCCTAATTTGGTGTGTTAACCATTCCAAACCTCCCAAGCTTTTTCAGCTTGAATTTGCAGCATCTCTTGCCCATTTTTGATAGTTGCGCCTTTTTCTTTTCCTTTTTGCAGGAATAAGGTTTTATAGGGGTTATACACCAAGTCGTATAGCAGGTGCTTGTCTGTTAAGTATTGATAAGGTATTTCTGGGCAATCGTCCACTTTTGGGTGCATACCGAGTGGTGTGGTGTTTATGATAACGGTATGACTTTCAATTAATTCTTGAGTTAACTCCTCATAGCGCAAGGTGTTTTCTGTTGACCTTGATACGTATTGAAACCCAATACCCATTTGTCTCAAGCTATAAGCCACTGCTTTTGATGCACCACCCATGCCCAATATCAAAGCTTTTTTGTGGTGGTATTTTATCAAGGGTGTAAGCGATTCGGTGAACCCAACATGGTCTGTATTGTACCCCACCAGTCTTATTTCAATATCCCCTCTTTCTAACTTGATAGTATTTACTGCACCGATTTCTTTGGCAATAGGTGATACATCATCAAGATAGGGGATAATATCTTCTTTGTATGGGATAGTAACATTTAAACCATCCAATTCTGGATGGTCATACATCACTTTGCGAAACTTCGAAAGAGAGCGAATTGGAAAATTGAGATAATCAGTATTGCGAATATTTTCGGCCTCAAACTTTCGCCTGAAGTAATCTTGCGAAAAAGAGTGAGCGAGTGGGTACCCGATTAAGCCAAAAAGCCGCATGGACAAATCGTTTGCACAAAACTATTCAATTATATATTAAGTAGTGACACAAAATTTTGTATCCCTATCAAGACGGAAATCTCAGTTCTCAGAATAAAATGGATAATCAGTATATCCCTTTGTGCCTGGGGTATAAAAAGTTGATTTATCCCATTCAGCTAAAGGCCAATCGTTTTTGTAACGCTCTGTCAAGTCAGGGTTGCTGATGAATGGCTTGCCATATGCAATGGCATCTGCCCTGCCAGCAGCTAGCTCTGCTTCTCCACTTTCTTTGTCATAGTTAGAGTTAGCTATCAGGAATCCCTTGTAGAAGGGTCGATAATGTCCAATCACATCTTTAATAAACCATGGAACGTCTGAATCTACAAACGGCCTGCTCAAGTGAAGATATGCCAGGTCGTAATCATTCATCCTGGTAATGATGTATTCAAAGGTTTTAGCGGTTGTCTCATCCGTTTCGATACCCATTAGGCCGTGCAACATTGGGTTGAGCCTAACGCCAACCCTGTTCAATGGCATTATTTCTTTGATAGCCTCCAAAACTTCAAAAAAGAAACGGCTTTTGTTTTCATCACTTCCGCCATACTCATCAGTGCGGGTATTGCTGCAATTGGTGAAGAATTGGTGGAAAAGGTATCCATTGGACGAGTGTATCTCAATGCCATCAAAGCCAGCCTTCATGGCATTAGCAGCTGCATTCTTAAACTCCTGGACTGTAGCTTTAATCTCTTCAACTGTCATTTCTTTTGGAGTGACTGTTTCCTCAAGTCCTTTATTCGTAAAAACTTTTGTATTTGGGTTAATTGCTGATGGGGCAAGAGGCAACTCACCATCGTGAAAAGTGGGGTGAGATATTCTGCCTACATGCCATATCTGAATAAATATTTTACCACCTTCTGCATGGACCCCTTCAGTTACTTTTTTCCAGGCTTCAACTTGTTTTTCGCTGTAAATACCTGGCACATTTATATAACCCACACCACCGGGAGAGACTACTGTGCCCTCGGTGATTATCAAGCCTGAACTGGCTCTTTGCTTATAATATTCAACGTGTATATTAGTTGGTGCTGCATCAGGGTTATCGCTTCTGCTGCGCGTCATCGGCGCAATAAACATCCTGTTCTTAACTTCTGTTGCGCCAACATTGGAAGGTTCAAATAATTTCATGTATCAAAAACTTATATGTTCAAATTAACTGAGAAGGCAAACAGATATAATAGGAAATGGTTCAACTTAAGCTGGCTTTTTTTCTCCAAGCCTTTCAAGTAGATAAACTACAGCGAAACCAATAATTGCCATTCCAATCGCCATACCTATTTGACTGGGTTCACGATTAATAGCCTCGTAAGTGTTTGGGAGCACATTTCTATCCAGAAAAGGAACTTGCTCGCCGTGGCTGTTGATTCGCCATTCAATTACTTCTTTCCAGGGCCATACTTTATTCAGGGAGCCTATCATAAAGCCTGTTAGTAAGGCAATAGTAACGTTATGTGCTTTTCTAAACATCCAGCTTAGCGCATGAGAAAAGGTTAATAAACCTAGTAAGCAACCAGTAGCAAACACTGCTAAAGTGGTTCCGTTACTGATTACATTGGCCATATCAGAGGCTTTGAGTGAGTCTATCATACCACTGATAGAGCCCAATACCGTTGCATAAGCACCTAGGAGGAGAAGTATAAAACTTCCTGAGATACCAGGCAATATCATGGCACAAATGGCTATTGAACCTGCGAAAAAGACATAGATTAATCCATCAGGCATACTGGATGGGGCGGCTATGGTCACATAATAAGCAATGGCCGTGCCAGACACCAAAGCCGCTATCACACCTGCATCCCATTTTTTAATTTGCTTACCTATAAACAGAACAGAAGCTACGATTAGCCCGAAAAAGAAAGACCAAATCAAAACTGGCTTGTTTTCCAGAAAGTAAGTGATGGCCTTTGCCAAACTAGCTATGCTAACTAAAATTCCAAAAAAGAGAGTAAAAAGAAAGTTGCCATTGATGTGTTTCCAAAAGGGTTTAATACCTTGCTTGAAAAGTACCTGCAAAGCCCTATGATCTATTGACTTAATTGAATTAATCAATTCTTCATAGATGCCTGCTATAAAAGCTATTGTTCCTCCTGACACGCCAGGCACAACATCGGCTGCACCCATTGCCATCCCCTTGGTAAAAATCAATAGGTAATCCTTAATACTTCTCTGCATGGATTGGTAAAATGATAATGAACTAAGTAGATTAGTACTTAGCTACTGTCTGGTCAACTTCGTCAGCATAGGCAAGAATACCACCTTTAAGGTTATAAAGGTTCTCAAAGCCATGTCTGTCTTCTAATGCCTGAATAATATTGGCAGAGCGCGCCCCACTGCGGCAATGGACTATAACTTTCTTATCGCGGGCCACCTTATCAAGATTGTACAGCACTTCGCCCATTGGTATCAATTCACCTCCTATGTTAGAGATTTCATACTCATATTCCTCTCTCACATCAATCAATTGATAGGGCTCACCGCTGTCTACTAACTTTTTGAAGTTCTTTGCTGTTATCTCTTTCATCTTGGTACCATTTTTTGTTACTTTCTCGTTTTTCTGCGCTTTTTTATTTGGCTTTTCCCCCATTTGGGGTTTTTCTACTTTGATGGGTGTTGAGTCCTGTTGCAAAAACTGGAAGAATGTATCCCCGCGCACACCTAATCTTAATGTCTCCAGGGGAATAACTTCCTCAGGAGCGATATTTCCTAAGTTTACGTTAGCCCCTAAAAGTTTTATAAACCACACCTGCTGTGATTTTTGAGGCGCTTCCCAGAGTATTTTTTCTCCTGGTATTTTGTTTAATATCTTGTTGACTAATGCCACGTGGGCTTTACCACTTGGACGATAGATACCTACGTTTCCTGACTCTCTGGCTTCAGCAATCACTTTCCACGAGCCAGCATCCAATTCGGTTTGCATCATCTTTATCCACTTATTCGGGTGAATGATGATACCAGCTTCTTTAGAACCTACCTCTGAAAGAACGGTGTAATTCTTAGAGAGGAGTGAAATGTACTCGCATTTCAAATCGTGTGAAATAGTAATGGAGCCATCAGAAACTTCGGCACAGTCAACCTTGTACTTATCCAGTAGTCGGCAATACTCATCAAACATGCCGCGAACAAGGAAAGCCTCGAACAGGGTGCCACCAAAATAAACTTTGAAACCCGCTCTTCTATACAGCTTCACTTTTTCAGCTATATTAGAGGAGACAAGTGAAGTCCCAAAACCTAATTTAACAATATCAACTAGCTCGCCACAAGTTTCTATCAAGTCTTCGGCTTGGCGGGTAGAAAGACCTTTATCCATTACCATGGTGAGGCCGTTTTCTCTGGGTTTTTTATCCCTTTCAGGAATATCGGTAAGGTGAAAATTCATGGTGCTATTCTTTGTGAGTATCTATCAAACTGAGAACCTCATTGTCGGTGACAGCCTCAGGCAGATATTCAAAAAGTAATGTGTGTTGGTCAAAATTAAGGCCCAGCGCAGTATCAAGCATTTCATAAGCCTCTTTTTGCTTGCCTGCTTCAAAAAGCAAGGCAGTAAGTTTGTAATATAGTTCAGCGTCCTGAGGATTGGTTTTAATGGCTTCCAACATCATTTCAAGTCCTTCAATCTCGCTGTTTTCTTCAAAAACTAATTGTGCCAATTCAATCCAATACTCAGAGTTGTCAGGCTCCAGGTCAATAGCTACTTCGTAATTCTCTATAGCTTGGTTTAGGTCACCCAATTGCTTATTAATTTGAGCTAAGAAGCCCCTATATTCGGCATTTTTCTCATTTTTTGCAGCTGCAATTTCAGCATAGTGACGGCTCTCTGTATAGTTCCTGCTGTATTCTAGTATAGTAGCAGCGGCAAAATAAGCTTCGGCATAGTCAGGGTCTATTTTGATGGCTTCCCTGTAATGGAATAAGGCCATAGCATCGCTGTCCATTTCCTCAAAGCACTCACCGATATATAGGTGAGTGGTAGCTTGCTCGTTTTCAAACTGAAAAGTCTCTTTGTAAACCTCAATGGCATCTTCGTAGCACTCCAGGCTAGCTAATGAGTTGGCCTTGTTGAAGTAAGCCACGGTCATATCCTCTTTAATAACGATAGCAAAATCGTAAGCACTTATAGCATCACGGTGCTTCTCCAATTTGCTGTATATATCACCCAAGTAGCACCAGGCTACATGAGAGTATGGATAGTCATCAATATATCTAGTGAAGAATTGAACACCTTCTTTATAGGTACCCAGCATTTCAAAGCAAAAGAATATTTCATAAAGTGCACCCTTGTTTTCCGGGTTTTCTTTTATCGCTTTCTTAAGGTAAGCCAAGGCTTTGTCATAATCCCCAAGGTTTTCATATTCAAATGCTATACAAATGAATATCTCGTCAGGCTCATCAGAGAACTCAATAGCTTTATTGTAAGCCTGAATAGATTCTTTGAACTTACCCATTTGGCTGTATATGGAACCTTTAGTAAGGAAAAGGTCAGAATTAAGCGGGTCAAGCAATTCTGCAGTTGACAATGCTTCTAATGCTTCGCCATAGTTTTCATCTGCACAGAGTATTTGAGCTTTGCGCAAGAGGAAATCAACGGAGAAAGGATGCTGCTGCATGGCAATCTCAATAGCCCTCATAGCCTTGGGCAAATTATCTTGCTCAAAAAAGTAATCAATGAGGTCTTCCAGTTCGCTTACGTCAAAAAAGGCATTTTCCCTTCCCTTAAGTACTTGCTCAAATCTGTTTAGACTTTGGCCGAACTGTTCGTCGCCGATGTTGGAATTAGTATCTTCTTTCATGCATTACTAACCGTTGGTTAGTTAAATCTATCGCAAAATTAGCAAAATTGGCTTGCGCGCGTCCTTTTCTTATCAACAGAAAATGTTAATAAAAAGTACGTTCATCGAAAAGATAAACACAGTGTTAATTTCATTTAGTAAGGGCAAACTTCTACTTTTGTACGCCCTTTTAAAACCATAATTAGCATGGCACTTATTAAATCAATATCAGGCATTAGAGGAACGATTGGCGGCAAGCCAGGAGAGGGATTAAGCCCTTTGGATGTAGTGAAATTTACAGCAGCTTTTGGTACCCTGATTAAGCAGAAAGAAGTTAAGGAAAATCCCTTGATTGTGATTGGAAGAGATGCCAGGGTGTCTGGTGATATGGTGAATAATTTGGTTTTGGGAACCCTTCAGGGTTTGGGAATCAATGTGATAGACTTTGGACTTTCAACCACACCGACGGTTGAAGTGATGGTGACTGAGAAAAAGGCAGATGCCGGTATTATTCTAACTGCCAGCCACAATCCTAAACAGTGGAATGCATTAAAGCTATTGAATAGTGCTGGTGAATTTATCTCAGCAGAGTGGGGGCAAGAAGTGCTTAGCCTAGCTGCTGCTGACGATTTTGAGTTTGCTGATGTGAATAAGTTGGGCAAAGTGGTGAAGGATGATACTGCCATTGATTTTCATATACGGGAGATATTGAACCTGGAGTTGGTGGATGTGGATGCCATCAAGGCGCGCAACTTTAAGGTGGTGATTGACTGTGTGAACTCAACGGGAGGCATTGCATTACCCCCATTATTGAAAGCACTGGGTGTGCAAGAAGTAGTTGAACTATATTGTGAGCCTGATGGTATTTTCCCTCATAATCCTGAGCCATTGCCAGAGAATTTATCCGAGATTTCTCAAATGGTGGTGAAGAAAAAGGCTGACCTTGGCATAGTGGTTGACCCTGATGTAGATAGATTGGCTCTTGTGTGTGAAGACGGTGAAATGTTTGGTGAAGAATACACCCTTGTTGCTGTGGCTGACTATGTATTGAAGCATAAAAAAGGGAATACGGTCTCTAATTTATCATCTACCCGCGCTTTGAGAGATGTGACCGAGAAAGCTGGTGGTGAGTACCACGCTGCTGCTGTGGGTGAGGTAAACGTAGTGAACAGGATGAAAGAATGCGGCGCAGTGATTGGCGGTGAAGGTAATGGAGGAGTAATATACCCTGAGATACATTATGGCCGTGATGCTTTGGCTGGTATTGCCTTATTCTTAACTCATCTGGCGAAGTATGGAAAGAGTATCTCTATGTTGAGAGCTACTTACCCTAACTACTTTATAAGCAAGAACAAGATAGAGCTAACTAAGGAGACCAATGTGGATGCCATATTGGCTGCTATAAAAGATAAATACGCCAAGAACCCTATTAATACGGAAGATGGGGTGAAAATTGAGTTTGATAAAGAGTGGGTGCATCTGCGCAAGTCAAACACAGAGCCTATCATACGCATATACAGCGAAAGTGAGAACGAATCAACTGCCAACAACCTTGCAAACAAGATTATCAAGGATATTAAGGAGTTGATGAATCATAGTATTAAGTATTAAGTACAAAGTATTAAGATTAAGACTTACGGCGTTCGCGGGCAGAGACCCGCGATCTCAATACCACTTAACCGCAGAGTTCACAAAGCAGCGCAGAGAACACAGAGAATTTCAAACTTGTTTTTTCCACAGAAAATACAAAGTAATTATAAGCTGAAAAAGGGGTACAGACCCTGAGAAGCAAGTTGTTTATTCAAATATACATTATCTTGTAACAAAATCAACAATCCTATAAAAAACTCTACTTCCCCACTTCCCCCAAAAATCCTAATTTTGCCCTGACCTAATCATTGAGCAATGAAGAAAGTTTTTTTGGATAATGCAGCTACCACGCCTATCGACCCTGAGGTGGTTGAAGCGATGATACCTGTATTGAAGGAAAAATTTGGTAATCCTTCTTCTATACATGGGCATGGGCGAGAGGCCAAGACTTTGATTGAAAGAGCTCGCAAGCAAGTGTCAGGATATTTGAATGTGAGTCCCGCTGAGATATTCTTCACCTCGGGCGGTACTGAAGCCAATAACATGGCTATCCGTTGCAGTATTAATGATTTTGGAATTAAACACGCTATCACCAGCAAGATTGAACACCATGCGGTACTTCATACTTTGGAGGAGGGAGAAAAGGAAAGGTTATTCAGGCTAAGCTATGTTAAGCTGGATGATGACGGTAGGGTGGACCTGGAGCACTTGGAGGAATTGCTTAAGGGTAACGATAAGTCGTTTGTTTCCCTAATGCATGGTAATAATGAGATAGGTAACTTATTGGATATTAAGGGGGTGGGTAAGTTATGTAGACAGTATGATGCTATATTCCATTGTGATACGGTACAGACTATGGGACATTATCCTCTTGATTTACAGGAGATAGAAGTGGATTTTGTGACATGCTCGGCACATAAGTTTCATGGGCCAAAGGGGATAGGTTTCCTGTACATTAATAGTGATATCAAAATACGCCCTTTGATATATGGTGGTGCACAAGAACGTAATATGAGAGGTGGAACGGAGAATATTTATGGTATAGTTGGATTGGCTAAAGCCATGGAGATAGCCTACCGCGATATGGATATTCATCAAGAGTATATACAAAACATTAAAGACTACATGCGTAAAAAGTTGGTGGAGGCTATTCCTGATGTTCACTTCAATGGAGATGTCGATGGTCCTGCATTATACACTGTGCTTAATGTTTGCTTCCCCAAAACCGATGTTGCTGAGACCTTGCTTTTTAACCTTGATATAGATGGTATTTCAGCCTCGGGCGGTAGCGCTTGTTCTTCAGGGAGTAATGTGGGTTCGCATGTATTGGCTGAGTTGGCTCGTGATCCAGAAAGGCCAGGTGTAAGATTCTCCTTTAGTAAATACACCACAAAAGACGAGATTGACTATACCGTTGGGAAGCTCAAAGCGCTTTTCAAGGTAGGTGTAAACGCTTAATTTCTCTTTACCCATTGCGGGATTAGCTGAAAAATCTTTTCTTGCAACCCCTAAACTATTGAACGCATGAGGTACACATTTTTTCTTTCATTCATAATTCTTTCAACAGCTGTATTTGCCCAAAAACGCGGGGCTGAACCCGTTACTGAAGAAGTAACCAAAGAGTTGAAACTATATGTGGGTGACAAATTTGAAGAACTGGGTCTTGAAGGTAAGTTGTTTGAATTGTATGCCCCTCGTGGTGGGGAAAGCTGTGGAAAAGCTAAAAAAGGCCAAAAAATAACCAATGCAGCCATAGCCTATGTAGAGTTCAAGTATCAAGGTAGAAAGGTATCATCAGAGTTGTGCTACCAAAGGCTGCTGATTGATGGAAAGGAAGATGTGAATTTTACCACAGAACGCTTTAAAGCTAAGGACAGCATCTTGGCCATAAGTGTTCAGGATATCAACAACGAAGAGGGCTTGGTGACTTTTGTAATTACAAAAAGCCCTTTACCACCAGAAGAGGATAAAAAGAAGAAGAGAAAATAGAATGGATAAAATTACGGTCTATTCTGCTTAGCCTACCCTTAATCGTATAATCAGGGCCTGTTATCGAAACCAGAAGGCCGCCAAAGGTTGTCTTCCGTTAATTTGTATTATTCCGTTTGAATCTAAATGGTGTGATAAGTTAAACTTTGGAAAACGGGCGAGTACATATACAATCACCGGGATATTCTAAAAAGGCCTCTTTTGAACCCAACATCCTGAGAAAATTGAAAATTTGGTTCAATAAGGATTCAATACGATATGCGATTCTAGGTGCACTTTTTGGGTTAATGTTTCCTTTGGTGGTTGTTGTGCTGGATATATACATCAAGGGTCTTTCTTTTGGCTTTCAAAGTGTTATCGAAGTGCAAAAAAGCGATTATCATCATTGGATAATTGATACAGCGCCTATCTTTCTTGGATTAATGGCATATATAGCGGGGTATAAAAGTGATAATCTAAGAGAATTATACAATGAGGTAGTGCAAAGTAATGAGCGTTACTTAAAGCTTTTTGAGCAGTCAACAGAAGGTATTTTGTTGGTTGACCCCAAGACCGGGTTAATTTTTGATGTAAATTCTAAGGCTTTAGAAATCTACGGATATGAACGTGACGAGATTATTGGCCAGCCAACTTATATATTTTTACCAAAACATAAAAAGGATGATTATAAGCAGCTTAGAGATATACTTAAGAAGGAAGGAAAATTTCTTATTGAGACCGAGCGCCTTAAAAAAGATGGTTCGCTGTTTTGGGCTGAAATATCAATTGGCTTGGTAGAAAAAAAAGAAAGGAAAATATATCAAACGTGTATCAGGGATATTTCAGCTAGAAAAGAACTTGAAAAGGAAAAAGAGAGACAGCTTAAAGCGCAGAAAGAACTGACAGCATTGCTTGAGCGGAAAGTGAAAAAAAGAACAGAGGATTTGTCGGCTGTGAACGAACAATTAAGTAAACAACATGAAGAACTTACTGATAGTATAACTTATGCTAAACGCTTGCAAAATGCAATATTGCCAAAGGTCGAAATCATTCAGGAGAGTTTTCCAGGCTCTTTTATTTACTATCTTCCTAAGGATATTGTGAGTGGTGATTTTTACTGGTACCATGAATGGAAAGGGAATTATATAATTGCTATAGCTGATTGCACAGGTCATGGTGTTCCGGGGGCTTTCATGAGTATTCTTGGGACAGAGATGCTAAACAAGGCCATTATAGAAGAAGGATTAATGGATCCCGGGAGAATATTGCAGCGGATAGATGTTCATTTAGCCAGGGCATTCAAATCTGACAATGGCAGTGATATAAAAGATGGTATGGATATGAGCCTTTGTGTGATTAATAAAGAAAAGAAAGAAGTGAAATATGCCGGGGCGGCATTACCATTAATACACGGGACAAAAGAAGGACTAAATATATACAGAGGAAGCAGATTTGGTATTGGTGTGAGTGGTTTATCATTGGAGCTGAAAAATTACAATACCCAGACTTTTACATATAGCGAAGGTGAAGGTCTGTTTTTCTTTTCTGATGGTTATATAGACCAGTTTGGCGGGCAAAAAGGCAAAAAGCTGATGATACGAGGTTTTAAGGAATTGTTGCTATCGTTGAAGGATGTTGAAAAAGGAAAACAACAGGATTATCTTCATCAGCATTTTATGAACTGGAAAGGAGATTATCAACAAATTGATGATGTGGTTGTGGCAGGAATATGCCTTGATTAGATATTTATCATTCTTCATATTTTATTCTTAACTCTTTTTAAGACTTTTCATTAGGCAAAGGTTCCCTAGTTAATGCCTAAAAATGATAGCTTTGCCGATTGGTAACACAAACCATAGAGATGGAGCTTTTTAAGGCAGAAAATATTACAAAGGCATATGCCCATCATGTAGCGCTGAAGGGTGTAAGTATTGAGGTGAAGGAGCAGAGTATTTTTGGCTTGCTTGGGCCCAATGGCGCAGGAAAGACCTCACTTATCCGTATTATCAACCAAATTACCGGTCCTGATGAGGGACAGCTATTTTTTAATGGCGAAAGATTAAATGCAAAGCATGTAGAGCAAATTGGTTATTTACCAGAAGAAAGAGGCCTTTATAAAAAAATGAAGGTGGGTGAACAAGCCATGTATTTGGCAAGGCTAAAGGGGTTAAGCCAGGCAGATGCCAAGAAAAAATTGAAATATTGGTTTGAGCGCTTTGAGATACAGGCATGGTGGAACAAAAAGGTAGAAGAACTTAGTAAAGGTATGGCGCAAAAGGTTCAGTTTATTGTGACCATATTGCATGAACCTAAGTTGTTGATACTGGATGAGCCTTTCAGTGGTTTTGACCCTATCAACACCAATATTATCAAAGAAGAGATTTTGAAATTGAGAGATGCTGGTGCTACCATCATTTTCTCCACACATAATATGGGCTCGGTAGAAGAGTTGTGTGACCATATTGCGCTCATCAATAACTCTGAGAAGATACTGGATGGACCAGTGAAGCAGGTGAGAAAGGACTTTAAAAAGAATGTTTTTGAAATTGAGTTTAAAGGAGAGATGCTTATGTTTACCAATGCCCTGGGACATCAATTTGAATTGATAGACCATAGCAAAGAAGATGGTTTAACGACAGCCAGGGTAAAACTGACAAAGGAGCTTCAACCGAATGATTTATTGCAATCTGTGATGCCAGCGGTGCAAGTGCACTCGCTCAATGAAGTGATACCCAGTATGAATGATATATTTATACAAGCGGTAAACGAAAGGAAAAATCTGAACTAATGGGAAAGATTGGATTAATTATAAAGAGGGAATATCTGACCCGTGTAAAGAAAAGGTCATTCATCATTATGACCCTTTTAGGGCCATTGCTAATGGGCAGTATCGCTATTGTGCCTGCCTGGCTGGCTATGCAAAATGAGGAAGTTCAGGAAGTGATAGTGGTTGACGAGAGCTATGTGTTTATTGGTGGACTGCAAGAAACTGAAAGCCTTAAGTTTTTCTATAAACCTGGTGTTTCAAGGCAAGAGGCGAAGGAAGCACTACTTGAGGATAAGTATAATGCCTTGCTTTATATCCCTGCTAATATTTTATCCTCAAACGCGGTGGTGCTGGAGTATAAGAAGAACCCCGGGGTGAGCACGGTTTACCAAATTGAGAAAGGTATTGAAGATAAACTAATTGAATATAAGTTCAAGAAATCGGGAATTGAAAAGGAGTGGTTGGACAATACCAAGAAGCAGTCGCAAATCACCATGGATACCCAAAAAATAAACCAAGCTGGCAAAGGTAAGACTGACAAAACATTGGTGAGTACTGGTGTTGGGATGTTTGCTGGTATTCTTATATACATATTCATCTTTTTGTATGGGGCACAGGTGATGCGCGGTGTGATTGAGGAGAAAACAAGCAGGATTGTAGAAGTAATCATTTCTTCAGTTAAGCCCTTTCAACTGATGATGGGTAAAATTACTGGTGTGGCTATGGTTGGCCTTACCCAGTTTTTACTGTGGGTTATGCTCACCTTTTTGGTGATAACAGCGGTAATGTCGGCTTTTGGTGGCTCAGCTGTAACTCCAATGAAAAAAGGAACGCCGATGGAAGAGATTATGGGAGTGCAAAGTCAGGCCCAACCTAGTCCTATGGATGAAATTACTTCCACCGCTCCTGATAAACTGCTGGATAACCTGTTCGGGCATATTAGCATCCCGACTATCTTATTATCGTTTATATTCTACTTTATAGGTGGATACCTGCTCTATGGAGCGTTTTTTGCGGCTATTGGCGCCGCCGTAGACAATGAGGCAGATACTCAGCAGTTTATGCTGCCCATCACCATACCGCTCATTTTTTCCTTTGTAATGGCACAATTTGTTATCAATAACCCTGAGGGTCCAGTAGCTTTTTGGTTGTCTGTGATACCATTTACTTCTCCTGTAATTATGATGGTAAGGCTGCCGTTTGGTGTTCCACTACCTGAGTTGTTGCTATCCATGGGAGTACTAATAGCTGGTTTTGTATTTACCACCTGGTTGGCTGGCAAAGTGTACCGTGTGGGTATATTGATGTATGGTAAAAAGCCTACCTACAGGGAATTATGGAAATGGCTTTTCTATAGGGGATAAACCAGGTGATGAGCAGGATAGCTATAATTGATCTGGGGACCAATACCTTTAATCTACTTATAGTTGAAAGTGGAGAGGGTAGCAGTTATCAAATTTTGTATTCAGACAAGCTGGCAGTAAAGCTTGGGCAGGGTGGAATAGATAAGAAACAAATTGCACCTGAGCCTTTCCAAAGAGGTATTGATGCTATCAGGCAATACCTTAAAGTTGCCAGTAAACACGGGGTAGAAAGGGTTTTTGCTTTTGGTACTTCGGCTATTAGGAGTGCAGAAAACGGAAAAGATTTTACGGCTGCCGTGAAATCTGAGACGGGGGTAGATGTTAAGGTAATAGATGGGAATACTGAAGCACACTATATTTACTATGGAGTTAGGCAGGCTCTGAATTTGGGTAAGGAGACCTCATTGATAATGGATATAGGAGGGGGTAGCACAGAGTTTATTCTGTGCAATGAGAATGAGGTATTTTGGAAAGCCAGTTTTGATTTAGGTGTCACCCGACTGATGGAGAAATTTACGCCTGAAGACCCTCTTTCTTTAGATGATGTGCTTCAATTTGAGGCTTATTTTGAAGAGGTTTTGAAACCACTTTTTGAGGCAGTGGGGCAATACCCAACCGATGTATTAGTTGGTTCGTCTGGTTCATTTGACTCGTTTGCAGAAATGATTGCCTGGCAAATGCATAATCCACGGGTGCTTGAAGGTAAAACGGGTTATGAATTCGATTTGCACGAATTTTATCGACTGCATCAATACCTACTTGTTTCTACTTTGGAAGAGCGCCTGCAAATGAAGGGCCTAATACAAATGCGAGCGGATACCATTGCTTTGGCGGGTGTATTTGTCAATTATATTCTTCAGAAACTTCATATCAACAGGATGAGGCTATCTACCTATGCCTTGAAAGAAGGGGTGGTGAGTTTACTGCTGAGTGGACAGCTATAATTTGGAATGAGATTGCTTCGTCATTCTTCCTCGCAAGGACGGTATTTTGTAGGTACACTTTGTACTTCGAATGGAACTTTCTACATTCGCTTTAATGAACAGCCGCCTACAAAATTTTTTTAGAACATTAGGCCCGGGCATACTGTTTGCCAGCACTGCTATTGGAGTATCCCATTTGGTGCAATCCACCAGAGCTGGTGCTGCATATGGCTTTGCCTTGCTATGGGCAGTAGTAGCTGCCAACGTTTTTAAGTATCCCTTTTTCGAATATGGCTCAAGATATGCCAGTGCTACAGGAGAGAGCCTAATAGATGGTTATCAGCGATTGGGAAAGTGGATGCTTTGGTTATATTTTTTAATTACACTGTGCTCCATGTTCTTTGTGTCGGCGGCTGTGGGAGCAGTTACAGCAGGTTTCTTTGACAACCTTCTGGGTATCTCAACCTGGATGCCTGGCTTTAAACTATTACCCATAACTATCGTGTTTGTAGTGTGTATTGGGATATTGGCTTTTGGAAAGTATGGAGGCTTGGACGCGATTATCAAGTTGATAGGAGGGGTATTGTTGCTATCTACTCTTGTAGCTTTTGCTTTGACTTTATTCCATGGCCCTGTTGAACGTGTGCAGGGGTTTGTGACTCCAGATATTTGGGATGGGATACCTTTTTTAATCGCCTTGATGGGCTGGATGCCAACAGCAGTTGACCTATCAACCTGGAATAGCTTGTGGACCATTGAGAGAATTAAGCAAACAGGATATAGACCTACCTTAAAGCAAACTTTGTTCGAGTTCAATCTAGGGTATTGGATATCAGCAGGACTTTCAATATGTTTTGTAACGCTCGGTGCTTACCTGATATATGGCACAGGCCAATCAATGCCCAATGGAGGTGCGGCTTTCGCTAGTTGGGTGATTGAGCTTTATACTGCTACCATAGGTGATTGGAGTAATATCATCATTGCCGCTGCTGCTTTCTCAATTATGTTCGGTACGGCAATAGGGGTGTTTGATGGTTTCTCGCGTGCTTTAGAACGCACGACTGAATTGCTTTTTCTCAATAAAAAGGAAGCCACTGAAGCCTTAGGCAATAGTAAGTTTTATATGGGTTCTTTATTTGTTATTGGATTAGGGGCATATTCTATCATTGCCTATTTCTCGAATGACCCAAAGGGTTTTAGTAAGCTGGTTGACCTAGCTACTACACTTTCTTTTTTAATTGCACCCGTAATTGCAGTTGTGAATCTGATAGTAGTTTGTGGGCCTAATGTACCTCAAGAAGCACGTCCTTCGTTAGGGATGAAAATACTCAGTTGGGCAGGAATTATCTTCCTTACTGGATTTGCAGTGTTCTACCTTTACACCTTAAGTAAACCCTGACAGGCTTTTTGCCTGGAATAAATGCGATTAACTTTCTATCTCAAAATTATGGGTCGCTTGTTAGGGTTATTTATGAAAAATTCTAACAAGGGTGTCAAACCCTTTCAGAGTTCAATTTAATGAAAGTAGTCCTTCATCTTCTCGAAAAAGCCTTTGTCGCTTTTATCTGGCGCTGGCTTGAAATTTTCGGAGTCTCTTAACTTTTCCAATATCTTTTTCTCTTCGCTGCTTAGCTTCTTAGGAGTCCAAACGTTTACATTCACCAATTGGTCGCCATTACCATAAGCATGAACATCAGGCAAGCCCTTACCGCGAAGCCTTAAAACTTTACCCGGTTGTGTACCAGGTTCAATTTTGATGCGTGCTTTTCCGTCAATAGTTGGTACATCTATGCTTGTGCCCAAAGCTGCATCAGTAAAGCTGATGAATAAATCATAGTATACATTGCTGCCATCCCTTTTCAGGTGCTCATGTTCCATCTCTTCTATAAGCACTATCAAGTCGCCGGGGATACCACCACGTGGAGCCGCATTGCCTTTTCCGTTAACGGATAGCTGCATTTCTGAAGAAACACCAGCAGGTATGTTTATTTCAATTACTTCTTCACCCTTCACTACACCGTCACCATAGCATTTCTTACACTTGTGTTGTATGGTTTTTCCTTCACCACCACAGGTAGGACAGGTAGAAGTGGTTTGCATTTGTCCCAATATGGTATTGGAAATACGTGTAACCCGGCCCTGACCATTACAGGTAGAACAAGTGGAAAAACCAGCTCCTTTCTCCGCTCCTGTACCGTTGCACTCTTCACAAGCCACGTATTTGTTTACCTTAATTTTCTTGGTAACGCCCTTGGCGATTTCTTCAAGGGTGAGTTTTACTTTAACGCGAAGGTTAGAACCTCGATTTACGCGCCTTCCACCGCGCTGGCCACCAAAGCCACCACCACCAAAATGTCCACCAAAGATGTCCCCAAATTGCTCGAAAATATCTTCCATTGACATGCCGCCACCAGAGAAACCACCACCAAAGCCACCGCCAGCTGCGCCGCCAACACCAGCATGGCCATATTGGTCATAACGCTGCCGCTTTTGGGCATCCCTCAACACTTCATAGGCTTCTGCAGCCTCCTTGAATTTTTCCTCGGCCTCTTTATCGTCAGGGTTTTTATCAGGGTGGTATTTCAAAGCCAACTTACGATACGCCTTTTTTATCTCGCTATCGTCGGCTTTTTTGTCTATACCCAGTACGTCGTAATAATCTCTTTTAGCCATAATTAGCTCCCTACAATTACTTTAGCATAGCGCAAAACAATCCCATTCAGGTAATAGCCGCGCTCTATTTCATCTACTACTTTGCCTTTCAAGTCTTCACTTGGGGCTGGTATATTGGTAATGGCTTCATGCAATTCGTCGTCAAAATCCTGCCCTTTTGCCGATTCCATTGGCTGCAATCCTTTGGCATGAAGACTATTTTTTAATTTGTGATAGATTAGTTCAACCCCTTCTTTCACTGATTTAACGTCATCTGCACTTTCCATAGTAGCCATAGCCCTCTCAAAGTCATCCAACACTGGAATAATGCTTTCTACTATTTCTGTACCAGCACGCTTGCTTAAATCAGCTTTTTCTTTAATGGTTCTCCTCCTGAAGTTGTCAAACTCAGAGTACAACCTAAGGTATTTATCATTTAGTTCGTCCGCTTTTGCTTTAAGCTCTTCAGTTTCATTGGTTTCGGCAGTAGCTTCAACTTGCTCTACCTGTTCGGTAGTTTCTCCTTGTTCTACCTTTTCCTCCTCCAGACTTTCTTTCTTTTCTATATCTTTTTCTTTTGCTGACATTTTCAATTCAATTTAAGTCGCTTATTACCCGTCAAATAGCCTGCCAATCAGGTTTTTGCGCCATTTTGACAGAAT
>JANQJC010000010.1 GCA_028281825.1 Flavobacteriales bacterium
AACCAGCAAAAATGACTTGACTAAACCCAGAGGAACCCCACCTTTCTTCTAAATTTTCAGATACTTCGCGATAAGCCATACCCGCCCAAGCCTGTCTCTTGGCTACTAAGGATTCTTTGAAACGCTCATACATTTCCCCTAGTGTGCCGAAAAAATCGAGATATTGGATTTGTATTTGCCCTGCTTTTTCTCCTCCTATATCCCAATTTTCCAGTTGCTTCACACTCCTTAGGTGATTGAAGATGTCTTGGGCATCTGCCAGATATAAATCGATTTCGCTAAAGTCACTAAGTAAAGCAGGTGCCCAATTAATAAAATTGTCAAACGGCTGAGCTTTTGTCCCTTCAATTGATTTGTAAACATCATAAAACTCAAACAGTAAGGTCAAAGGATCTTTTACATAAAGTCCTGACAACCGCTGAATAAAATCTTCAGAAGAAAATATATATGGTGACCATGCCGTTTTTCCTATTCTCTTTCCAAGGTATGTTTGAAGAAAAAGTCCAGCTCTTTTATTAGGTAATACAATACATAGGTCCATTAACCTATCAGCATAGTTTTTAACTATGTGGTCGGCTAATAATTCAAGAAATGATGTGTTATCTTGACTATCCATTCAGGATGGTAATGATAGCAAAAGCAAAGCAATAGATAAATGGTGACATGAATTTTTCATAGGATATGTTAATTTTGAGAAATAATAAGTATTCATTTATCCTTTCTATACCCAAAGCACCTTGATAAATAAGCTATCCATTCTTCTATTTTTAATCTTATCATTTAGCTTCATTGATAAGGGCGGAGCTTTTGCACAGGCTGTTATTAATCGTTCACCAGCTGTTTCAGGTGCTTATTACCCAGGTGACGCTGACTCATTGAGGACTAAAATAACTGAGCTCTTTGCAACGGTTAAAACACAAAGGCAGGATAAGGCGGTTGCAGTTATAGCCCCACATGCGGGTTATAGACATTCTGGCGACATACACGCTCACAGTATCCATCAAATTGACCCAGAGGGTAATTATGAGAGAATTTTTATAGTTGGTGTGAGTCATACTTCAGCATACAGTGGTGTGTCTATATACAATGTAGGACATTACAAAACACCTTTAGGGATAGTTAAAGTTGACTTGGAGCTAGCTGATGAATTGATAAACAAATACAGCGCTTTTAATTTTCACCCTGATGCGCACTTATTAGAACACAGTATAGAAGTTCAATTGCCTTTGTTGCAATATCATATGAAAAAGGACTTTAAAATAGTGCCTTTACTCATCGGGAGTGACACCCCTATTCAAACCATAAACGAGATATCTAGGATTCTGAAGCCCTATCTTAATAAAGATAACTTCTTTATTATCAGTACTGACTTGTCTCATTATCCTACTTATGAAGATGCTTTGGTGGCTGATAAAAGGATGACAGACGCAATATGCACCAATTCATTACTCAACGTAATTGAAGCTTTTCGCCAAAATGCTATGGATAGTATCCCTAAACTATCAACCAGTGCTTGCGCGATAAAGGCGGTCTTCGCCTTTATGAACATCACCGAACAATATAGAGACCTTAAGTTCACCCTATTGGCAGCCAAAAACTCAGGTGATGTGCCAGTTATTGGCTTTAAAGAAAGTGTTGTGGGCTATGCATCCATTGCCATATCAGGTGATTTACCTGAACCAGAAGGTCCAGGGCTCATACTGGAGAAAAATGATAAGGTCTTCTTGCTGAAATTGGCCAGAAAAACCTTAGAAACCTATTTTGAAAAAGGTGAAAAGCTAGAACTATCAGAAGTAGGTATGTCTCACAAGTTAAAAACCAATGCAGGTGTCTTTGTCACATTAAACAAGAATAGAAGCTTAAGAGGTTGCATAGGAAATTTCACAGCCTCTGAACCTTTATATAAAAGTGTTCCGGAGATGGCACTCTCATCTGCTATGGCTGATACTCGTTTTGAGCAATTAAAAGCCCAGGAGTTGGATAGTATTGACATTGAAATATCAGTTTTAACCCCACTGAAACAAATAGAAAATATAGAAGAAATACAACTGGGGAGACATGGCATATACATAACCAATGGAGACGTCTCAGGCACTTATTTGCCGCAAGTTGCTAGAGAAACAGGTTGGAACCTGGAAGAATTTTTAGGTCATTGCTCACAAGACAAAGCAGGCCTTGGTTGGGATGGCTGGAAAACAGCTGATGTATACACCTATGAAGCTATTACCTTCAGTGAGCATGAATATTTTAGGGGGCAATAACTATTTCAGAGAGAAACTATTTATTATTTTCCCGCCGATAGGCAAGTATTCATCAAAGGTGGTTTCTAAAGCTTCAAAGCTCAATAGGTAAATCGTATTATCCTTCACCCACCTATATTCCTTCATTTTTTGCTTTTTCTCTCCTGAACCAACTGTGTATATCACTTCATAGCATGGATGCCCACCTTTCTCTGTCCAGGATTCTTCCTTCACGCTGACGAAAAACTTCCTTTTATCATTAAAAAACTTTACGGCTCCTTCCAGTGTTACATTATCTCCAAGATTGCTAAGCCCACTAACCTGAAGCTGCACCATTTCAAGAACTGCATCATCCTCGCTACTTTTTGGTGAATAAATGAAGAAACTGTAAAACCTACCTCCCAATGCATTTAACTCCCAATTTGATGGGTAATTTACAGTGAACTTATCTCTTTCATAAGTTTCCCATTTAATAGCATCACTACTTTCCTGGGCTAGTGAAGTAAATGGTATAAAAAGAAAACTCAAAAAGAAATATCGCTGCCAAATCATATCCTTCGCAAGATATAAACAAAAATCTTTTCTTTGAGGTAGATAACAGACTTACAAATGTGGAACAATATACCAACCAAAGATACAATCAAGTCAACCCATGAAAGGATAAAGCCTTTCATCCACAAAACGCCTGTATTAAGCTGCAAGGCAATTAATGATACTGCCAATGCAGATTTATATTTTAAATGCGAGAACTTCCAGAAAGTTGGAGCCTTTAAGTTTCGCGGGGCTACTAACGCATTACTAAGCCTTACAGATGAAGAAAAGCAAAAAGGTGTAGTTACTCATTCATCAGGCAATCATGCCCAGGCGCTTGCACTGGCTGCAAAAATGAATAACTGTAGAGCCTATATTGTAATGCCTGAGAATGCCCCATCAGTAAAGCGAAATGCTGTTATTGGTTATGGCGCCGAAGTAATCACTTGTAAACCTACCTTGCAAGCCAGGGAAGAAACATCAGAAAAGGTAATCCAGGATATTGGCGCTACATTTATACATCCTTATAATGATTATAGAATAATAGCAGGCCAGGCTACGTCAGCAAAGGAATTAATAAATGATATCCAGGGTTTGGATTTTATTATAGCTCCAGTTGGCGGTGGTGGTTTATTGAGTGGCACTGCCTTGTCGGCTCATTACTTCTCCCCCAATACAAGGGTGGTAGCTGCTGAGCCTGAGGGAGCCAATGATGCTTACCGCTCTTTCAAAAACAAAGCCTTTATACCTTCGGAAAACCCCCAAACTATCTGCGATGGATTACTAACGTCACTAGGTGATAAAACCTTTGATATTATCATCAAGCATGTTAATAATATCTATACCGTAAGTGATGATGAAATAGTTGCAGCCATGCGTTTAGTTTGGGAAAGAATGAAAATAGTTATTGAACCTTCTTCAGCAACTACGCTTGCAGTAGTAATAAAAAACCCACAAGTGTTTGCGGGTCAAAAAATTGGGGTAATATTTTCTGGTGGCAATGTCGATTTAAGCAAATTGCCTTTTTAATTATCGCCCTGCTCCTCCCATAAATCCAGCAGGTAACGCAGGTGCTTCAGTAATTTGTGCATCACCTGGAAGTGTTACTTCATCAGCATCAACATCTACACCCTCTTCAAAACTAGTGGCAATCATTTCGTATGTCATGCCCATCATGTTCATTTCCAACTTTAGTGTAATGCCATTCCACACCCAGGTTTTAGTGCCATAGCTTTTTATTTCATACACGTCACATTTTTTACCTAAAATGGTTTCTGTGCCTACCTTCTCTCCGCCCATATCTTTTAGCATTTGTTCACCGGCATCAGTCATACTCTTTGCATTTCCACCATCAATAATACCTTTCAGTATATTATTCTCAATTTTTGTAGCAGTCTTCTTATCTGGGTCGTATGAATATTGAGTGATACCATCCAAGTAAGTTTGAGACTTATCAGCAGTCTGCACCCCCATAACATTGGTGGTTTTCTCACCTTTAGAAGACTCTTTCCAGCCCCAATTATCAAAAGTAATGGTTTCTTTTCCAGTCATGATACCTGAATAGGTACACTTCACCACTCCTGATTCAACATTATACCTTTTAAAACCTTTTTCTGCCAATTCTTCAGCAGAATAACCGTCTTGCGCTAGCGCAACAGAAGCCGTAATTAGACATAAAAATGAGAAAGAAAGTAAGCTTTTCATGTTTATCTATGTGTTGTTGTTAGTTACCTAATCCGCCGCCAAAGCTATTTGGATCAAACTTTTCTATTGTATATTCCTTTGGTACAGTGAACATCTCCTTATCAGGTTTTTCAACATTAACTTCTTCTGCAGTTAAAGTTACTGTGAAGCCCATTACTGTAGTCATAGTTTTTAAAGCAACCCCTTCAATGCCTTTTATAGCAACGTTACTGCTACTTGAAGATTTAAATTCAGGCATTTTAAACTCATTGGTTACCCAAACAAAATTAACCAACTCCTCACCTGACTCTTCATCTTTAGTTACAGTCTTGTACTTTTGGCAATTATAACCAAGTATCTTGATTTTTTCATCCATCTTTTCTATTTCAGGTTTATCTGCTTTACTGGCTTCTTCTTCCATTTCACCTTGATCCATTTCTAATGCCTTTTGCTCTTCATCTTGAATAATATAGGCTCCTTTATCATTAACCAATATCTTACTCATAAAAGCACTCATCATTCCGCCATTCATTTTGGTAACCAAACCATCCTTACTGGTAAAAATCTCCATTGATTCAGGCAAGAAAGCAGCCATACTTTCTACTCCCTCACCAAGCATTTCATACTTATACTTTATACTTCCCTCAAATACTTTCCCTTTTTTCTTCTTTTGTGCAAACGATACCGATACACTAAACACCAACACTAATGCAATTACTATTCTTTTCATAGTCTATTATTATGATTTATTTTAAAATTAAAAATTTATAGGAAAGGTAGCTTTTTAACCTGAGCTTTTAACCTTTTATCCCTGATATTGATGAAAATTTCTGAATCAGGCCTGGCAAATTCCTTAGTCACATAGCCCATGCCAATTGCTTTTTTCAGCGATGGTGATTGTGTGCCTGAAGTCACTTTGCCTATCTTATTCCCTTCAGAGTCAATTATTTCATAATCATGACGTGGAATACCCCTATCTACCATCTCAAAGCCTACCAACTTTCTTACCACACCTTCTTCCTTTTGTTTCTTAAGATTATCTGAATTCACGAAATCTTTGGTGAATTTTGTAATCCATCCCAAACCAGCTTCCAAAGGCGAAGTGTTATCATCTATATCATTACCATAAAGGCAGAAACCTTTTTCAAGCCTTAAAGTATCCCTGGCTGCAAGGCCAATTGGTTTGATATCATAAGACTCGCCTGCCTTAAAAATAGCATCCCAAACATCAGTTGCAAACTCATTATCGCAATATACCTCAAAGCCACCAGCTCCAGTATACCCTGTAGCTGATACCAATACATTATCATGCCCCGCAAACATGCCCTTAGCAAAGGAGTAGTATTCCATATCCCGTAGGTTCATCTCTGTAAGTGTTTGCAAAACATCAACAGCCTTGGGGCCTTGCACAGCAAGTAGTGAAGTCTTGTTCGAGATGTTTTTCATTTCAACACCCAAGTTATTATGCTGACTTATCCAGTCCCAATCCTTATCAATGTTTGAAGCATTAACTACCAACATATAGGTCGATTCATCAATCATATACACCAAAAGGTCATCCACAATGCCACCCTTGTCATTTGGTAAACACGAGTACTGCACTTTACCTGGATAAAGCTTAGAAGCATCATTCGAAGTAACCTTTTGTATCAACTCCAAGGCTTTATCTCCTTTAAGGATAAACTCTCCCATGTGCGAAACGTCAAATACACCTACTCCATTTCTTACGGTTTCATGTTCCACATTCACACCTTCATAAGTCACAGGCATATTAAACCCTGCAAAGGGTACCATCTTAGCACCTAAAGCGATATGCTTATTTATTAAAGCGGTTTCTTTCATTTTAATAGTGAATTAAATAGTCTTAAATAAGTTTCTTTTAAGGCAATTACTGAATACCTGTCCAATACTGTTCGGCGTGCCTTTTGCCCTACTTCTTTTCTGAGTTCTTCTGACTCAACCAGTTGTGATATTTTATCAACCCACTCATCAAGGTCGGTGGCCAAAAAGCCATTTTCACCATCTTGAATAATCTCTGAATTAACACCTACGGGCGACATAAGTGTGGGTATTTCCAAAGCCATGTATTGCAAGCCTTTTAAGCCACATTTTCCTTTGGCCCACTCATCATCTGGCAAGGGCATTATCCCAATATCAAATGATGATAAATCCTTCAACTCAGTATCTTTTCTCCATGGCAAGCCAACAACATCTAGTTCCTCATTCTTATAATTACCATCCCCAATTACCTTAAACTTAACCCTGTCTCCGTATTTACCTTTTATCTTCTTAAGAAATGGTATAGCATATTGAAAATGTTGAATAGTAGTAATACTTCCACTCCATCCTATACAAACCTTCCCATCTTCATTGGGCACATCTAACCTTTGGTATTCATCAGTATCTATAGTAGTGGGAATGATTTCAATATTTTCATTAAACTGGCTTGCGTAATCAGCTAAATACTGGTTTCCTGCAAATATCAAGTCAGCGAGTTTGATGATATCAGCAGTTTTTTCAGAGTTCTTTAACCAATTAAACTTCTTATTGGCGTCAGACACATTGGATAGCCAAATCGAGTCATCAAAATCAAATATGACTTTAGCTTTTGACTTTGAGAAGGCCCTTTCGAAATAAGTAGAGCCAGTCATAAAAGCCTCCCGCTGTATATAAATCACATCATAGGTAGAAGCTTTCATAGCATCTTTAAGTCGTTGCATGTAGCTTCTTGCAACCACTTTCATTTTCTTAAGGGTATTTCCAGGCTTGTAGAAAAATCTATCATCTTCTGGAGTAATTAAATAAGAAAAATCATAGTCAAACCCATTCTCCTTGAGGTATTCAATGTATTGCTCAAACCTAAAACGTTGGCTCGGTGAGCGGTCGGGGCGATGGGCGGCTACGTAGAGAACTTTTGGCATTAGTCTTCCAACCAAACTTTAGGTAGGTTTTCCATAATCTCTATATTGCTGAATTTATCACTTCTACGTGTTCCAGCAGTCTTGGCCCAATCCGCCATTTTCTCTATACCTTCCTTAAGTGAGGCTGGTTCTTTATCTCCAAATATCCTGCGAACCTTTGAATGGTCTGCGTGGGCATGCACAACTTCATTTCTGGCTTCTAAATGACGTATTTTTCCCTCGATACCCATTACTTCACAAGTGGTTTCAGCTAATTCTAACACGGTAAATTCCCTGTCAGCACCTACATTAAATATCTCATTGTAGGCTTCCGATATATTTACTGAGTCAGCAATGTATGGAGATACATCACTGATATAGCTAAATGCTCTGGTTTGAAGTCCATCACCAAATACAGTTAACTCTTTACCCTGCATCAATTGGTTCATAAAAATACCAACTACATTTCTGTATCTGTCGCCAAGGTTCTGATACTCACCGTATACATTATGCGGCCTGAAAACGATGTAATTCAAGCCAAACATCTCGTGAGCTGTCTTTAGGTCCATCTCCACTGCATACTTGGCAACACCGTATGGGTCTTCCGGCATTGGAGTCATATCCTCGGTCATTGGAGGGTCTTGGGCTCCATAAACAGCAATGGATGAAGTAAACACAAAACACTTCACCTTGTGATTGATAGAAGCATTAATTAGGTTAATACTTCCTATAAGGTTATTGTTGTAATTAAAATTCCTGATGAAATGGCTTAAACCCTCAGCCGCATATGCAGCCAGGTGATACACGTAATCAAACTTATATTCCTCAAATAGTTGCTTTACCAGAGCTTCATCAGTAATTGACCCTTTTACAAAAGTTGCAGCCGAGTTAACATTCTCTTGAAAGCCCCCACTCAGGTCATCAAGTACCACTACTTCATGTCCAAGTTTTAAAAGGTCGTTGGTTACATGCGAACCAATAAAACCGGCACCACCGGTCACTAAAGATTTAGGCATATTGGAATTGTCTGGTTTACAAGTGCGCAAATTTAACTAAATGGGGCTAATTGCCTAAACAGAAATTAATTAACATAACTTTTAGCTAATATTGCACCATGCCTATTTTGTTTCCATTTAAAACAACTCCGCGGTGGATAATATTCCTATGGGATATGCTCATTTGCTTTGTTTCGCTTATGGTGGCTTACCAACTTAGGTTCAACTTTTCCATTCCACAGGTTGAAGTTGACACTTTCAGTGTAGTTATTCCATTTGTTTTAGGCGTTAGGGCAATCAGTTTTATCATTGGCAAGAACTATGCTGGTATGATAAGATACACTAGCACCAAAGATGCTGAACGTATCTTTTTCGTCATTACATCTGGTGCGCTTTTTATCCTGATTGCGAATCAGGTGTCATTTCATTTTATAGATGGCAAGTATATAGTCCCTACTTCCATTGTTTTCATAGACTTTCTCGCTACTATATTCCTGTTGGCGAGTTACAGGATGGGAATTAAAGCCACCTGGTTCGAAATAAGCAAGGCTACGCGCGAAAAAACCCATGTTATCATTTTCGGTGCTGGTGAGGCGGGTATCATAACCCAAAGAACACTAATGCGTGATGCTGGCACCAAATACGATGTTCTTGCATTTATAGATGATGACCGTCAAAAATTAGGAACTAAGCTAGAAGGTGTTACCGTGCATCAGGCCAATAAGTTGGATAAACTTTTGAAAGAGAATGATGTTTCCAGTGTCATTATTTCTATTCAGAACATAAGCCAAAAACGCAAAAGTGAAATTATAGAAATATGCCTTGAGAATAATACCAAAGTATTAAACATTCCGCCAGTAAAAGATTGGATAAATGGTCAATTAAGCATCAGGCAAATAAAGGATATCAAGTTAGAAGACTTGCTTGGCAGAGAACCAATTGAACTTGATTTTAAGAAGATTAAGGGACATCTTAGTGGTAAAACAATCCTGATTACAGGTGCTGCAGGTTCTATCGGTAGTGAGTTGGTTTACCAGATATCTCGTTTCAAACCAAAGATGTTGGTGCTTTTTGATCAGGCAGAATCTCCTCTATATGAATTAGAACTTGAGTTAATTAGTAAGTATAATTTCAAAAGCTTTACTACCATCATAGGTAGCATCCAAAACAAGGCCAGGATAAACTGGTTATTCAAAAATCATAAAATAGACCTGGTTTATCACGCTGCAGCATACAAACATGTTCCTATGATGGAAAACCATCCATCAGAAGCAATTCGGGACAATGTATTTGGGTCTAGGGTTTTAGCAGACGAAGCTCTGGCCGCCAATGTTGACGAATTTGTAATGGTATCAACAGACAAGGCAGTTAACCCAACCAATGTAATGGGTGCTTCTAAGAGAATTGCGGAAATGTATGTCCAGTCACTCAATGGAAAAGGTAAATCCAAGTACATTACTACAAGGTTTGGAAATGTTTTAGGTTCAAACGGTTCTGTAATACCCTTATTTAAGAAGCAAATAGAAAAAGGCGGCCCAATCACAGTTACCGACCCTGAAGTGACCCGCTACTTTATGACTATTTCTGAGGCTGCACAATTAGTTCTTGAAGCAAGCGTAATGGGCAAAGGAGGTGAAATATTCCTTTTTGACATGGGGCAACCTGTTAAGATAGATGATTTGGCAAAAAAGATGATTAAATTATCTAACCTTGAGCTAGACAAAGATATCCAAATAGCCTATACCGGATTGAGACCTGGTGAAAAACTGTATGAAGAACTACTCACATCATCTGAAAACACTAAACCTACCCATCATCCACGTATAATGATTGGTCAGGTAACTGAATGTGAACATGAAAAGATAACTAATGACCTTAATGAGCTTGCGAAGTTTGTAGATGAAACGGACAACTTTCAATTGGTTAGGAAAATGAAAGATATTGTGCCAGAATTTGTGAGCAACAACTCCCAATTTGAAGAACTGGATAAGGAAAAGAAGCTCACATCAAAGTAACTTTATAGAGCTGCTATTTCTAACTTTTTTAAATGTTCTTTAAATGTTTTATTATCCTTGAAGTCGTTTCTGATACCCTCAATAAATCTCCCTGCCAATATCATATAGAATTTTCTCACCTCATCAAATTGCTCTGGTGTTGAGTTATTATGCTTTATTGTGATTTGCTTTAACTCATTCGATGCAGCATCAGATAGAAAGCACTTGATGGATACCTCCAGGGCAGTATAAAAAATCAATAGGTCGTGCTCTGATAATTCAAATTCAGCATCTTTGGCGGTATTCTTTACTCTTTTTTCAAATATCTCTAATTCTTCCGCCGTAAGAACCTCATATTGTTTAAGCTTCTGACCATAGGAAAATTTAGGGTTGATTACCATAAATTTGGCCGTAGACAATGAGGTAACAAGCAATGAACGCAATTCATCACTCATTAATAACGTATAGGGAAAGGAATTGCTCATCCTTTCACTTCTTCAATTTCTGGATTAAGAACCTTATCTATTTCCTTCACAAAAGCTTCCACATCATCATCATACTTGCGTTTCTTCACACTTTCTTCTGTTATTGCTAGTGTCGCTTTTGGGTTGCCAGTGCTTAGGTCTGCCATTTTCCTGAAGGTGGTCTCAAAGCCAGAACCACCCATAGTGCAAAAAAATGCCACCTCTTGCATTTTATTGCCAAATTGATACAAATAAGTTCGAATTGGCACAGACATATTCTGCACCCAAATAGGTGTACCTATTATAACTAACTCATAATCTTTTGGATTATGGTCTATAATATTCAATTCAGTTTGCTGCCCCAGTATGGTCTGTAAACTGGATTTCACATAGCCCATAAATCCTTTACGGTTAGCCTTATCGTGTATTTCAACTATATCGCACTCTAGCTTTGACTTAATAGCCAGGGCGATATCTTTGGTTCGGCCAGTGCGCGAGTAGTATACGAGTAGCACTCTCATTGCGGGAGCAAATGTAGAAACCTATTTCAATCTTCAAAAACTTATTAGATTAAATTACTTCTGACTTCGTTAAAATGAATCTATTTCTTCTTTTCCCTACTACCAATTACTTTCTCAATAGGTGCATTTTCTTTCTTAAATCCTCGTGCTGGTGAGTATTCGCGTCCGTAATAGATTATTTGAAGGTGAAGTTTGTTCCATATCTCTCTTGGAAAAAGCCTCTTAGCATCTTTTTCTGTTTGTTCAACACTTTTACCATTAGATAAGCTCCAGCGATACATTAATCTATGTATATGCGTATCTACAGGAAATGCTGGATGGCCAAAGGCTTGAGACATGACTACAGAAGCCGTCTTATGTCCTACCCCAGGCAACTCTTCTAGTTCCTCAAAAGACTCAGGGACTTCACCCTTATATTTATCAATCAATATGTTTGACAGACCAAAAATAGCCTTTGATTTGGTGGGCGATAACCCACACGGTTTAATTATTTCTCTTATCTGGTCTACTGACAGTTTTACCATATCATGAGGATTATCAGCTAATTCGAAAAGTGAGGGAGTTACCTCATTTACTCTCTTGTCGGTACACTGTGCGGAGAGCAAAACAGCTACCAAAAGTGTATAAGCATCTTTGTGATGCAAAGGTATTGGAACTGTGGGATACAATTTATCCAGTGTATTAATCACAAATTGAACTTTCTCTTTTTTATTCATCCACATTTGTTTTTGTAGTTGACAAATATAAGAGCCTGTTGTTTAGTAGAAATTATCCGGGGTTTTAAATTTTAGGTTTTGCGGAAATAAAAAAATACTACTTTTGCCGACGGAGAGGTGGCAGAGTGGTCGAATGCGGCGGTCTTGAAAACCGTTGTACCGCGAGGTACCGGGGGTTCGAATCCCTCCCTCTCCGCTTAGTAAAAGCAGTCCCGCATAAGCGGGATTTTTTGTTTCTATCCATTCTTATGAGAAACAATAATACAAGTCTACCGTTGTTTACTTAGTATTTCGTTACATCTTCATCCTGCGTAATTTGATTAACTTTACATAAAGGTCACTTAATTCAATAAATGAAAAAGGTTTTAGTAATAGTGTTGGTTTTAGCTTGCTGCTCAGCAGATGCTTTAGCCCAAAATATAAAGGCTTATCTCGCCTACTCTAGGTTCTATTCTGAACAAACAGGGCCATATATTGAAACATATCTGACTGTAATCGGCAATACACTAAAGTATACCACTCTGGAAAACAATAAGTCATTGGCAGAAGTAAATATAACTCTTGCATTCAAGCAAGGTGAGGAGATAAAATATGCGGATAAATATACACTTCAAAGCCCTGAGTTTGATGCCAATGTGGGTGGTGTTTCTAATCTTATTGACCAACAACGCATACCGCTAAAGAATGGAGATTATGAGTTTGAGATAACCATAAGTGATAAAAACAATCCTGAAAGGGAATTTAAACACTCAGAACCAGTGAGCATAAGTTTTACTACTGAAGCAATAACTATATCAGACATACAATTAATAGAAAATTATCAGCCGACAACTACTCCAAATGTTTTGACTAAAAGTGGTTACGATTTAGTACCGTACTCCAACAATTACTATCCAGAATACTCAAACAGCATCAAGTTTTATACTGAGATATACAATACAGATAAGGTTTTTTCTCAAGGAAGCACATACGTGGTAAACATGTTTGTTGAAAATGCAGACAATGGAATGCTTGCCGCAGGATTAAATCGTTTTTCTAAGCAAAAGGCCGATAAAGTAAATGTGCTATTAAGTGAGTTTAACATCGAAAAATTAAGCTCGGGAAATTATAACCTCGTGATAGAAGTGCATGATAAAGACAATAAATTGGTGCAAACTCAAAAAGCCTTTTTCCAACGCAGCGCCCCACAAGTTCAAATCACATTAGATGATTTGCAAAATGTTAACGTTACTGGAACTTTCGTTGATGCTTTTAATCAAGAGCAATTAGAAGATTACATTAAATCACTTTGGCCTATTTCAAGTCCTTTGGAAAGAGTGTTTTCTGGCAATCAGTTGAACTACTCTGACCACGAAGCCATGAAAAAATATTTCTACAGTTTTTGGCAAAAACGCTCTCCTTCATCACCAGAAGCAGAATGGAAAAAATATGCTAAAGAGGTAGAGAAAGTAAATCAAAACTACGGAACAAGTATTAGTAAGGGATATGAAACTGACCGGGGAAGGGTGTACCTGCAATACGGCCCACCAAATACCATTGCACCAAGTACATACGAACCTAATACATTTCCTTACGAAATATGGCATTATTACAGAATAGAGAATTCTGAAGCAACCAGCGCTCAGGGTGATAGACGATTTGTTTTCTACACAAGAGAGCTGTCAAGCAATAATTATGAATTGCTTCATTCCGATGCAATTGGTGAAATTAGAAACGTCAGGTGGCATCTTGATCTTCAAGGCCGTACAGACCAATTTTTTGATCTTGATACTGAACAAGGTGAAGACCACTATGGTGGCCGCTCTCAAGACTTTTTCAACGACCCCAGATAACTATGCTAATCAATAAATTTACTTTTGTCGCAAATAAACTTTGATGAAAGTAGCTGTAGTAATCCTTAATTGGAACGGCAAAGGTTTTCTTGAGCAATTCTTGCCTTCTGTTATAAAATACAGTAAGGATGACGCCGAAGTGGTGGTAGCTGATAATGGTTCTACGGATAACTCCATTGCTTTCCTCAAAGAGAGTTTTCCTGAAATAAGTACAATTGAATTGCCTGAAAACAAAGGTTTTACTGGCGGCTATAATACAGCTCTAAAACAAGTAGACGCTGACTATTATGTACTGCTTAATTCTGATATTGAAGTCACTCCTAACTGGATAAAACCTATTATTCAGTTAATGCAAGAAGATGAAGAAATTGCTGCCTGTCAACCTAAAATTCTAGCTTTTAAAGAAAAGGAAAGGTTTGAATATGCTGGAGCTGCTGGTGGGTATATAGATTGGCTTGGATACCCATTTTGTAGGGGTAGGGTGTTTGAAGAAACCGAAATAGATAAAGGCCAATATGATGATACTCGGGAAGTGTTTTGGGCAACTGGCGCATGTATGTTTGTGAGAAGTAAAGTTTTCAACGAATTAGGTGGTTTTGATGAACACTTTTTTGCCCATATGGAAGAAATTGATTTGTGTTGGCGGATGAAAAATATGGGTCATAAAGTATATTACTCTCCAAATTCAATTGTTTATCATGTTGGTGGTGGCACTTTAGGCAAAGAGAACCCGCAGAAAACCTTTCTTAATTTCAGAAATAACCTATACCTGCTTCTTAAAAACTTGCCACTTGAGCAATTAGTATTTGTTTTGCTACTGCGATTTTTGCTTGATGGAATAGCCATGATTCGCTTCCTAACACAAGGTAATGCTAAAAGCACAATAGCTGTTATCAGGGCATATCTTGAAGTTGCCATCAATACTCTTCGCGTGGGGCGCGGCAATGATACTCCCCCATCCCAAAAGCTCAAAGGTGTCTATCAGAACAGTATTGTGATAGAGCACTTTATTCACAAAAAGAAAAAGTTTAGTGAATTGAACCAAAAAAGTTTTTTTTAAAACAAGCCATATATATACTCTCCAGCCTCAATAAAAATCAGGACAATAATTACGGCTGAG
>JANQJC010000086.1 GCA_028281825.1 Flavobacteriales bacterium
ACGGCTACCAGCACCGAAACTATACCCACTACCGCTCCTTATCTGAGGTTCACTATCTACAATAGTTACACCTGGGGTTTGTTCAATAGCTGTTTCAGCATTGATAGTGCCTTTACCTTCAACCAGAGAAGGGTTGATGATTTCAACAGAAACGGTAAGGTCTTCTACTTTTTGCTCGAATTTACCTGCAGACACAACAACAGCACCCAACTGTTGAGATTCAACTGTCATTTCAATGCTTAACTTGGTTTCTTTACCCTCAACTATGGTAACAGTATGTGTCTGGTCTGCTAAGCTAAGCGCTGAGAAGACAACATCATGCTTACCGGCAGGCAATGATAGTTTGTACTTTCCATCAATGTCAGTAGCTGTTCCAATGCTTTTGTCGGTAGCTAGCTGTACGTTAGCTCCTATAACGGTTTCTCCGGTCTCCTTGTCTATCACAATTCCTGTCAATGTGCCATTTTCCTGGGCAAATATGCTGCCTGTGATGACTAAAGAAAATGCGCAGAGAATAACGTACTTGAAATGTCTCATTGGTAAATTATTGGTTAAACATGCATTTTAAGCGAGGCGAATATAGGAATATTATTAATTATAGTGAACTGATAAAACCCTTGATTTATAGTACTTATGGGGTATATAAGTGGTATTTTTGAAATACATTACAAAACAACATATATGATTTGAAAAGATTTGTGATAATGAATCCAATAAAAAAGTGTTTCCATAAAGTTTTTTCATTTTTATTTGTGAATTGAATAATGACAACAGACAAACAAAACGAATTGCTTTACCAGATAGGAGTAACATTGCTTGATGGTGTTGGTGATGTAAGAGCAAAAAAGCTGATAGCTTACTGTGGTGGTGCTGAAGCGGTGTTCAAACAAAGGAAGTCTTCTTTGATGAAGATACCTGGTATTGCCGAGAGGTTTGCCAATCATATTCTTAGTCAGGACGTTTTGAAGAAGGCTGAGGCAGAAGTTGAGCAGGTTATCAGGAATAATATTACCCCCATATTTTTCTCTGATAAAGAGTTTCCCCGCCGTTTGAAACACTGCGACGACGGGCCAGTGCTTTTATACACAAAGGGTAATATCAACTTTAATGCTGAGAAGGTACTAAGCATAGTTGGCACAAGGAAGGCTACAGAATATGGTAAAGAGGTATGTGAGAAGTTAGTCAAAGGCTTAGGGGATATGAACGTATTGGTAGTGAGCGGGCTGGCATATGGTATAGATATACATGCACATCGGGTGGCCTTGAAAAATGGACTGCCAACCATAGCAGTCTTAGCCCATGGCCTTGACAGGTTATATCCTGCGGTGCATAAGAAAACTGCTGAAGAGATGCAAAGTGATGGAGGTTTGGTAACTGATTTTATGACAGGAACAGCTCCAGATAGTGGTAACTTCCTGAGCCGAAACAGGATTATTGCAGGGCTATCAGATGCCACTTTGGTTATAGAAGCAGGTATGCCAGGTGGGGCACTGATAACAGCAGAATTAGCCAATGGATACAACAGGGACGTGTTTGCGGTACCCGGAAGGGTGGGGGACAAATACTCAGAAGGGTGCAATTGGTTGATTAATAGAAACAAGGCTGTTTTGACGTCTTCAGTTGAAGAAATTTTATATATGATGAACTGGGAGAAAGCAGCAGCAGATAAGTCCAAAAAGCCAATTCAAAAGCAATTGTTTGTTGACTTAAACGATGAGCAGAAAGTGCTGGTAGATATCTTGAACGAAGGACAGTTGAGTATAGACAGTATTTGCCTCAAAGCCCAAATGCCCATGAGCAAGGTAGCATCAAACTTACTGGACCTGGAGTTTTCAGGAGTAGTCTCCAGTTTGCCAGGTAAAGTGTTTAAGTTGAATTAGTCAGGATAGACTATAATTACCTTATCAGCAGTTTCCTTAGCCATCTTTCTTACAGCATCAGTATCAGTTCCAACTGGTGCGTTTGCCAATGCAACAGCCATCCGCCTGTAAGGACGGGTAGTTGGCTTACCGAAGATTTTTATATCGGTATCTGGAGTTAATAGTGCATTTACAATACCCTCAAATGTTGGAGCATTGGCACTATCTCTATCAGCTAAAACAACTGCGCTTGCACCTGCTTTCTCCAATTTAATTTCTGGAATGGGTAAACCTAAAACTGCACGACAGTGCAATTCAAACTCAGAATAGTTTTGAGTTCCGGCGAGGGTTACCATACCAGTATCATGAGGCCTCGGTGACAATTCCGAGAAGTAAACGGCGTCGCTGGAAACAAAAAACTCCACCCCCCAAATACCTGCGCCTGTAAGCGCTTGCGTTACTTTTTCGGCCATATCTTGTGCTTCTTTTAATTGCTCATCACTCATGGCCATTGGCTGCCAACTTTCCTGGTAATCCCCTCTTTCTTGTCTATGTCCTATTGGAGGGCAGAAAAGCGTTGGCCCATTTTGTTGGGTAACTGTCAGCAGTGTAATCTCAAAATCGAAAGAAATAAATTCCTCAATAATTACTTCGTTCAAATCGCCACGGCTTTTTGTAGTAGCAATTTCCCAGGCTGCATCAACTTCTGCCTCTGTCTTGATAGTAGATTGCCCTTTTCCTGAAGATGACATCAGTGGCTTAACTACACAAGGGATGCCGATTTCAGCTACAGCAGTTCTAAACTCATCTAGCGTAGAAGCATACTTATAATTTGCTGTTTTTACTCTTAGCTCTGCAGCAGCCAGATCTCGAATGGCTTTTCTGTTCATGGTAAAGTTAGCCGCACGTGCACTAGGCACTACTTGCATGCCCTGTTTTTCATAATCATAAAAGCGTTCTGTTCTTATCGCTTCGATTTCAGGGATGACTATATCAGGTTGATGGTTGGCTACAATTGCGTCCAAGGCTTCGCCATCAAGCATGTCTATCACTTCATAATCGTCAGCTACCTGCATAGCTGGTGCACCAGGGTAGGAATCAACTGCAATTACCTGCCTGCCCAGCCTTTGAGCGGCAATCACAAATTCTTTACCAAGCTCACCTGAGCCTAAGAGCATAATCTTTTTCTTCATTGTTTCTGAAGGTTAGAAATTTACGGAGCCCCAAAATTACGTTTATGAGTAACAAATGCAAGAGAGACTTTTTATATCTTTGTGAGCATGAAGTATATGATAGTTATCGGATTAGTGGCACTTGGCCTAATGGCTTGTAAAGATGATAATGACACTTGCCAAGCCGACCCGAATGCCAACTGCATTTGCTATGAGATATATGCGCCAGTGTGTGGCTGCGATGGAGTGACCTATAGTAATGATTGTCACGCGGAGTGCGCAGGAGTGAGCTACACTACCGGAGAATGTGACTAGGTGAAGGTTGTGAGGGTTGCCATATTTGTCCTGTGCATCTTGATGGTGCAAGGGTGTACTTACTATTTTGGTAACTCTTGGATTAAGAAATTTCCCGAATACAGCACTTCTGAAAAACTTCCCTTTTCTCAAGAGCTTCGTGAAAGAAAAAAAAACATCAACCCTGAAAAGCATCCCTTAGTCCATAAGTGGGCCGAAAAAGAAGTGCGGGGCTGGAGCCTGAAAAACAAAACAGGTTCACCGCGGGTAATGCTCGCCAAGCTTGCAGTTGGAAAAGATGTAGAGCAGGTGAATAAATTTATTACAGAGTCGGAGCCTTGGGGTAAAAGTGGCTCAACGGGGCCGCTCTATAAAAAGGGTGATTATGACTTTACCCAGATTACACTTTGTAGTATTCTTTATCTGTTTGGAGATAATCCAGAAAAGTTGCGCCCTGCAACTGTTGATAGATTGGTAAATGTGTTGATGATTGAGGAAGGTGGTAAGCCAAAGTATAGAACTCCCAGAACCCTCAAAATAATGAAGGACACGGAGAACCATATCTTGATGACAGAGACTACTAGATATCTCAAAAACCAATGGCTTAAGAAACATGGTAGTGCTGATGAAAAGCATGATAATAAAGACAATGGTTTAGAAGAGTTTTTCATCCGTCATTTAGAGGAAATGTTAAAAACGGGGATGTATGAATTCAATGCCCGCCCTTATGAAGGATATACTTTGGCTGCACTAATGACACTTCATGCTTTTGCTGATTCTGAGGAGATTATCCTTCTTACACAAAAAATACTCGACCATCTGAATTATGAGTATGCACTTAAAAGTTTGGATTTTAGAAGAAACGCACCTTTTAGAAGAAGATTAGAAAGAGCGAAGGATAGAGAATTACACAATGAGGCTCATTGTGCTTTGATGAGAACTTGGATAAAAGAAGCTAATGATGAACTAATAACAGGTGAGGAGTTCCGCTATGGTGACCATCATGCATTAGTGGCTTTGCTTACGCCGTACGAGTTGCCTAAAAAGGTAATTGAACTGACCCACAAAAAGGAAGGTGAATATCTGTTAAGGATTGGGCACGGCTTTAAAGCATCTCCAGAAATACATAGTGTAGGTGAAAACTATATATTGAGTGCTGGTGGTGTGCAAAGGGGTAAGGTTTCACAAATTATTGCCCGTCCAATTGTTCTGCTTTTAGATGATGGAGAAACTGATTACCAAAATTGTTTTCACATAACAGGTGCAGGTGACATGAAGGATTGGAACAATACAGGAGTATATTACAATTTTGCTGTCTCCAACTCTCTGGTTAATTTACCAGAAAGATATAAGCCAGTTGCAGAGCAAGGAGTCTGGCAAATTTTCAAGCCTTATGAGGAAGGTGATTTGCTGGTGGCTGTATTTAGTGATGAAGACCTTGGAGTATTGACTCTTTTCAATGGTTTTAAGGAAAGTCCAAAAGAATTGGCAGTGAAGTTAGCAGAGTTAAACAGCAATTTGTACAACCAAATCAGTTTGCCAGATGGAACAAAAATTGAATACGACTTGAAGGCCAAGAAAAAAGAATGGGTAATTGAGGCAGTTAACGGCAAATCAGTGGATAGGAAATATGATTATTGGCCTAGATTAAAAACGGAACGCTTCACTCTACAGAACTGATAATTTGGGTTTCATTTATTTCCCTCATGCACATGAAATGGCCTTTGGGGCATTTATCATGACCAATCTTGGAACACGGCCTGCACGAAAGTTCCTTTACTTCAACTAGGGTTGAGCCTTCTCCTGGCATATAAGGATACATCCCAAATTCGGGGATAGTATTGCCCCAGACAGAAATGATTTTCTTTTTAAATGCTGCTGCAATGTGCATCATTCCAGTATCATGAGTAATCACGGCATCGGCTTGTTTAATTATTGAAGCAGATTGTGCAACGGATAGTTTGCCGCAGGTGTTAACTATATTCTCTGCACCATTTTCAATTTGAGCGGCAGCATCAGCATCAGTTTTGCCTCCAATCAGCACTACAGGTTTATCAATCTTTTGACAAATGGAAATTATCTTTTCAACTGGCAGCCTCTTGGTAGTATGTTGGGCACCTATGGCGAAGGTGATGTATCCCCTTTCTAATTCAAGTGATATGTTTGCTGGATTTACTTCGTCTTCTGGACCTATGTAGTAGTCAAGGCCTTCAAGGTCATTTCTCACCCCTAGATGCTTAACTGTTTCAAGATACCTGTCTACAATATGAACATCTGGTAGTTTGTTGACTTTGAAACGGGTCATCAGCCATTTCTCAAGGTTGAGCTTATTGAATGCAACAAACTTTATACCGAGTGATTGCTTCACTCTTAGTGAGCGTAAATTGTTGTGAAGGTCAACCACAAGGTCATATTTTTCCTTTTTAAGTTCTGCGATTACCTTTGGCAAGGAGCTTTCCAAAAAAAATACCTTATCAACGTTTGGGTTCGGCTCAATAATTGATGTGAAAGGTTTTTTGGTAAGAAAATGAATTTTTGAATCAGGTAGTTGCTTTTTAAGGCAGCGCACCACAGGAGAAGTAAGAACGATATCTCCAATTGAACTAAAACGGATAACCAGTATTTTCACAGGGTGCTAAAATACAACCAGTTTTTGCATTAATTGGCTTTCAGTCCAATTCAGCTGTATAAAGTAAGTTCCAGGACTAAGTTTTTCAGTACCCTCTATGAAAAGGGGGCTTTGGTTATTTGTGGGAGTTGAGTGTTTCAATACCAGCTTGCCAGTTACATCATAAACTTCCATGTTAATTGGGCCATTAGGATTAGTGTCAAAACTGAACCTTACCAGGTTTCCCGCTTTAACAGGATTAGGGTAAAGGTTATTGGGAGTATTTTGAATATTGTCAATGTTGGCGGGAGAAAATGTATGCCATGCATTTATTCTGCCAGCACCAATTTGCCCAAGATAATTTGAGTTGTAAGAATCAATGTTCTCACAACCATTTAGTATCCTGTCCTTTACTTGGTTTGGGTTTAAGTTTGAGTTTTGTGCCAATACCAAACCTGCCAAACCCGATACAAAAGGAGTAGCCATTGAAGTGCCTTGCAGGTTTCCATAGGTATTGCCTCCCTCAATAAGGGTGCTGTATATGTTTGTTCCTGGTGCCATTACATCCACCCAGTTACCGTAATTGGAGAAACTTGCTTTTTCGTCATTCTCATTGGTAGCACCAACCGCAATAACATTATTGTATGCAGCTGGGTAATAAGCAGTGTTGGTGTTTTCATTCCCGGCTCCGGCTATCAAAACGATACCATTACTATAAGCCTGGTTGATTACCAATTGAGAAACGAGTGCATCAGCAGGGCTTGCAAATGACATATTAATGATATCTGCGCCAGCGCGCATAGCATAGTAAATGCCATCTTGAGCACCAGTTAGGGCTTGCCCATCAGAATTGTCAGGGCTGCACTTCACTGACATGAAACTGCAGTTATATCCAAGTGACGCTATCCCAACACCATTATTGGTTTTGGCCGTTGCTATACCGGCAACATGGGTTCCATGTACAAAGGGACTGCCGTTGTTGGAGCTGCCAGGTGGTTCGGGGTTATTATCATTATTGGCAACATCATATCCATAAATATCATCAGTTTTGCCATTTAAGTCATCATCAATTGCAGGCAGCCCTCCTTGTTCAGCTGAGTTTACCCATCTGTTTCCAATCAAATCTTCGTGTGAGTGTTTTACAGCATTATCCACTATGGCAATCACCACATTGGATGAACCAGTGGTAAAACCCCAGGCTTGGGTCGCGCTTATCTTTTCTAAAGCCCATTGATTACTTTGCAAATCATTGGGCACACTGGTGGTTTTATAGAGAGGAGACTTTTCAGCAAACTCTACATCAGGAATAAGTTCTAAATCCGAAATCAAATTATTAACCAAGTTTATACTTGAAAACTTAATCCTGTATACCTTGTCAAGTGGCGTACCTGGTATCTTGAAGGGCTTAAATAAAGTATCTACCGAGTATGCTGTAAGAATCAGGTTGAGAGCAGGTACATTATTAATGTATGGGTCTAATTCAAGTGTCGAGTTATCATTTAACTTAAATTGTATTATCCCATCAATGTAATTGGGGTTAACAGTTTGTGCCGAGTTGGTAAAAGGAAAAGCTAAGAAAAGGACAAAAGTGAATAATAATATTCTCATATTAAGATATAAGGTTAAGTGGTTCAACATCAAATAACGGTAGAAGTTTGTTTTTTGTTCCATCAAAGATAGGAAAGTCATATCATTGCAATCGATTTGGACTAGATGATACTTACCGATACTCATACTCATATTTACGCTGGACAATTTGATGAAGATCAGGACGAAATGATAGCTCGGGCTATTGAAGCAGGTGTAACTCGCATGTTCATGCCGAATATCGACAGTACCTCCATAGATGCCATGATGCAACTGGCGGAGAAATATCCCGATAACTGCTTCCCAATGATGGGTTTGCATCCTTGCTCGGTAAATGCTGATTTTGAAAAAGAAATAGCCTTAGTGGAAGAGTGGCACTCTAAGTATAAGTTTTGTGCGGTGGGTGAAATAGGTGCTGACCTGTATTGGGATAAGACGTATGCCAAAGAACAAGAGGTAGCTTTTGCAAGACAAATTGAGTTAGCTAAGCGTCTTCAAATTCCCATCGTGATACATAATCGTGATTCATTTAATGAGACGTATGATATAGTCTCAAAGCTAAAAAATGAAGACTTAAGGGGTATTTTTCATTGCTTTTCAGGAACAATTGAGGAAGCTGAGAGAGTAATTGCCCTAGGTGGGTTTAAACTGGGTATAGGTGGGGTGTTGACTTTTAAAAACTCTAATCTTAGAGAAGTTGTAAAAGACATAGACATAGAGCACTTAGTATTGGAGACTGACTCACCTTATCTCACACCTATGCCATATAGAGGTAAAAGAAATGAGAGCGCTTATATAACTTACATTGCTGAAAAATTGGCTGAAGTAAAAGGGATAAGCATTGAGGAAGTTGCGGAGATTACTACTCACAACTCCAAAGAAGTTTATGGAATATAATTATGACCAATACAGCTATACTATTAATTTATACTGGCGGGACAGTTGGTATGATAAGGGATGAAGTTTCAGGAACCCTTAAGCCCTTCAATCTAAGGAACTTGGTTCAATATATTCCTGAGTTGGGCCGTTTTGGATTCACAATTGATACTTATTCTTTTAACCCGCCTGTTGATTCGTCTAACATGAATCCTAGTAGGTGGGCTGAATTAGCAGAATTGATTGGAGAAAAGTATGATGAGTATGATGGGTTTGTTGTGCTTCATGGCTCTGATACAATGGCGTATACGGCTTCTGCTTTGAGTTTTATGCTAGAGAATTTGGCCAAGCCTGTAATATTTACTGGCTCACAATTGCCAGCCAGTATTTTGAGGACAGATGCACGTGAAAACTTGTTGACCTCTATTGAGATAGCAGCTGCAAGGAATGACGATGGGAAGCCAATTGTTCCGGAAGTGTGTATATACTTTGAATATGAGTTATTCAGGGGAAATAGAACTATTAAGTACAATGCTGAGAACTTTGATGCCTTTCGTTCGGTGAATTACCCACCCTTAGCCGAAGCCGGGGTAGACATAAAATATAATACAGAGGATACTATGGCTCCTACCGAAGAGCCATTAAAGGTTTGTTCGGAGTTAGATACCAATATTGCTTCTGTTAAACTTTTTCCCGGGATACAGACGAAGTTGATTAAAAATATTTTGGAAACGCCTGGTCTGAAAGCCCTGGTAATGGAAACTTTCGGTTCAGGCAATGCCCCTACGGATGCGGAATTTCTTGAGACCTTGAGTCAAGCGGTTAAAAAGGGTATTATTATACTCAATGTAACCCAATGCAATGAGGGAAGTGTGGACCAAACAAGATATGAAACAGGAGCTGATTTAGGGAGGGCTGGTGTGATAAGCGGAAAAGACATTACTTTTGAGGCGGCTGTTACAAAACTGATGTTTTTGCTAGCCAACGAAACAAATGTAAATACAATTATACCTGATTTGCAACGTTCCTTGCGTGGAGAGATACATTAAAGGGAATTTAATTTTTTGTGGATTTCAGTTTTTTTGTATTTTGCGTCCCCAATTTGGGGGGTGCCCAAAGCCCTCGCCAGTTTTAGGAGAGGTGGCCGAGTGGTCGAAGGCGCACGCCTGGAAAGTGTGTATACCCCAAAAGGGTATCGCGGGTTCGAATCCCGCCCTCTCCGCGGAGAGTGTAAATTAAATGTTATTAAATTAAAGTTGTAATTAAAATCGAAGTCAAACAAAATCAAATTATGAAAAAGTTACTTGCCCTGTTAACATTTATAGCTTTTGCTATCTTGTTAGTTAACTTTAATGCATCGGCTGAAGGTGAAGACAGCACTACAACAGACTCAGTTGTGCAGACTGCGGAAGTTGAATCTGAGCCAGAGCCAGAACCAGCTCCAACTCAAGAGCAACCCGAACAAGTTGTTGAAGAACAAGGTGAAAGAGGTTTCCACCAAACACTTAAGCAAAAGTTTATTGAAGGTGGCCCTGGTTTCATGGGAGTAGTATTATTGGTACTAATCATTGGTCTTGCTTTGGCTATTGAGCGTATCATATACTTGAGCCTTGCCACTGTGGATAGCGATAAGCTGTTGGAGAATGTGGACAGCGCACTTAAGTCTGGCGGTGTTGAAGCTGCGAAAGAAGTATGCCGCTCAACTAAAGGCCCTATAGCTAGTATCTTTTATCAAGGTCTTAACAGGGCAGATGAAGGTTTGGATATAGTTGAAAAATCAATCGTTTCTTACGGTAGTGTTCAAATGGGGCTTTTAGAGAAAGGTCTTTCATGGATATCACTATGTATCGCTCTTGCACCAATGCTTGGTTTCATGGGTACGGTAATTGGTATGATTGGCGCATTTGATGCTATCGAGGCTGCGGGTGATATTTCACCATCACTTGTTGCTGGTGGTATTAAAGTAGCACTTTTGACTACCGTATTCGGTCTTATCGTAGCGATGATATTACAAGTATTCTACAACTACATTGTAGCTAAAGTAGATAGTCTTGTAAACAACATGGAAGATGCGTCTATCTCATTGATAGATATCCTTATCCGTGCTGATGTAGGCAAGAAATAATAATCTCATCCATTAACACGTTAAAAAACTGACATGGAAGATACTTCATTATTCGGTGACATTATGGCTAACTACGGCATAGGCATTACCTATATTCTTCTGGGTGTTGCAGTGGTAGGAGCGGTTTTGTCATCAGTTTTAGGAATGATTCAAAATCCGGGTGGCTTGAAAAGGGCTGGTATTGGCATAGTAGCCTTTTTAGCTGTGTTTGGTATTGCTTATGCACTTGCCTCTGATGCAATTCCACAGACAAGTTTGAGCCCTGAAGAAATGGAAAGCATTACAGGAAGTGTATCAAGAAGAGTTGGTACAGGCCTTATGGCTTTCTATATTTTATTCTTAGTAGCAATTGCTGCCACGGTTTATTCTGAAATCTCTAAGCTGTTTAAGTAAACATGGCAAGAAAGAAAAGAGCTCCACAAGAAATTAATGCCGGCTCAATGGCCGACATCGCTTTCTTGTTGTTGATATTCTTCCTGGTTACCACTACAATGGATGTGGATACTGGTTTATTGAGGATATTACCTCCCCCAGTACCTGAAAATCAGGAGCCCCCTCCACCAGTGAAGAAAAGAAATGTATTTGAGGTATTAGTAAACCTTTATGACCAACTGTTGGTGGAAGGTGATCAAATGGATGTATCTCAATTAAAAGAAAAGACAAAGGAATTCGTGCGTGGATATGGTGGTAGTGATAGCCATCCTAATTTTCCTGAGTTCAAACCTACTGATGACGAAGAAGTTATTAAGTACTTTGGAGAAGGATATATGGTGTCAAAGCAAGTCGTATCATTAAAGAACGACAAGGGCACTTCTTATGGAATGTATATCACGGTTCAAAACGAATTGGCGGCAGCTTATAATGAATTGAGAAATGAGCTTGCACAACAGAGGTTTGGTATGTCTTACGACGATTTGTTGAAAGACGAAAGGAATAAGGATAAAGTAAAAGCTATCAAGAAGATTTATCCGCAACGTATATCTGAAGCTGAACCAAAAGATATAGGAGGAGGACAATAATGTCAAAATTTAAAAAGAAGGGCGACGGCGATATGCCAGCTATTTCAACGGCATCGTTGCCTGATATCGTTTTTATGCTTCTGTTCTTTTTCATGGTGACAACAGTAATGCGTGAAACATCACTTAAAGTTGAACAAAAATTACCGGTAGCCACGGAAGTGGCTAAACTCCAAAGAAAATCATTGGTGGCATATATATACATTGGTGCACCTATACAAGCACTTAGAGATGTATACGGAACGGAACCAAGAATACAATTGGATGACGCTTTTGCAAAGACAAGTGATATACCCATATTTGTTGAGAAAGTTCAACGTGAGACTAACCCAGTTGAAATACCATTATTGACTTACTCATTGAAAGTGGATAATGAAACCAAGATGGGTATAGTAACTGATGTGAAGCAAGAACTGAGAAAAGTAAATGCTTTGAAAATCAACTACTCTACTAAGAAGAAAATAGTAAAGAATTAAAAAGGGACCAGTTATAATAGATAAGGAGCTTTAGGGCTCCTTTTTTTGTATTCAAAATTACCCTGTAGCTTGTAGTCGTTTTTCTCTCCGATAGAACAGATAGAAAAGGATAGCACCAAAAGCCATACTTATGGTTCCATATAGGAGCATGTTTTCACCTGAACCAATGTTTTCTATTTCCTTGCTTATGATGCCTCTTTGAACCAGATAAGCCAGAATTACTGCGGCTGCATTATTAATGAAATGCCCGATTATCGGATACCAAATGTTTCCGCTCCAAACAAGCAGATAACCAAAGAAAGCACCCAATACCAAACGTGGTATAAAGCCATAAAACTGCAAATGTATGGCACTAAAAATGAAGGCGGATAACCATATGCCCAGATGAATGTTTTTGGCTTGGTTGATAAATATATTTTGAAGTACCCCCCTAAATAGAAGTTCCTCACCAATAGCGGGTAAAAGTGCTATCATGACTAAAACAAAAAGCAAAGAGCCGATGTTTGGCATGGTGAGCATTACTTCAGTAAGCTCAGTGGCAGACCTCTCACTTTCTTGCATCCATTCCTCAATTCCCAAGAAGTTGGGAAAATCAATCAATTCATTAAGTGCACCCATGGTATTGATAGCGGGGAGAAGTAAAGCAACGAATAGTATAGTAATGATGGTAGTGATAAGAGTGCTTTTCTTCCCAAAACCTAAGTAATCAAGCGGATTTTTTCCTAAAAAGTATGCAAACACAAATGGGGGTATGCAAAAGGCGGTGATGCTATATATAACCTGCATAAACTCAATAGCGGGTATGTTTTCAGGTTTGGTATAGTCAAGAATAGCCTCAGGATTTGACAATACATCATATCCAATAAAATATAAGATAAGCTGGGCAAGAAAAAGTGAGACAGACAGAATACAGAAGACTGTGAGGGCCAGAACCAGCAGCTGGAACGATATTGTTTTATCAGAAAGCCAGCCTTTTGACAACATATCTCAACAATTCAGTAAATTTGTGCCCCAATTACAATCGGGTGGTAAAGATAGGAAATATAGAACTCGGAGAATTTCCGTTGTTACTTGCTCCCATGGAAGATGTGAGTGACCCTCCATTTCGTGCGCTATGCAAGGAGAATGGAGCAGATATGATGTATACGGAGTTCATCTCTTCGGAGGGTTTGATACGCGATGCAGCCAAGAGCCTAAAAAAGCTGGACATCTTTGAATATGAAAGGCCCATTGGCATTCAAATATTTGGTAGTGATATTGAGGCTATGCGAGAATCAACGGAGATTGCAGCTAGTGTTCACCCAGATTTAATTGATATCAATTATGGTTGCCCTGTGAAAAAGGTAGCCTGCAAAGGCGCGGGAGCGGGTATTTTACAAGATATCCCCAAGATGGTGAAGATGACTGCAGAGATTGTAAAGGCTACATCTTTACCAGTAACAGTTAAAACGCGATTGGGTTGGGATGAGAAAACCAAGTATATCGGCGAAGTGGCGGAGAGATTGCAAGATGTGGGTATAAAAGCTCTTACAGTTCATGGGCGAACGCGGGTGCAGATGTATAAAGGAGAAGCTGATTGGACTTTAATTGGAGAGATAAAAGATAATCCCCGTATCAATATACCCATTTTTGGGAATGGTGATGTGGACAGCCCTGAAAAGGCCCGTGATATGAAAAACAGGTATGGGGTAGATGGCATCATGATTGGTAGGGCGAGTATTGGCTATCCTTGGATATTTAACGAGATAAAGCATTTTTTAAATACAGGAAGAAAGTTAGATGCCCCGACAGTAGCCGAGAGGGTAGAAATATGCAAAAGACACCTTTTACATTCTATCAAATGGAAAGGAGATACGCTTGGTATTCTTGAAATGAGAAGGCATTACGCCAACTATTTTAAGGGCTTTCCACACTTTAAAGAGTATAGAATGCGCATGGTAACTTCGGACAGTTTGCCAGAAATAATAGCTACCCTTGACGAAGTGCTAAACTTTTATTCTCCATTTGAAAAGGCAGGTTAAGCAACTTGTTTTTAAATAATTATACATGATAGAAGACAAAAATAATCGTACTGAGCTTAATGAATTAGGTGAGTTTGGGCTGATAGAATACCTTACCAAGAATATTGAATTGAAGCATACCAGTACCATTAAGGGGGTGGGTGATGATGCCGCAATAATTGGAGAAGGTGAAAAAGTAAGGGTTGTAACCACTGATATGTTGCTTGAGGGTGTGCATTTTGACTTGAGTTATGTTCCTTTAAAGCACTTGGGGTACAAAGCAGTAGTCTGCAATCTGTCGGATGTGTATGCTATGAATGCTGTTGCTGAGCAAATAACGGTTTCTATTGCACTGTCTAATAGGTTCTCACTTGAAGCTGTGGAAGAGCTATATGCGGGGATATATCTGGCTTGTGAAAAATACAATGTTGATTTGGTAGGTGGAGACACAACATCTTCCTTATCTGGGTTGGTGATTAGTATTACGGCTATTGGTACTGGAAAGAAAGAAACCATAAGTTATAGAAGTGGGGCAAAGAATAATGACTTGATTTGTGTAACAGGTGATTTAGGTGCTGCATACCTTGGGCTGCAAATATTAGAGAGGGAAAAAAAGGTATTTATGGACAATCCCAATATTCAGCCAGACTTGGGTGGTCATGACTACCTTTTAGAAAGGCAGTTGAAGCCTGAAGCCCGTAAGGATGTTATTAACATGCTGGCAGGCATGAAGATTGTTCCAACTTCAATGATTGATATATCTGATGGCTTGTCTTCTGAGTTGATACACCTATGTAGAAACTCTGAAGTAGGATGCAATGTTTATGACGAAAAACTGCCGATGGATACGAGCGTTATTCAAACAGCACGTGATTTTAACCTTGACCCATCTGTTTGTGCATTAAATGGCGGTGAAGATTATGAGTTGCTTTTTACCGTTGATATGAGTGAACATGAAAAGTTAAAGAACAACCCTGACATTACTATCATTGGTCATATAACTGAAGCCGAAGGTGGAATGAACATCATTACCCGAGATGGCAGGCAGCACGAGTTAACTGCCCAAGGGTGGAATGCTCTTCTCAAAAAAGATGATTAGAAGCCGTAGCCTTTAAAGTCAGAAGTAAATTCAGTATCTGAAATGTTAGGGTTTAATACTACATTGTGGTATTCGTACTCGGCAAAAAGGCCTTTGTCATCCCATAGCTTTTGATAAATCGGCAACATGTATTCTTTGTCTATATAAAAAGTGATTTTTCTGCAATAAGTATTAGGGATTTTGATTTTTTGTCCAGCTTTCACATCATCATAGTCATCCACAGCCTTGTTTGTTTCCAATATCATATACTCACTTACGAAATGCTTCTTGGCAATGTCTAAAACATCTTCACCGCTTTTTACAGTATAGTCAACATAGGCAAAGTCCTTGTTATCAATAGTTGTTTTGTAGCATTTGCGTCCATTCCAGGTGACTTCGCCTTCAAGGATAACGAATTCATCAACCTTGTTTCCAAATCTCTTGTAAGCATCTTTAACTATGCCAGACATATATTTGAAGCCAAGTTCAAAGATGGTATGGTGCTGATCTTTTCTAAGTATATCACCGTATGGGTCAAGGTTAAGGTTGACATAAGGAAACTTAGCTGGATTAACTAGTGTTTTTCCATTTCTTTCTCCAGAAACATAGAGCACTTCAGCATCCTTATCAGGCACGGCTACTTTAATATATACTTTAAAGGGGTTAACATTCATTTTAACTTGTTGGTCGCCAGGTGCCATTTTCCCATCAATCCTCTCTTGTTTCTTAAGCCTGAATTTCAAACTCTTTACATTATCCATAGATTGGATGAGTTCTTTTATCATTTCATCTTTAGACTTGGGTTCAGTCTGTGAGAAGCTTGCTAATGGCGCAATTAAAATGCTAATAAGAATGATGGAGAATATCTTTTTCATATAAATGGATTAAATGCTCTGAATGTCAATAAAATTGAAGGATTTCAAAAATACAAAAAAGACTATGGAAATTTCGTGCCAAAAAAATTAAAACTTTTGAACTAGGAAAACTTTGCGCAACTTTGTAAAACGCATGCCCAATAAAAGAATAGCAGGAATAATACCAGCAAGGTACGCTTCAACCCGTTTTCCAGGTAAGCCATTGGTGGATATCAAAGGCAAGCCAATGATACAAAGGGTGTATGAGCAGGCCAGTAAGGCGATTTCACTCAGCTCGGTGGTTGTTGCTACTGATGACCGAAAGATATACGACGTAGTGAAAGGGTTTGGAGGAAATGCAGTTATGACTTTGGAATCGCACCAGAGTGGGACAGACCGTTGTGTGGAAGTAGTGGAGAAACTAGACGAAAAGCCAGATGTGGTAATTAACATCCAGGGAGATGAACCTTTTATCTTTCCAGGGCAAATAGACCAATTAGCGGCTTGTTTTGATGATGCTGAGACGGAAATAGCCACTTTGTCCATAAAAATTAGTAATGAGGTAGAGTTGCAAAACCCGAATGTGGTGAAGGTTGTTTTTGATAAGGGTGGAAACTCGCTGTATTTCAGTAGAGCAGCAATACCTTTCAATAGAAATCCCAAATTCAGTAATCAGGAGTTTTTCAAACATGTGGGTATCTATGGTTATCGAACTGACATATTAAAAGAGATTACTCAACTTGAGGCATCCAATCTGGAGCAGATAGAAGCACTAGAGCAATTGAGGTGGCTGGAAAATGGGTATCGTATTAAGGTAGCTAAAACGGAGCTTGAGAGCTTTGCGGTTGATACACCTGAAGACTTGGAGAAATTGTTGGCCAACAAAATTTTCGAATAATTTTTACGTAATTTGTATTCATACTTAATCAAAGTTGGAATTAGGAAAATACATAAGTGAGCTTTTACCAGAACATGATTGCGTGGTAATTCCTGGATTTGGAGGTTTTGTAGCCAATTATGCACCTGCTTCCGTCCATCCTACTTTGCATAATTTGCAACCGCCATACAAGAGGATTACTTTCAATAAGCAGTTGCAAAACAATGACGGGCTTCTGGCTAACTTGATTGCATCAAAAGAAAGAACTTCATTTCGCCATGCTTCAGAATTGATAAAAGAGCAAGTGAGTATAATAGAAGCATCACTTAGCTCTGGAGAGCGAGTTGTGCTAAAGGATATTGGAGAACTCTACTTGGACGTGGAGAAGAACCTGCGATTTGAGCAGGATATGAGCAATAATTATTACCTGGGCTCATTTGGGTTTGGCAGTATACAAGCTACACCTATTGTCCATGAAAGGCAGAAGAGAGAGAAAGTATTCAAGAACAGAGAGCAAGAAGCCATTAGTATCAATAGGACCCGGAAGTTGGTTCCTTATATAGCTGCCGCTGCCGTTATGCTTTTGGTGGGGGTATCAATTGGTATAAGTGTAATCAAGAATAAGGATACTAACTTTGCTGAGATGATAGGTCTTAAGGAAGTTTATAGCCCTGTTTATTCTATGCGAACGGATATTGTAGATGAAGGTGAAACGATTTCTCCTGGAAATATTGCTTTCTATGCTTTTGACCTATCTGAAGATGAGACAACCATTACTTATTCTTTTATAGAGAATAGGCCTTCATCTGGTGGAGTAGTAGTGAAGGTGCGGGAAGGGAATAATAAGGAGGAAAAGAAACCAGAAGAGACCAGTGTTGTGCCTTCAGTAGTAGCTGATATTAGAAACTATCACATTATCGCTGGTGCATTTAGAGACTATAGTAATGCAGAAGGCTTAGCCAACTCGCTGAGGAATAAAGGATATAGCTCATCTGTTTTTGATAACCCTAAGAATAACCTACACATGGTTTCTTACGGCGGTTTTGCATCAAGGCAAGATGCAATAGAAGAATTGTATACTATCCAAACCAGCCTTAATCCGAATGCCTGGGTTTATAAGAGCAAAAACTAACCTATTATATTATCACCAGTTGATGACTGATGATTAAAAAGCGAATATTTCAGGTTTTCAAATTTCTTGGGTCGGTTTTTGGAATATTAATCATCCTCATTTTTACATTAGGTGATGCATCTAGCCAGGTTGAGGAGGTAGCTGATTTGCCTGTGCACATTGTACACTATGGACCTCATGAGTTCGAAGGAAAATTGGATAGTCTCAAAGCTGCATTTGGGAAAAACAAAATCTTGCCTGAAGGATACGAGTTGCAAGCCCTTCTGGCTTTGTCACACTATCCTGAATTAAGAGATGTACAAATTGAATTTGTTTTGACGGAGACGCTAATTCCACTTGCATCAAGGCCAAAGGTTTTTACAAAACTGAGTAAGGCAGAAAAGCACAAATATGAGGTAATAATAAGCACTAAAAGTGCAGCTGCTATGGAAGATATTCTGCTGAAAAGCCTTCCTTTTAATGCGCAAGTTGGCGTGCTAGGTCATGAGCTCGGGCATACGGTTTACTATCTCGATAGGGGTTTTTGGGATGTTTTGAAAATAGGTATCAACTATCTTTTTCCGAGATACAGGGCCAAGTTTGAAAAGGATACTGACAGAAGAACCATTAAGCATGGTTTAGGGAAGCAATTATATGATTGGGCAGAATTTATTCGGCGTGGGCCTGAACAAGAAGGAGACAGCTTTGTAGACAAGTATTACTTGACACCTGCGGAGATAAAGTTGTTAATGGGAGAGTAAATTACTCTTCCAAGTATTCAATTGACTTGCCAGTCTCGAAATCGTACAAGGTCTTTTTCCGTAAATCAAAATAAGCATTCCAAAAATCCCTTAATGCTCTTACGTAAGCTCGTTTGGCCTGTATCCTTTCTTCCAGCGCAATATTCAAATCGAGGATGTCTATTTTACCAATGAGGTATCTTTTACGGGTAATGTCATAGCGCTTTTGAGCAATTGTATCAGATTGCATGGCTATTTCCAGTTTGGATTTATACATATCAAACTGGGTAGCGAGCAAGAAGATTTCCTGCTCGAATTGTTGCTTGTTTTGCTGTATACTCAACTCTACTAAATCACGGTTGGCTTCCGCAGTTCTAATTCTTGATCTGGCTCTGCCCCAATCCAGGATAGGTACTTCTAATCCTATGGTGACTTTTTGTTGGTCAAGCGTATTTGAATAGGCATCTTCAACCAAAGGAGCACTTTGGGTCAATCCGTATGAAGCAAATACATCAATGTTAACTCCGCTGTTCTTTTTTGCTTTTGATACTTCCATATCAGCTTCTAACTGTTGGCGTTGAAAGCCTATCTCTATTTGCCTATTGAGTTTAGCTTGTTCTAGTGCTTTAGCATATGTCACCTTCAGGGCAGGGATATCTTGAGGTTCAACCAAAGTAAGTTCACCTTCGGTTGGTAGATTAAGAAAGTTCCTCAAGCGCATGGTGCCCAGTTGAATGTCCAGCGTGCTTTGAGCAACCTCAGTACGAGAGTTCATCAGGCTGAGTTCCATCTGCAACAACTCGTTTTCGGCTATTTTTCCCAAGTTGTAACGCCCTTCAGCTATTTTGTATAGGGTGTCGCTATTATCCAGGCTATTTTGAGCTATTTCAAGGTTAATTTGTGATAGAAGCAAATCAAAGTATAAATCAACCGCTTGTATGGCAGCATCTTCCATAGCTTCGTTGTACTCGCGCTTGCTTTCCTCATACTTAAGAGGCTCAATCTTTTTGTCCCAGTTCAGTTGGTTGAATCTGAACAGTGGTTGCCTGATGCCTATTAGCAAAGGATTAGCCAGATAGTTAGTTGAGCTATTATTGGAGAAAAGGTCAATTCGTTGCAATTGTGAACTGAGAAACACTTCGCCTCCAGTAAATCCAACATTTTGACTTAAAGAAAGGTCAAGGGATGAATTTGATAGGCTTCTCCGAATAAAAAGATCGGTACCGTCATCTTGAGTAATGCTTGTAATACTTCTGTTCAGATTGGGTAATGTGCCATTTAGTACCAGTTGTGGTAGATAATTGGAGCGAAATGTTTTATACTTCCAATATTTATTAGATAAGAGGGTGGAAGCTTGTTTAGAGACTAGTGATTTTTCTTTGGCCATGTTAATCACTTGTTCTAATGTAAGCGTTATATCTCCACGTTGTGCGATGCTTTCAAAGGAAGTAACTATTAATAGTAGCACAAAGATATGTTTGAAAAGGTTACTCATATCTCAAGGAGGTTATAGGGTCTTGTTCCGCTGCTCTTTTAGCGGGTGCAATGCCAAATATTAACCCAATGGCTGCAGCAACGCCAAAAGAGATTACAATTGACCAAAATGATATAAGTGTTGAAATATCAAATAAGTAGGATACTATTAGTGACAGTGAGACACCTAGGAAGATACCCAATAAGCCACCTGAAACACTTAATATCACGGCTTCGATAAGGAATTGAAGAATGATGTCCTGCCGAGTAGCACCTATTGCCTGCCTTAAGCCGATTTCTCGTATCCTTTCAAGAACAGAAGCTAACATGATGTTCATGATACCTACACCGCCTACTAATAACGAGATGCCTGCAATTGCTCCCACAACGTATTTGAAGATATCTTTTGTACGCTGT
>JANQJC010000095.1 GCA_028281825.1 Flavobacteriales bacterium
TTCAGCAATTCTTACCTTGGTAGGAACCTTGGTTGCAGACATACTTTACGCTTACGTTGACCCAAGAATATCATACAGCTCTAAAAAGTGATGGACGCGGAACAAAACAAATCTAAAAGGGCTCAAGGTTTTTGGGCAAACACCTGGAAGCAGTTCAAGAAGAACAAGATGGCTCTGTGGTCTTTGCGCTTTGTAATGTTCTTAGTTTTTATTGCTTTGATTGCTGATTTCATAGCCAATGAGAAACCTATTGCCTGCAAATACCAGGGAGAAGTTTATTTTCCGTTGATGAAGTCTTATGCCGTGGGCATTGGTATTGGTGAGTGGCAGGATGAGTTTCAAAACGTTACATGGAAAGACTTAGAATATGATTGGGTGGTTTTCCCATTGGTTCCGTACATTCCACAAAATATAGACAGTTGGAACTCCCAGTCGGTTGGCCCATTTGATGACCAGGAAATAAAATCTGAAAGATGGAGACATTGGCTCGGAACTGACGAATTAGGTCATGACATCCTTTCAGCTATGATTCATGGTGTGAGGATAGCTCTATTGGTAGGATTGGTTTCTATGAGTATCGCTTCATTAATAGGAATTATATTAGGTGCCCTGGCAGGTTATTTTGGAGACCACAGGCTTAAGATATCCCGAATTAGGCTGTTCCTAAATCTTATCTTCCTGTACTTTGCAATATTTTATGCATTTGGTGCGCGCTCTTACGTGTTATCTGATGCTTTAAGTATTTCTTTTGGAACCTTTCTAGGTTCATTGTCTTTTAGCCTTTTGATATTCTTTGGAATAATGGCGATTGGCAATCTACTCGCCATACCTCTGAAAAAAATCAATTGGTTGGCGCATAGGGTAAGTATCCCAATGGATATCATTGTATCAAGGTTGATAGAAATCATGTTGAGCATCCCTACCCTATTCCTTATTCTTGCAATAGTTGCTATTGCCAAACCATCCATCTTTTTGGTGATGGCTGTGATTGGCCTCACCAGTTGGACAGGTATTGCCCGTTTCATCAGGGCAGAATTATTAAGGGTGCGTAGCCTGGAATATATTGAGGCCGCAAACGCGCTGGGATATTCGCAATTTAGAATTGTAATGAAACATGCTTTGCCAAACGCCCTATCATCGATGTTAATTGCAGTAGCCTTTGGCATTGCTGCTGCTATACTTATTGAAAGTACCTTATCTTTCTTAGGTATTGGCGTACCTGCTGAAACACTTACCTGGGGCTCTATACTATCAGCTGCAAGGCAAACACCTGAAGCCTGGTGGTTAGCCATCTTCCCTGGTTTAGCTATTTTCGTTACGGTATCAGTATACAACCTGCTTGGTGAAGGCCTTACTGATGCCCTTGACCCAAGATTGAGGAAGTAAAATTGTATTAAGTATTAAGTATCAGGTATTAGGACTAAAATCTTTTTTGTTCTTTTATCTATGAAATAGACTTACCAAATGTTTCATTCAAAGTCTTAATACTTAATACCTAATACTTTGTACTTTACATAATGAAGAAAATTGCTGTTTTTACCTCTGGTGGTGACTCACCGGGAATGAATGCTTGCATAAGAGCTGTAGTGCGCACTGGCATCTATCACGGGTTAGATGTATACGGTATTATGAGTGGCTATGAAGGGATGATTAATGGAGATATTATCCCATTGGACTCTTCTTCAGTGAGCGGTATTATACAGCGCGGTGGCACTATTCTCAAGTCAGCCAGAAGTAAGAGGTTTATGACCCCAGAAGGCCGTAAACAAGCCTATGATAACCTTAAGAAACATGGTATTGATGGCATAGTGGCCATAGGTGGTGATGGAACCTTTAAGGGTGCTTCTGTATTCATGGAAGAATATCCTGATGTACCATTTATTGGCCTACCGGGCACAATTGATAACGATTTGATTGGCACTGATTTTACTATTGGATATGATACCGCAATAAATACAGTGGTTGAAGCAGTTGACAAGTTGAGAGACACAGCAGCTTCACATGATAGGCTTTTTTTTGTGGAAGTTATGGGTAAAGATGCGGGATTTATAGCCCTAAGGAGTGGTGTTGCCGTAGGTGCTGAAGCTATATTAGTTCCTGAAACAGAAACCCACATTGATAAACTAATCAACTTATTAGACAAAGGCTGGAGAAAGAATAAAAAGAGTAGCATTATTATAGTGGCCGAAGGTGATGATGAAGGAGGTGCTTATGAGATAGCTGCCAAGGTCAAGGAGAAGTTTGACCACTATGATACGCGAGTTACCGTATTGGGGCATATTCAACGTGGTGGCAACCCAACGTGTTCTGATAGGGTTCTTGCCAGCAAGATGGGTTATGAAGCCGTTAAAGCTTTAGTTGAAGGACGAAAAAGTGAAATGGTGGGTGTAGTGGACAAAAAAGTAACGTATACTCCCTTTGAGAATGCTATCAAACATACTACCAAGTTAGAGTCTTCGTTATTAGAACTGGCGGAGATACTTTCGATGTAGATTACCCTATCTTTGCTTTTCATGTCTCGCACTACCCTATTTGTTGATGTAATTGTTCCATTGGCCTTGCCTAATTTGTACACCTACCGTGTCCCATACGATTGGAATGACATGATAAAAGTAGGCCAACGAGCAGTAGTTCAATTTGGGAAGAGCAAGCTATATACCGCCATTATTAGACGGGTGCACGAGGCAGCACCTAAAGATTACCAGGCTAAATACCTCAATTCATTACTAGATGAGCAGCCAGTAGTAAATGAAACACAACTCAAGTTCTGGGAATGGATAAGCCAATATTACATGTGCAATATTGGTGACGTGCTAAATGCTGCGCTACCTTCAGCCCTTAAGCTTTCCAGTGAAACTATCATCTCGCTTCACCCTGAGTTTAATGGCGAAATATCTGACTTAACTGAAGATGAGACTAAGATAGTAGATAAGCTCGCAACTGAAGAAAGCCTTAAGGTGAGTGATGTGGAAAAGCTACTCGATAAGAAAACCGTCTATCATATCATACGGGACATGATACATAAGCGGGTCATCTTCAAGCATGAAGAGATTAAGGAAAAGTACCGACCTAAATATGTACCCTATGTCCGCCTGACAGGGGAAATGGAGGATGAAGCCAGGTTAAAGGAGGCTTTTGATGGTATGGAAAAGGCGCCCAAACAATTGGAACTACTAATGGCTTTTGTTCACCTGTCCAATCAGTTTGAAAAGACAAGAAAGGAGATAAGAAAGAAAGCCTTATTGGAACATGTGAATGCTTCACCGGCTGTATTAGGTGCTTTGCAAAAGAAAGGTATCCTTGAAGTTTATGAAAAAGAGATAGGCCGTTTATCCTTCCCTGAGGGCTCATCTATAAGAGAGTTTGAGTTGAGTGAAGAGCAAAACAAAGCGATGGGTGAAGTAAAAACTCACTTTGAAGATAAAAATGTAGTGCTTTTACATGGAGTAACTTCAAGCGGAAAAACTGAGATATACATAAGGCTGATTGAAGAAACACTTGCAAAAGGTAAGCAGGTTCTTTATCTGCTGCCGGAAATAGCCCTAACTACTCAAATTATCAATAGGCTGCAAAAGAGCTTTGGTGATAAAGTAGGCATTTATCATAGCCGCCTGAATGATAACGAGCGTGTTGAAGTATGGAACAGGGTTTTGGATAATAGCACCAGCCAGGACAAGCAAGAACCCTATCAAATTATTCTAGGGGCTCGTTCGGCTGTCTTTATACCATTCGAAAACCTTGGTTTGGTGATTGTAGATGAAGAACACGAAAACTCTTTCAAGCAGTATGACCCGGCACCTCGTTATAACGGGCGTGATGCAGCCATCTATTTAGCTCAAATGCATGGAGCAAAAGCTCTTCTAGGAAGCGCCACACCAGCAATAGAAAGTTATTATAACGCAGAGAGTGGCAAGTATGGTTTGGTAGAACTCACGGCTCGTTACAGGGGAATACAAATGCCTGAGGTAGTTATTCTAGATTTGAAAGAAGCTCGCAAACGCAAAAGGCTTAAAAATCACCTTTCCACCTTTCTCATAGAAGAAATTGAGAAAACCTTAGGTGAAAGGGAGCAAGTTATACTTTTCCAAAACAGGAGGGGTTACTCCCCTTACCTGCAATGCAATACCTGTGCGTGGGTTCCTCAGTGCAAGAACTGCGACATTAGCCTTACTTACCACAAGGATTTTAATGACTTGCGATGCCATTACTGCGGCTACACCATGAATGTTCCGCACTCTTGTGTGGCCTGTGGTTCTCATGATGTACGCTCTCGTGGTTTTGGCACTGAGCAGATTGAAGAAGAATTGGAATTATACTTCCCGCTGGCAAAAGTGGCTAGAATGGATTTAGATACCACTCGTGGAAAGCACGCTTACCAACAAATCATTTCAGACTTTGAAGACCAAGAGATTGACATATTGGTGGGAACCCAAATGGTAACCAAAGGCTTGGATTTTGACCATGTTGGTTTAGTGGGTATAGTAAGTGCAGACCAAATGCTAAACTATCCTGATTTTAGGGCTTTTGAGCGCAGTTACCAACTCATGGCTCAAGTGGCGGGTCGTGCAGGAAGGAAGAAAAAACAAGGGAAGGTGGTTATACAAACCTCTCACCCCGACCACTTTATCATTGAGGCTGTTTCACTTAACAGGTATAAAGAAATGTATCAGCATGAGCTATATCAGCGTAGCAACTTCCACTACCCACCTTACTATAGACTCATCAGTATAACCTTAAAACATAAAAGCCTGGATGTACTCAACCCAGCAGCTAAAGATTTTGCCGATGCCTGCAAAAAGAAGTTTGGCGCAAGAGTTTTAGGGCCTGAGTTCCCATTGATAGCTCGCATCAGGAACTTTTATCACAAGGATGTGCTTATAAAACTGGAGAAAGAAGCATCACCAAAGGTTGCCAAGGATATGCTTCATGAGATATTAGATGAATTTAATAGAAACAGTAAATTCAGGCAAGTAATAGTGCATGTGGATGTAGACCCCATGTAGTAACCTAATCGGCATATTCAGCCAATTCCATCCACCTCTCGGTTTTGGTATCTATGGATTTCATGACTTCTCCATAGCGGTTGGTTGCCTTTTCCAACACCTCATAGTCTGTATCAGCAGTATTGAGCGTTTCTTCCAGCTCTTTCTTTTCCTTTTCCAGTTCTTCTATTTCCTTTTCTAGAATACCATACTCCCGCTGTTCCATGTAAGAGAGCTTGGTTTTCTCCTTAGGTGTCTTGGCTTCCTGCTTTTCTTCTTTTGCAGCTTTCTCTTTTTTAGCCTGTTGTTCTTCCCTTTCTTCAACAATATTGCGGTATTCGGTGTAAGTGCAATTGTAGTCATCAATCACGCCATCACCTTCAAACACAAAAAGATGGTCAACCAATTTATCCATGAAATAACGGTCATGGCTTACCACTATCAAACACCCCGGGAAATTCATCAAGAACTCTTCCAACTTATTAAGAGTCAATAAGTCCAAATCATTAGTGGGCTCATCCAGTATCAAAAAATTAGGGTTCTTGATAAGTACCATTAAGAGATAAAGCCTTCTACGCTCTCCACCGCTCAGCTTTGATACAGGATTGTATTGCATATTAGGCGGAAACATGAAATGCTGCAATAACTGAGAAGCCGTTAGCTTGCTTCCATCAGCCATAGTGATTACTTCCGCCACATCCTTCAAAACCTCAATCACCCTTTTATCCTCTTTGAGTTGAATACCTTTTTGTGAGTAATAACCATAAACAATAGTCTCACCTGTGTTTATCTTACCCGAATCAGCTTTTTCAGTTCCGGTAATTATATTTAGGAAGGTAGTTTTACCCGCACCGTTCTTACCCACTATACCAATTCGCTCCCCTTTTTTGAAAGTATAATCAAAACCTTTAAGTATTGGAATATCCCCATAGCTTTTATATACCTTCTTCATTTCTAATATCTTACCACCAATTCGCGACATCTTCACTTCAAGCTTTAGCTCTAGCTCTTTCTTACCGCTCATTGCCTTCTCTTTGGTCTCATAAAAGGCATTTACCCTTGACTTGGATTTAGTACCACGAGCTTGAGGCATCCTGCGCATCCATTCCAATTCAGAGCGCATTAACTTACCAGCTTTGTCTATCTCAGTTTGATATATTTCCTCTCTTTCCGCTCTTTTCTCAAGAAAATAGGAATAATTCCCCTTATGGTGGTAGAGTTTACCATCCGTCATCTCCAGTATTTGATTGCAAACCCTATCTAAGAAATACCTGTCGTGGGTAACCATCAATAAGGTAATGTTAGTTTGCATTAAATATTTCTCCAACCACTCTATCATTTCCACATCAAGATGATTGGTTGGCTCATCCAGTATGATTAATTCCGGGTTATCCAATAATACCAACGCTAAAGCTAAGCGCTTCTGCTGCCCCCCAGAAAGGCTTCCAACCGTTTGGTTCAGGTCATGGATATTGAACTTACCTAATATCTGGACCATTCGGGTTTCATAATCCCAAGCCTGGTATTGATCCATCTTCAATGAGGCCTGCTCAAAAGCCGCATGAGTCTCTTCGTTATAATCTTCTGCTTGTTTCTCTAATGCATCCTGATACTCCTTAATAACAGTTAATATCAAAGAGTTAGCCCCTTTTATCAATTCGTTGATAGTTACATCTTTTGGGAATTGGGGCTCTTGTGTCAAATAGCCCATTCGCACCCCTTCTCTAATAACTACCCTTCCGTTTCCATCAGACACATCTTCACCAACCAGTATCTTTAGAAGGCTTGACTTACCAGTACCATTATTGGCTATTAAAGCCATTTTATCTCCTTTGCCCAACCCAAAGCTGAGTCCTTCAAACAGCACACGCTCACCGTAAGTTTTAGTGAGATTTTCTACAGATAGGTAATTCATAGGAGCAGCTAAGAATTTGAGGCTGCAAAACTACGCTAATTTTGGAGAGCTTTATTCAATCAAGGAAAAGCTATATTCATCAGTGTAAAGTCGATACTGCCATTTTGGCTATGGCACCCCCTACACCCTGTTCCCTTTTCAGTCGCAGAAATAGCAACTTCGCCATTAGGCCTTATGTATCCCCATACCCAGCCATCAGCATCGGCATCCTCATTACCTGATTGCTTATACAAGATAGCATACAGGCTAATGCTTTCATCACTGTTTAAGAGTTCTTTCACGATTAGTGACCCCTCTGGAAAGGTAGTTCCCGCCATCACCTTTCCATCAGTACCCAACTTAGTAGCAGCTACTGCATTGTACCTTGTTCTTAATAATGGCTCAGAGTGACCTGATGAATTGCTTTTAGGCAATGGTGTTGCCGAGTTTTTATACCAGGTAAAACCAGAAGGCTCAATCGCCATATTATACAATTGAGCGTCAGTACTAAGAGGTTCTGTATCATCGTCATCTTCATCATCTTTTTTGCAAGAAGAGATGACTACTAAAATGGAAAATATACTTGAAAGTAGAAGGATGATTGTTTTGCTGCTCAATGTCATATCGAGAGTTGAATTGGTTTGACCGAACTAATATGCCATTTTGCAGATGGTCTATTTGTTCAATACCCGACGTTGACTAATGTTTAGCGCCAAAGTAAGCATCCACCCTGTCTTTTACATTCTTTCTGATGTCATGCCAAAACAAGTTATAATCAAGAATATGCATGTTTTTGAAAAAGCCCATCCAAGGAGCCTTACTTTTCACCCATAGGTAATGACCATCCTTATAGTGTATGCTCGCTCCTGTCTTATTAGTGTATTTCTTATTAAGGTTAAGTACCACTGTTCCCAAACCTTTTGAGGCGTCTACAAAGGCGGTGTCCAATCTCCATGTCAAGGGGTTTATACTTTCCGTAGTTCTATGAAATGTGCCATCAGGCTCATAGCCTTGCTTATAGCTCATCCATGCAATATAGCAACCTGTTTCAGTAGCATTTTCGCACATTTCAAGAGTTTGATACATCCCTTTATTAACAGTAAAACCTATCATGTATGCAGTTACCAGTTTTTCTTGCAACTCAGTTCCATCAAAGTATTCTTGGAGTAATTTTCTACTATGCCTCGTACCTTGACTATGAGATGCAATAATGATAGGCCTGCCCTGGTTGTAGTGTTCTAAATAGTAATCAAAAGCTCTTTTCACATCGCTATAAGCCAGCTCCAATGCTTTTTCTCCGTCTTCGCTTTTTTCGTAAAAAACCGTCACTACTGCCTGCCTATATCTGGGCGCATAAACTCTACAAGTTTGGTTAAATACCGATGCTTGAAAATGTACTGGTTTGGTATCCACCTTTTTGTTCATTCTCTTATCTGTCACATCTGCATTCCATTGCTTACCCTTTAGGTACATCGTTGGGTGAACATAAAACACATCGACTTCTTTTAGAGAGTCACTCACCCAGTCCTCTTGCTTGGGAAAAGCATCAGCTGCATCATCTCTAAATGGCAAGGCCGACCAATTTTCTCCTAATGCATAATCAGGAGCAGGTGGTGGTGTTTGCTCATCAAAAGGTTGATTTTGGGTAAAACCAAACACGGGCACACATATAATAGCTATAATGACAAAAAACTTCATTCAGCAAAAATAGCTTCTATTCTGAAAATAATTAGTTGTACATACTTTTCAATAATTGATAAGTTTGTCCCTACAAAACGATTTTGATGGAAACAGTATTCAAGAAAGGCTTGTTTGAAGGTAAAGTTGCATTAGTTACAGGTGGTGGAACTGGTATTGGTCTTAGGATAGCCAAAGAATTGGCTATGCTAGGCGCTGATATTGTCATTGCCAGCCGAAAATTAGAAAACCTTGAAAAGGGCGCTAAAGAAATTGAGCAATTCGGCAGTAAGGTATTTTCTATCCAATGCAACATACGTGAAGAAGAAAGTATTAAAGAGTGCGTTAGCAAAAGCATAGGGCAAGCGGGCAAAATTGATTACCTAATCAATAATGGTGGTGGGCAATTTCCATCTCCAGCGGAGTTTATTAATAAAAAGGGATGGCATGCTGTAATTGAGACCAACTTAACGGGAACCTTCTTCATGTGCCAGGAAGTCTTTAACAAGCAGTTTTCACAAAATGGTGGTGCCATTGTGAACATTATTGCCAATGTTTTGAGAGGCTTTCCAATGCTTGCTCACACTGGGGCAGCCCGTGCGGGTGTGGATAATATCACTAAGTCATTAGCCTCTGAATGGGGGCGCTATGGAGTGCGTATTAATTCCGTGGCTCCTGGAACTATTCAATCCAGCGGTTTGGATAGCTACGACCCTCAGTACCGTGAATTCATTATGACTTTTGCCAAGAACAATCAAACTACAAGGCTGGGAACATCAGCCGAAGTAGCTTCAGCAGTCATGTACCTGTTATCTCCGGCAGCATCTTTTATCACTGGGCAAACCCTATATGTTGATGGTGGAGAATCTGTATTTAATGCTGTGATGCCGCCTACAGAGAATGACAAGCATCCTCCGTTTGACCCAGATTAAACTCCGAATTGCTTTAAATGGTGGTTGATGTGCTTGTATGCCATCATCCCCCACTCTTCTTTAGTCATTTTGCCAAATATGGGATGTATAGGCCACTCTGAATGGATATCCTTACTAGTAAAGCGCTCAAAAGTTTCCAAAAAGCCTTTCCTTTCTTCTTCAAAGCCCTTAGGGTTACTGATAACCATTTGAGGAGCGGTTGGTGAGTTTTTGGGCCAGTTAAACCAAAAGCCACCTACATATTTTGCAGGCACCATCAAAAATCTCGGTATCATAGGTTTGGCCTCAATGTCACCCAAAGCAAACTTGAGTTGCGAAGCTATATGACCTAGCATTTGGCCTACACTCATCTTACCCCATAGACGTTGACTTTCAGGGCTTAGTTTTTCAATCCTCAAAAGCACTTCTTGCTTGGTTTCAATAGTGTGGACGGATTTCATAGAATTGGATATAAGATTTGAGACAATCGATTTAAAAGAATATCGAAATATGTTATGAGAAAGAATTTGGTCTAAAGTCTCTAATCTCAATACTCATATCTTAAATTCCCTTATCGCAGTATAAACGTAATCCAGTTCTTCGTCTGTAATGCAGTATGGTGGTAAGATGTAAATCACATTACCCAAAGGGCGAAGCAATATCCCCCTGTCCATGAAATACCCATATAATTGGGCCCTCATATCACTGAAATAGCCAGCCTTACCCGTATCAAACTCAATTGCAATAATGGTTCCTTTTTGCCTTACTTCTTTAATCCCTGGTTTACCTCGCAACTTATCACCAAACTCTTTATGTTTTTCACCAATCCTACGAATATTGACGATACATTCTTCTTTCTCCAATAAATCAAGGCTGGCCAACGCAGCTGCGCAGGTAATTGGATTAGCTGTGTAAGAGTGTCCATGAAAAAAGGTCTTAAACTTAGCGCGCTCACCTTCTTTAGCCACGTCACCCCAAAAAGCTACAAATATCTCCTGAGTACATGAAGTAACCCCCATAGCCATAGTACCACCCGTAATACCTTTAGACATGCATATAATATCAGGCTTGGTCTTCACCTGGTCAACAGCAAAGAAAGTGCCCGTGCGCCCGAAGCCAGTCATCACTTCGTCGGCTATGGTAAGCACATTA
>JANQJC010000020.1 GCA_028281825.1 Flavobacteriales bacterium
TCTCCACAAATGACACTTTTTTAACCTAAAACACTCATTATCATGGAAGATAGTTACAGAATACAAGAAGTAGAAATACACTATGTACGGCCTCATGTGTCCGATATGGTGCAAATAGCGGACTCAGAAGAAGCATCAAAACTCTTTCGGCTATTTGCCGGGCCTCAAAAACTCGATTACAAAGAGTTCTTTTGGGTCATGCTGCTCTCAAGGTCTCAACATGCACTGGGTATAGCAGAGGTGGCAATGGGAAGCGCACAAGGGGTTTCAGTGAACATCAAGGAAATCTTTCAACTAGCCCTTAAGACCAATGCCAGCAGCATTATATTGTGTCATAACCATCCGAGTGGCTCATTGAAACCTTCGGAAGCTGATATTGAATTAACTAAAAGTATAAGCGAGTTTGGAAAACTCATTGATGTGAGATTACTTGACCATTTGATTATTACCAAAGAGGGGTATTGCTCGTTTTTGGATGAGGGGATGATATAGTAAATAAGAAGTCATAATCAAGATTAAGGCACATTAGTAAACTAATGTGCCTTTTTTAATGAGTAATAATAATTTTCTTCCGCATCTCATCTTGATTGGAAGTAATTCTAAGCACATATATTCCCTCAAATAAATAGGGAAGGGCAATACTGATGTCATGAGTTGAACCGAAATTGTTTTGCTCCATTACCAATTTACCCTGTATATCATATAAGGCAACCTTATGAATAAACGTATGAGTATTTAGGTGTATATTTAGTTCATCATCTACAGGATTTGGATATACTGAAAAGTCTAATTTTCCATTCTCTTTTATACTTGTTGTGGTATCCAGTACAACTGAAACATCATCTATAAAGTAGCCAGATAGTTCCCAATAATCAGGTTGTGAAGGACGAAATACACCACCATCAGGAACAAATAAAGTATCGGTTTTTTCATCAGTGTCAAAATTTCCTATTGTGAGATATTTCTCACCACCTTCTGCTACATATATATCTTCTATTTTTATCCAACCTACCTTATTATCTAAATAATTAGATCCTTGATATTCAATTTGAGGTGCTTTACCCAATAAACTATCGGCATTACTAACGGGTTGTTCTTTTGAAAGATATATACCAACATTTTTAACTGCATACCAAATACTGTCTGGCATGCTTACAAAGAAACTTACCAAATAGTTATTACTAGCTACTAAAGTATCTTCTAATTCTACTCCAAGAAACTCTCTTGCATTTGGATATAAATTTGACCAAGCAGAAATTTGAGAATACCCTCTACCTGTCCTAGCATATTCCCAGCCTATTTTATTTAGAGGAACATCGTATCCATTTGTCCCGCATTCGTTAAAATAATCACAACCACCATAAGCATTATACCAAGGTTCTGCCGACCAAGCTTGACCACCATTATACGGACATGTAGTATAATTTTCAAAAGATGGATTGGGCACAAGATTTACTTGTGCCCAACCGAAATTACAACCAAATAGAACTAAAACAAATGCTAACCTTTTCACCTCACGATGATTTGCTTTCCGGTCTTAGCGGGTTCATCATTTATAAAGATACTATAAAAATAGATACCTGAATTAAGCTGACTTACATCAACTTTTGTTCTACTGGAATTTAACATTCTGCCATATACTTTCGCTCCGTCTATGCTCCATAGTTCAATATAAGCTTCCTCTTCTTCACTTAAGCTCAGCTCTACAAAGAGAACTTCTTGTGCAGGATTAGGGTACACATTAATCATCCTACTTGATATCTCAATAGTCTCTTCCCGGCTCTCCTTATATTGGTTATATGCGGCGTTATCCGGGTTTTCTGAAAGCCTTGCAAAAGGCTCGCAAGCATTGACGTATGGATATGGTACACTATCACTTCTTGATAGCATTGCCCTAGCGATATACACTGCCGGACCATATTCATAAGGACATTTGGCTGCGATAACCTTGAGGCTGTCTATTTGGTTATCAGTATAGTTTAGGTGACGGATTGAAGTTAACCCAAATGTACTATCAGGATATAAATCTTCAAGTTCCTGGATAACCCAATACGTCGTACTATCAACCGCCGTGGCAGTATCTAATGCTTCTTCCAGTGCTATAACTAATACATCACGCAATGCGTCTTCAGGCACAATGCTTGTCGTCATATTATCTAAAGTATCAAGGAAGTCCTCTACCTGTGAGTAACTATCAATTCCTTTACCCGCCGCACCAGTCCCAAAGGCGAAATTTGCACGTACTAATTGACCTATATTAGCTGTCCTGCAACTATCAAAGAAATTAGTGATAGTAGTATCACTGTTTAACACACTATCATTTTCAGTAAGTGATATATACAAATTTGCCTGACGGGCCCATTTCAATTCGTCATAATAGGTTGGTTGGGTAACGGTATCTGCCAGGGCTGTCAATACAAGGCTTTTTTGCTGAGCAGTATTGTACAATCGTACTCCTGAGCCTGGTGGACATGATACGCCCCAGCCACCAGACGCCGCTTGTGTAGCATATTCCCAAAAGACTTGGTCTGCATCATTGGAAAGAGGTTCATAAGGAGCACCAGCGCTGCTATAATAAATTTTCTTATCACCAGCATACGTATTGTCAGTATAGGTATCATACTCGTTATTGTCTTCCCAGTTGTTACCCAAACCAATTGAGGAAGTGCCAACGTCAAAAGCAGTGCTGTGTGTGAGTTGAAAACCCCGCTCATTATCATTCATTTCATTCTTTGCCATACCGACAAAGGTTATGGCATTTTCAACGTGAATACCCTTACCAGCAAACTCGGTAGTATTACAAATCAAATATGCTTCAGAACCACTCACTACCCGTATACCATTCTGGTCATCATTATTATTAACACCGTCTACTGTGTTTGTAAAAATGGACGATATAATGGCATTTCGTGTCACAATACCATCACCAATAGTATGGTCATAAAGGGTCACATCATTGTCGAATATGTAGTTAAACCCTAGTGTATTCCCTGTTCCTATGCCAGTAATAACATTAGTTATTGTATTGTCCTGGATTAACGAAGTAGTAGTGGGAAGTGGATTAATTTCCTCAACCCCAATACCTCCGCCTAAACTAAAAAGAGATGTAATTGGACTTACTTGAATAGTATTCCCATTATTATTGCTGCCACCAATTTCAATGTTCGCATCTGGATTGTCGTAACAATACACTCCGATTATCTGATGTTCCATCATGTTTCTCCTAATGAAGATGTTTTTTCCCTGCTCCAATGCTCCTGCTACTCTTACTCCAAAAAAGTTGTAATCAAACGTGTTGTCCTCAATAGTTATATCGTCACTATCATAGAGAGAGTAAACCCCATAAGTGGTATTATCAAACGTATTTCCCTCACTGATGTCTATGTCCTCTGCGTAAATTGAGTTAATGGCGGCACCACAATTATATATTCCAGAAATCAGAGGATCACCTGAGCAGTTGTTGTCTCCTATAATTTTGTAGAAGGTATTATCGTAGCTGTTAAGGCCACCATCATAATTGTAAATACCAAAGTTTGCATTTTCAAAAAGGTTTCCCTCACTCACATCACCGACCGTCAATGTAAAACCGCTATATTGGCTAAAATTGCTGTATTTCAAAATTCCCATATACGTTTTATGTGCAGGGGAATCGTAGGGTGGTAGTAATGTCATATAGAACGGACTTGAGTTTGAGCTTGGTGGAAATGCAACACTTGCTGTAGCTTGACATAGAAAATAACTATTAGTAATTGTTCCTGAAGGTGCACCTGGGTTCCATGAACCCCACACAGTCGGTGGCAAAAACACAATATGTATATAATTTTTATTGAAAACGGCGAAATCAATATCATAATCTGATCCAGGAGCTATAGATAGGCCAATGACAGCATCTTCTATCAATGAGCTTCCATTGATAATAATTTCTCCTCCAGTATTTAATGCTATACCATCCCACATTTCGTCACATGCATAAATATGAGTGCTATTGGTGATGGTAAGCGTATATTGAGGTGAAATAGAAATAGAGGCTCCTGTTGCCATAGCTATTGTACACCCGTCCAATGTCAAGTCTTCACTTATAGTTAGTGTCCCATCAATTATAAATGTTTCATTTTGAATAATATTATTTGTAATACCAGTCAAATCTCCAAGAGAAGAACCTCCAGTCCATGTTTGGTTGTCGACTTCATCCTCAATTAAACAACAACTTGTAATCCTGTACAATTCAACATCATCGATATAGAGATACCGGGCGTTAGTGGAAATTTGACCTGTAGGCTCTGGTACAGGTAATAGTTCTGAATGAACCGCAATTATTAATTGTGTCAAAGGTTCTGAACCATAATATGTAAAGTCGACATCAATCTGGTGCCACACATTATCTGCGGTAACATTTTCGGTATACAGTAATTCGCCCACACTTGGGTCATAATAGTAATATGGCGCAACCATACCTGTAGCGCCTTTGATTTCCAGGGGAACATCCTCATTTAAGAACTCTGTATTTGCGACCCTCACCCACATTTTAAAATTGTAAGTCATGCCAGGCTCGATAGGTTCACAGAGAGTCGTCTGGATAGCTTCATTATCATTTGCCAGAACCTGAGAATTATAACTTTCATAACCACAATGCAGACCAACAAAATGATCATTATTATTCGCCCCATTATTCCAGGTTTCAGCTGATGGGGTGCTATAACTTGTCACAGGAATATCGAGCTCTGGCCTGCTTGTGCAAGTTCTTGAGAACAAATCCGGGCTACTCCCGCAATTATACCAACATGAGAGATTGTTAAATGCATCGAAGGGACCACAATCTAAGGGAGAAGTTTGTGTTGCAATACTACTTTCAAAATCTCCGTTGACTACTAAATTACATGAAGTTGGACAACACGTTTCGGAATTCAGAACATAAACAACAATATAAGTTACATTGCCTTGCTCATCTTGGTCATCCAGAGGAATATATTTCAGTACATGCCATCTATCGGCTGCGCCTGAAGGAGTATAGTCGAAACCAGACGCTGATTGATTAGTAATACTTCCAATACCAATATGAGACTCTAAGCAAGTGTAGTCATCTGCATTATAATCATTAGTCAGGAAACCATCTTGCCCAAACGCAGATATAGTAAGAGCTGTTCCCGAAGTGGTGGTATATACTAATATGCCATTTTCATCAATACCATCATTTACCCCTACTACAGGAACCCTGGGACAACTACCTCCGGTATAGGTATGGTCAGTGAGGTCCACACTATTCCCGTAGGAAGTTTCAACATCATACCCGAGGTCACAGAGAGCCTGTCTTTCTTCCTCTTTAAAAAACCTCTTTGTAAATGCTGAACCTGTTCCACCACGTTCAGACATTACATAATATTCGTCATTATTATATGGCGTTGTCGAATGACACACATCTTCAAAATGACTGAGACTGCTACCATTCTCATAGCAGTTTGGAGTATATACAGCCTCATTTGTATTACCTGCAAAAACAACAGCCGTTGAACAGGTTGTGTTTCCAAAATTACAGCCTGGATCATCAATAATACAATCTGTATCTTGAGGGGAGAGAATGGAGGTCGCTGTGAGAGATGAGTTAAACTGATAATCGTAAAATTCACAATTACCCGAATTTGTAATAAGATTATTGCTGTTGGCATCCTCAAGGAACAAATCATAGCGGCTGTAATATTGATGGAGGCCAAGCAACCTTGATGTTCCATCACATCCAATAAGTGAGGCTATACCTAAAATATGTCCCAATTCGTGGAGCGCTATTGAATACAAATCAAACTCTCCAGAACCAGCTGTAGATGCTAAGTCTGTATTCCATGGCAGGAAAATAAAATTGAACGTTACAAAACCATGCATATACTGCAATTGGTCCACTGTATTATTCTGCAATCCAAGAAAAAGTGGTGTAAGTGTGCCGACATAAGCATCTGTACCGCTATTTATAGTCCTCCAAACCTGACCATCAATTACATCATGGTCAGAAAATGGATTGATAGGAACACAATATATGCTGGAAGAACCTGCTCCCACGGTAGGTGGAGGGTTTAGTCCTGGTGAGTCAAAAGCACGTATCCAAATATATACTTCCGTGTTTGGGTCAACTGGTTCTATGAATTCTGACAAATCAGTAAATAACTGGCACAGAACATCAAGGGCTTCGGCTTGTTGGACTACACTAAGATTTCCTTCCCATCCGTTTTCAAAAACGGGAACAAAATAACCAGTATTTCCACAAAGTAAATCATTTCTTAGCTCTCCATTCCTCAAGGCGGATGTAGTATCGAATGCAAAATCAGCCAACCCATATTTATTACCAAATCTGTCAAAGAACTTATATGGAATTAAACTATCCGGCAGATGGTTGATAGTGTCTGTGTATGTGTTGAATGTCATATCTCCACAATAGGGAAGTTCATTGATGTCGAAATTGCAGTCAAACTCATCCTTTGTTCCTAAAGCAAATACATTATACCAAGTAGATGCAACATTACTAACTATATTCCCACTAATGGTATCTCCACTTGTTCCACCATTGCCTAAATCTTTCCATTGACTTCCGTTCCATGTTATTACTTGTAAACTATCAATCGAGTCAAAACCACATGAGGTAATAGTGTCCCAGTACAGGGTTACACTTACAGTGTTAGTCGTGGCAGTTCTTTCTAATTTCCAAAACTCGTTTCGGCTAATGTCATCTATTGTTCCATCCTTATTGCTGTGGCTATATGACCAATCGGAATTCATTTCATAATAATTAGCAACAAATTCAGCACTGGTGCTCGAAGGGGCTGAAATCCCAATAGGTCGGTAGTGATTATTTTTCCCCACGGGATATATAAATGCATCGTCTCCAATTTTTTTAACATTTCCATCGACATAACTGGTATCAGCCACACCAATAACTTTTGAATTATCATTAAGGACAACATGGTTAGTATCTGTCACTATATTTCCATTTACCAAATGTAATGTGTCCGTTACCACAACGTCATGACGAAGCCTGACCTCACCAATTTCCTTATTTACCTTCAACTCTTTAAACCTTATTTCTGTTGTGGTTCCACTAATCAATTGGTTCTTATTACCATCCATGATAGATATATGTGGGGCGGTTCCTCCCGCTCCAAAATGAATTAGACTACCTCCATTTGTTGTTATATTGCCCTCAAATGTGCTGTTACCATTATACCCTGGATATAAATCGCCGCCGCCAGAATTTGTGAAGTGTACATCATCATTAAAGTCATCACTATCAGTATCAGCAAGATAGATAGTGCTAGAGCTACTATTGGTAATGTATGTAATACCATTAAATGTGTTGTCCCCTTCATGAACATCATTTCCTGACCCTGTCTTTTCAAGTCTTGTTGTATCATTAAAGGTTGTACTTCCTACTATTAGTCTCGGGCTTTTAAAATCAATAGTTCCATTGAAGACACAAGTATCTATCTCTAGAATTCCACCACTAGTGAATTCCAAATTTTGAGGTGTACTTCCTTCTTGAATCACGTGAAGCAAATCTAATCTTCCTCCATAGTTAGAACCAGTAGTCAATGTTGCTCCAACTGAAAACATACTTACGCCACCTTCGTCACCAAAATCAATTGAACCGTCAGTTCTGTTTAATATTATAGCCGCCCCAAATCTTGCATGACCACGCCTACTGATATTATTGCTTACAAATGCATCACTGTTAAATACAACTGTATCAGCAAATAATGTGGTATCAGAAATATCAAAATAACCGAGCCTTATTCTATGTCCTGTTGAATTAAAAGTTACTTTATCATAAAATGTGTCAGGGTAGATGGTTTGCATCCGTAACTCGTCAGAACCACTATTGGTAAATGTCATTTCAGCATTATAAATATTACCACCATTATTATAATCCGGGTCACCTCCTGTTTTTGTAAAATCTCCAATGCCATTAAAGACGTTTTCTCTAATAAGAACTCGGGGAGACGAAGTAGTTATGGAGCCATTGAATGTACTGTAGTAAATATATAGTGACGCATCGCCAGTTAAGGTTAGGTTTTGTGAGGTTGCTCCGAGTTGATTTACCCCCCAAACCCTTAGTATTCCGGTAGAAAAAGTATCTGCCTGAATAATGTGGCTAGCTGTGAGGGTCATGCTCGATGCAGTACTACTTCCCAAATAAATACCATCTCCAGTTTTACATTTAACAGTAACAGTATCATCAAACAATGTTCCTTCAGTATTTTGAGCAATACTTATAGAAGAATTTTCACTGACCAGCCTAAGTTGGTTATAGAACGTATCTGGGTAAAGGTTACCCATTCTGATGTATCCAGTACCGGAATTTATAAGTTCTACATAATCGTTGAATTTATTTAGTCCGTTGCTGGTATTATTTGAAGACCCTGTCTTTTCGTATATAAGAGAGTCATTAAAAGTTGTACTATATATTCTTATGCCGCCTCCATCTCCTTTCACTTTACAATCCATCAGGGTTCCTTCAAAAATAAAAGTAGTTGCACTATTGGCCTCGACAGTACCGTTTGTTATTGTACCGCCATCAAAAGAACCCACACCCGAAATTTGAAGAGCATATCCATTGAGGTCAAGTGTTCCACTTGTCATGGTAAAGTTAGTAACCCCAGAAGAGCCATCATATAGAGGATTATTAGTGCCGGATACTATCTCAACATCATCACCAGACATTGGCGTTCCATTTGGACTCCAATTGGTGGTGGTTCCCCAGTCTGATGAGGTGGTTCCGGTCCAGGTATATGAAGTTGCATTAACCTGATTTGCAAAACTTAATACAAATAGAATTAAGAGAATAAGACGGATAGGTTTCATGGCAATGAGTTGTAAAAGTTAAATATGGTGTTCAATTGGAAATGAGATTACCTAGTTGAGAGATTGCTCAACAGCATTTGTGTATGTTCCATTACTTCGTTTTAATTTTACCCAGACATAGCCTGAAGGCCGGGATGTAAACTCCCCTAAAAAAATTCGGAACTCCTTGCCATTTCGTGCATACTCAACACCATTTCGCATTTCCTGGCGATTTGTAAATGAAAAAGTAGCCGAAGCCAAATCAGTTCCCTGACTCTGATTACCAAAACCCACGATTATCTCCTCTAAATTTGCAGCACTCTCAAGTAAGATAGTTGCCGTAGCATAGTATGTCTCTTTTTCCACCATTCCTGTGTATTGTGGTGAGGAAACATAGACACTATCCGGTCCATAATTAACACTTAACTGTGTTTCCAGAGAGCGGATGGGATGGCTTTGCTGGGCAAAGACAAAAGTAGTTGCTACCAGAGCGATAAGCAGAAAAGTCACATTTTTCATATCACTTTGTTTTTAATGTTATATTTCGATGAATAAAAATAACTAAAAATAACAATACCCGTCAAGGCCCAAACATGAACTTTTTGTTAAAAAAATACATCTCTGTCTTCTTTCCCTTAACCTCGTTGAAGTAGAAAAC
>JANQJC010000021.1 GCA_028281825.1 Flavobacteriales bacterium
TCTCCACAAATGACACTTTTTTAACCTAAAACACTCATTATCATGGAAGATAGTTACAGAATACAAGAAGTAGAAATACACTATGTACGGCCTCATGTGACCGATATGGTGCAGATAGTGGACTCAGAAGAAGCATCAAAACTCTTTCGGCTATTTGCCGGGCCGCAGAAGCTCGATTATAAAGAGTTCTTTTGGGTCATGCTGCTTTCAAGATCTCAACAAGCATTGGGGATTGCCGAAGTTGCAATGGGAAGTACACACGGGGTATCAGTGAACATCAAGGAAATTTTTCAACTAGCCCTCAAGACCAATGCCAGCAGCATTATATTGTGTCATAATCACCCTAGTGGTTCTTTAAAACCCTCAGAGGCTGATATTGCGATAACTAAAAGCGTGAGTGAGTTTGGGAAACTCATAAATGTGAGATTACTTGACCATTTGATTATTACCAAAGAGAGGTATTGCTCTTTTTTGGATGAGGGGGTGATGGTAGTGGAAAAATAGTTAAATAGCACCGTTCATGTAATTAGTAAGGACGGTGCTGTTTTAGTGTTGAATAATAAGTTTCTCATGGTAAACATCTTCCTTAATTTTAGATTGAACGATATACACCCCACTTGGCCAAGCACTTACATCAACTTCTTGAGTATTTACAAAAGTCTCACATAGCAATTGCCTTCCTGTGATGTCGTAAATAGTATAGTTAACTACTTTATTGTCACGAGCATTTAGAGTAAGTACGTCGGATACCGGGTTTGGGTATATATTTACTGCGCTTTCTAGTGTTTTATCTTGAATACCGACAACACCACAGGAATCAGTTTGATGTTCTTCGCTTAACTGAGCAATGTACTTTATGGTATCCCCACTAATCCATGTAAATCCGCCACCGATATAAAAGTCATCATCAAAGACTTCCATCGTTAATATTCTGTTATTTATCTGGTCTCCAAAACTGCACCATTTTTCGCCATCCCACTTCGCAATGTATTTTGCAGGTACACCACCAGCAAAAGAAAAGACACCACCTGCATAAAGTTCATCTTTATATATCTCCAAAGCATGGATTTGCCCATTACCACCACCTAATCCCATGACACCACCACCAACATCCTTCCATTGCACGCCGTCCCACCTTGCAATGTAATTGCCGGGGTTCGCTTCATTCTCAGTTTTGGAAAAACTCCCTGCAACATAAAGTTCATCTTTATAAACCACCATGCTTCCAATTGCAGCCAACCCACCTATAAATCCACTTCCAACAGGTTCCCAATTAACACCATTCCATTTGGCAATTTTGTTTAATCCATTATTGTAGAAATTACCACCGATATATAGTTCTCCGTAATAAATAACCATGACATGTATTTGCGCATTCCAAAGTGTTGTTCCATTGAGGACTGACCAATTTGTCCCATCCCATTTGCCAATGCTATTAATGGGGACTCCGTCAATGCTGTCAAATTCACCACAAACATAGAGTATACTATCTTGATAGTTTAAAAAACCACCTATTGAACCATCAACTTGTGCAACAGAATCCCATTGGGCACCATTCCATTTGGCAATGTACCAATTGGTGCCCCAAAAATTACCTGTGGTATACACGGTGTCTTTAAATCGAGTTATAACCCTAGCCCCCTGATTAAGGCCACTACCTAATGAATCCCATGTAGTTCCATCCCAGCGGGCAATCCCTTCTGTGTTAATGTTGCCAGCCTGGGTAAAAGTGCCTCCAACATACAGGTAATCATTTACACTGTCTGCATACAAGGCTCTTGCCGACCATTCAAGCCCACCCCCTAATGAATCCCAATTCTGTCCATGCAAAGACTGAGAAAAGAATATAGTAAATATCAAGCCGAGCAATACACGCATTCAAATAGGAATAATTAACAGCTATTTTTTAACCACTTTTTCCTGATATATGCCGCTTTCAGTTTCTATTCTAATGATATATATACCACTTGGCCAAGCACTTACATCAACTTCTTGAGTATTTATAAAAGTTCCATTTAGTAGTTGCCTTCCTGCAATGTCATAAATGGTATAGTTAACTACTTTATTGTCACGAGTATTTAGAGTAAGTATATCTGATACAGGGTTTGGGGATATACTTATTCGATTCTCAGAAACTTCCTCTGGTACATTCATTATGTTGTCAACCTCAAATAAGACATCATAGGTAATATCACCAGCATAAATACCACTATTCCATTGTTTGATTTTAGTACAAATACTGTAAGAGCCGAGTTCTTCAGGAATAAATCTTAACGTGCCATCTGAATGGTTAATTGTAAGATTCTCGGGTATGTAATACCCATTTCCAATACAATCCACGATTTCAAAATAAAGGCTGTCACTGTCTGGGTCCCACACATTTGGAAAATAAGTATAGATTCCATTATCGTTAATAATATTTAAAGGAGAGTTGTTTATGATTGGAGAACTATTTGAACTTAAAAATGGATCTAGTACCAGATTTCCTGTCAAACCTATAAGTTCAACTTGTGAATCATTGTCAAAATTGTTTATTTCTCCTACTCTATATCCCTCATAATAGCTTAGTGAATATGAACTATTTCCTGCATATGTAAAATATCCTAAATATTCTCTTTTTATTAATTCTGAACTTAGCTGGAGTTCATTTATCAAGAACAGAGTATCTAGTGCTGTCCAATTAAACAATACGAACGGTCTGCTAACTATAACTTGAGGATCTGAATATAGAAGCAATCTTCCTTCAAAAGTTTGAGAGGTTACCTTTTGGTATTGAAATTGAACTCCCTTTAAATCTTGTGAAAATAAATTTGAAGGATTTAGCAAAAAACCAAGCGTAAGGCAAAGTAAGCTACTGACAAATAATCTTTCCATATGAGCATTTTTTTTCGGCATCAATTACTTTAACCAAATACATCCCATCATTCCAAGAAGCTGTTTCTAAGGAAACCCTACCAGAGGTAGGTTGTAAATCTACATAAACTAAATTACCTCTTATATCATAGACCTCTATTCTCTTCGCGTTATTTGAAAATTCAATAACTACATTCCCTAAAGTGGGATTAGGATAAATTTTAAGCTCAGAAAACTTAGATATATAATCACTAATTCCCAAAACTATGCTTGTAAGATCAAACTCTGTCATGACTAAAGAAACTATTGAGTTTAAAGAACTTTGAAAAAAAGCACCATTCCCTGCATCAACTACGGGATAAGTAGGAAATTCGCTTTTGCTTGCCCCTGTTAATGCTAATTTTGAACTTTGGAATACATCGATACTATATGCCACTTCAAAATCGTCTCCACCTATGAATGTTGACCATTTTAATTCAAGTAAAGAATTATTGAAAGCTGATAAGAAAACATCACCAAGTTCTGATAAAGTAGAACCCATATAATCTTGGTCATAAGCACCATTTAATTGAACTTTAGGAAAATCGCTACTAGTTGTAGTTCCAGTTACAAAAAGGTTTCCCCATAAGTCAGCCGCAATGGCTTCTCCATTTTCGTTTGCACTTCCTCCAAAATAAGTTGACCATATTAAATCAGAATTATGATTGAAACCTACCATTATAGCATCAGCAATACCCCCTCCATAAATGTTTTGGAAATATCCACCAGAATATTCCACAGTAGGGAAATCAGAACTTTGTGTTGTTCCTGTATAAAAGATACCGTCTTCCGTAATTACCACACCGTCACTTAAAGCAGGTTTATCAAGTAAAGAACCTCCCAGATATGTTGACCATACCCTTGCTCCAGATGAATTAAACTTAACAATAAAATTATCATGATCACCTGCTAAATTATCTTGATAAAATGCACTTCCACCCAAATCAAGACGTGGGAAATTAGAGCTATTGGTCATTCCCAATACATATAGGTTATCATTTTGATCCAGCTTACATGTGTTTGGAAAATCATTTGCATTTCCTCCATAATAAGTTTTCCATATAACTTGATCTTGATCATCTAGTTTAAGTATCAGAGCATCAGCCCCTCCACCTCCGTATGTCGATTGATAATATGCTCCCGATAGTTGTGTGGTATTCATACCATTACCAGCTTGTCCAATAAAGTACTTGTCTGAGGAACTTCCTGAACATGTTATTCCCCAGCCATGGTCATCCGCATCTCCAGGAATGTATGTCGACCATTTAGGGTATCCAGTACTCATAATAATTTGAGCAAGAAAAATGTCAGCTTGATTCCCTTTAGTGCCTTCATTGAAGGCATTAGGTTTGCTAACTATGGGAAAGTCATTACTACGAGTAGTTCCAATTACATATAAACTTCCGTCGCAAATTTCTAAATCAGTTATTTGGTCAAAAAGTGAACCTCCATAGTATGTTGCCCAATTAAGAACTCGATTGCCATTGAACTTCAGAATTACGCCGTTATTGTGTTGTATAGATGGGTCAATATTCTCTTGAAAAGCTCCTGGTGTCGTGGGAAAATCTTCTCCAGAAGCATATCCAGCCATGTATAGATTTTCATTATCATCCCACTCTATTGCATACCCAGTACTGGATGCTCCATGCCCTCCTCCCCCATAGTATGTGCTCCAAACCATATTGTCTGAGCCCATACTTGAGAGTGTAAAATCACCAGCATCTATCTGAAATATTAGAGTTTTACTAGTGTTATAACTACCAATATCACAAAAGCTTACATCATACCCATTTATTTCTACTCCGTATTTTGGCTTCCAACCTAAAACTGTTCCATATCCAGTGCCATCATATTCAATTGCTTTGGCTTGGGGTTAAATAACAGTATCCCAAGGAGTGGGGTAAGCTAATGAGTCAACACAACCTGTTTCTAATGCTGCGGTTCCTGAGTAGCGCATTTCAATATCAGTTGGGTCTCCTCCTGGCTTTACTACAAAATAGATTTTATACCATGTTCTATTGCTATAAAAATGTAAATCTATATTCTCATAAATTTCAGGATAAACAATCCTGCGATAAGAAGGAACATTTACTATACCTCGAGGACAATGCCCATAAAAGAAATTGGTATAGGTACTATCCATTTCCGTCATAGGTATACCTTTAATGGTGGTATCAGTATTTAAAAAGTCTATATCTACCCTATACAAGGTGTCAAGAGTACTCGCACTTGTATCTATGTCACTCCATACATGGCTCCACCCACTTTCACGCAAATATATCGCTGGCCCACCACCTGTATTATAGAAACCGATATCAGGTCTCAAATTCCCATCAGTATCTATTAATTGTCCTTTATTCTCTATGAAAGCATAATTGTCTCTTGGTGGTATAGTGTCAGGTAATACTGGGACTACATGAACAGTCACTGAATCAATCGTATCACAGGTGTTTTCACCTGTGACTGTCAGGTAATATGTGGTTGTAGTATCAGGCCAAGCCATAGGATTGGAAACAGTTGTGCTGCTTAGACTGTCAGATGGTGTCCAACTGTATGTCATGTTGGTGTCATTTGGCATGCCAATTGAAGTAGTGTCACCTTCTTTGAGTACTCTATCTGGACCCGCATCTGCAACTACATTCAAGTAATTTCCTAAGGCGAAGGCACCAAAATCAGTAACGGCACTATCACTTGAAAGAGTACCTGTGGTAGTATTGCCAGTTGCAGTGCCATTGCCCCAACTTACCCATTTATCGCTGGCGGTATCCCAGCCCGCAACCAGTAAAGTGTCTAGGTCATCTATTCCACAATCAATATCTTCCCAGCTAATCGTAACCGTAACGTTTGACGTTCCCACATCTCTACTCATATACCAGTACTCAGCCGTGTTAATATAATCCAAAGTATCTTCTCTTTCCGTATGACTATATAAAGGGTCGCTATTCTCATCAAAGTATTCGGCGGTATAGGCATCAGAGGTGCTGGACGGGGCAGAAATATTTATTGACCTATACTGTCCATTTCTCCCAACAGGATATACAAATGCGTCATTACCTATCTTCTGCACCTTGCCTTCAACATGACTCGTATCACTTGCTCCATCGGCTTTGGCATTATCTTTAAAAATTACTTTACTGTTATACGTTTTTAATACACCATCATCAAATTGGAGTGAATCGAGAATGCTGATGTCTCGTAATACGCGAACATAACTGTCATCTTTATCAACCTTCAAGTCCCGAAACTGTATTGTCCCACCATATTCACTGCTAATTGTTTGTAATCCGTTACCACTTAAAACTACCTTACTGCCAGCATAGTCAATTCCAAGTGTTACCAAATCAGGGTCATTTGTCGTAATGTCCCCCTTATAATTGTGAGTTCCTGCATTACCGGGCTTTATATAACCAGTTGATGTTGCTGTATATGAGACATTACCATAATACGTATCAGAGCCAGCAAATGTAAGCGTCCCTGTTCCATCATTAGTGAAAGAAGCATCTTCATTAAAGGTGTTTGACCCGATACACACTTCACTTGAACTCGCGTTTCTCGTAAAGTCAACCAATCCATTAAACTCAACACCATCCAAAGTAAAAGCAGGGCCGTTAAATATAAAATCACCACCAAATTCACTATCTACCAAGTCCAAATCTGAAGTGCCTGTTAGAACAAGGTTAATGGCACTATCCCCTAATTGTTCAAACAGTCGTAAGGTCAAGGCCCCTGCTATAAATCCAGTATCACCAACGGCAATAGTATGCCCTGCGGTCATAGTTAATTCAGGCATATTACTGGGAGCAAAGTGTAGCCCACCAGAGGACTTGCAATTGACCAGCACATTACCATTAAAAACAGTACTCCCACCACTTCCAAAAGGCTGAAACCCAAGCGAAGATGACGCAGTGAGGTTGTAGAGTTTCACATCGCCATTGAAATAGTTATCAGGAGTATTATACCCTATCGTTAAATAACCAGCACCTTCATTTCTAAATGTCACTAAATAGTTAAACGTATCAGGGTCATTTATAGCCATTATCATGTTGTTCCCTGTGTTCGTTATAGTGACAGTATCGTTGAAGATGTTACCACCGCCAATATTATTGTTAGAAGCTCCAGACCGAGTTAGATTAAACTTTCCATTGAAAGCAGAATCATAGAAGTCAATATATGGAGTGGTAAGCATCAAATCCCCACCAAAGGTGCAGTTTGAAAGCCACATTGAAGCTGTTCCTGTAAGTGTAAGATTAAAAGGGCATGTTCCTAGCTGAACGAAATCTCTTAGTTTTAGCGTGCCAACAGAAAAGCCGCTTTCTCCAACCACAATTGGTTTCCCTGATGCAATTGAATATTCAACTCCTGCATTACCAAAGTTGATACCTTGTCCTGAAGTACAATTGATGAAAATCGTGTCTGCGAAATAGTGGTCATCACTAGAGTTTGCAAGGGTTATAGCCCCAGCACCTGTATTGTATATATGAAGGTTGTCATTAAACGTATCTGGATTAAGGTGCCCATAGTACGGTGAATAATTACCGCTGTTAGTCATAATGACAGGGCCATTAAATACGTTACCACCATTACTTTGGGCTCCATTGCCTGTTACTTCAAATATCAATGAATCATTAAAGGTTGCACCATTTAAGTATGGTTTAGCGGAATTGACTATAACCTTTGCATCCAGCGTTCCGCCGAAAAAGTAGGTAATGGTTCCAGTGGCATTAATCACTCCATTACTGACGGTACCACCCGAAAAATACCCTTGCCCTGATATATTCAGAGTATAGCCATTCAAATCAAGAGAGCCGCTATACATGTTAAATGCCGTTACTCCTGCAACACCGTCGTATACTGGAGCAGTACCCGCAGATACAATCGTTACATTATCATTGGCTCCAGGCACACCGTTGGGTGTCCAGTTAGCAGCCGTTCCCCAATCAGAAGAAGAGCTGCCATTCCAGGTATAGGATGTAGCATAGGTTAATTGACAGGAAACAAAAAAGAAAAGGGCAGAAAGTAATAGGTTACATAATCTCATGATGGTAGATGTATTTGGTGTTTTTATATCAAGTGAGTGAAAGCAAGGGGATTTAGTTAAGCGTAGCCCTCACGCCAGTCTCGGCAGTGCCATTGGTGCGGATAGCGATTACTTCAGTGTAGTAAGTGCCATAGCCGCTAAAGCTCCCCAATCCAATAGTCAGGGTATTGCCACTTCTGCTGAATGAAGTGCCATCAGCGAAGGTGCCTGGAGAAGAAAAATCAAACTCTTTGTAAAACAGGTCGCTGCCACCTTCAGCCAGGCCAACTTTCACCGCTATTTTACCCATATTAGTTACACTGGACATATTAATCTCAACGGCTAAATCAGTCTGGACATGGGCTCTTGTTTCTTCATCCATACCAGATATCTGAGAGTTTGTCGCATTAGGGTAAGTAGGATTTATCTGAACTGAAGAAACAGGGTTTTGACTGAAGGAAACAAAACCAAATAGAGATAAACAGAGAGTAGCAAAGATTTTTTTCATGGCGACGGTTTTTTTGTCATAAATTAGTCCTTATAATAAACTAAAAATAACAATACCCGTCAAGGCCCAAACATGAACTTTTTGTTAAAAAAATACATCTCTGTCTTCTTTCCCTTAACCTCGTTGAAGTAGAAAAC
>JANQJC010000023.1 GCA_028281825.1 Flavobacteriales bacterium
CCAAAGGATCAATACAAAGACTTAATGTGGGCTAGGCATGACTACAATAGAGGCTTAAAGAAGCTTGCTGCGAAGTGCGGAATTGAGGAGAATATAACAAGTTACGTTTCTAGACATTCATTCGCCACAGAAGCATTACTTAAAAACATCCCTGTAACGGCTATTTCTACCATGCTTGGGCATAGCAGTCTAAACACAACCCAAGTGTACCTTAAAAGCCTTCCTAATGAGGTTTTGGACGATTATAATGACCAGATAATGCTTTGATTACGTAAGCAATCTTTTATTAAGCCATCTCCCTACTCCTTGAACATCTATTTTGCAGGCACGTAATTTGGTCATAGGAAATGCTTTTGGAGCCTTCGCACATGAGCTGCAAGATTTCCTTTAACAAATGAAGTGCCATAGCGCAAGCATCATCAAATACCCCCAAGGGTTTAGAATGGTAAGGTATTCCCCTTTCCTTTCTAAAGGCTTGCTTCCTTGTTTTATCCGTAAGCCTCTTTGGCGGAAAATAGTCTGGCGATAGCCTGGCTTTTTCTGTCAATGTGGTTGAAGATCAATTTCCAATACCTTAGAATTTATCAGATGCCATAGCAGTGATAAGCCGATGGAGGGAACACTCAAACCATACTTAACTTCATTGCAGATAGGTATTGATATAGAGTTTCAAATCCTATTGATAAATAAAGCACCAAGAGTTTGTAAACTTGAGGAGCTTGTTGATGTAATTTCCAAATGAGTGCCCTATTTGTAATAGGCTTAAAGTGTGACAGAAAATCAATAGATGCCAGCTGATGTATACGCTTTCTCTGAGTAAAAAGTAAAACTATATTACGCGATACAATAAACACCTGAAGCTTCTGAATAAGTGTCCAGAGGGGGCTATTGGTGATACGTTAAATTTCTTTGGCATACACTCAACAAAATAAAGTGCAAAATTTGTAAATTGCATTCCAATATAATGATAAACAAACAGTTTTTATTACTTAAAATTTAAATTATGCCACTAACGAAAGCAGAAAGAGCCATGCTTGCAAATCAAAACAGAATTTTGGCCGTTTTAGATGCAAATAATTCTGAAGACTATCTCTTAAAAGCGGAAATTGCTGAAAATGGTTATGAAGGTCTCTATGAAAAACTTTTTGACAACCTTAGTGAAGGAATTTCAGAAGAAGTGTGTGAGGAAACGCATAACATATTAACGATGTATCGTGTAATAAATAATTTTATTGCAACCCTTACTCCCGAACAACAGCAAACACTCAACTTAGGCAGGATAGAATTTGAAGGTTTTGATGCAAACAACGACAAGCACTATTTCTTTATGAAGTTTATAGTTGAGAAAGCAGATATGTATGACGAATATCAAAATGAAAATTTGAATTCACATAGCATTGCATCTTTAAGAAAATACAAAAGAATGTTACCTGTATATAATCAAGCACTTGAAGCTAATAATTATCAATTGAACATGGAAGGATTAGAAGCAATCCTGGCAGCAATATAAGAAGAAGCAAATGGAATACACGGCAGAAACAATAAAAGATCTAATTAGATTAGGTGGGCATATCAAGGTGTCGGGAACATATCCATCGGAAACCTTAAAAGACTTTGCTCGACTGGCAAAATCTCGCAATGTAAAACTAACAATCAAGGCAAATTCTGCAACTACTGAAACATTAAAAGATTTAATCAGAATTGCTAAAAATAATATAGTACTGGAGCTATGATGCCACATCAAATATACTCTTATAAACCTTGAAGTGAGCCCTTCATTCAAAGGTTTTCTATCTTTAAAATCGTTATGGAAGTCATCTGCTTAGAAACCAGCGCTTTTTATGCTCTTGTTGAAAAGGTTATAGAGCATGTTAAAGAGAAGCAAAATATTCAAGAAGAAAAGTGGCTTGATACTGAAGCGGCAATGGCTCTTTTGGGTATCAAGTCGAAAACAACACTACAAGACTTACGAAATAAAGGAAAAATCAAATTTTCACAACCAATGAAGCGGGTGATCTTATATGACCGCTCTAGTCTCTTGGAATATCTAGAAGCAAATGCAAAAGAAACTTTTTAGCCGATGGAAGAAGATTTAAATAATGAAATTAATGAGGCTGAATTTGCCACTGGATTTAATTGGGGATACCTTCTTGCCGAACACGAAACTGAATTGTCGATTGAATTAAAAGGTGGCATGGAATTGAAAAGTGACTTTGAAAGTGGGCTTTTTCATGGGATTAATGAGTACAATCTTGAAAAGGAGAAAGCAAGAATAGCTGAAGCAGAAAAACTAATAGATAAAGACAAGGATATTGATAGGGATATTAAATATTAGCTTAAGCTAATCATGTAAGCACATCATTGTCTATTATTTCTGAAGTATTTCCATTATACCATCTTTCATTTCAAGTATTCGTTTTCCATCGTTTCCAATGAAATCAAATTTATATCTACTAGTAGTGAAGGCCATTCCAAAAACTTCTTTCTCGTTATAAGGATTTACAATACGCGATCTATCTGATAGTACTACCTGATATACTATAACGCCTTCCTTTTTTTCAACGCCAAATGCTTCAATATCGTTCTGTGTTAAAGTGTTGAGGCAATTATATGCGCTATCAAAATCTGCTGTAATATTTAGTAAAATATTCTGCGTAGTTGGTTCACTTAAGTCTATTGTTCTAAGGAACTGCTTTGCTGGGGGATTTAAAGGCTTGCTGCTGAGGTTTTTTGCCAGTTGTCGGAATTCTGCCATTCCCCTCTCCTTAAATATTTTATACTTGATTAATTTATAATCAGTTGTTTTGAGTGCACTTGTGAAATTTATTGAAGCTTTCTGATACTCTTCTCGACTAGAGTTAATCAGACCTAAAAAGTATAGAATTATCCCATCATTTGGCTTGAGTTCGAGTGCTTTCTGCAAATCTATCATAGCCTTGTTAATATTTCCTAAATAGTAGTTAGCAATTCCCTTTCCTCGAATTGCCAGAAAGTTGTTTGGGTTCATTTCTATTGCAGTATCAAGATCGGAGATAGCCTCGTTATAATTCCCGTGACAGAAATGTATACTACCTCTTTCAAGCCAATAAGAGTCTTTTGGCTTATCACTTAATTTAATAGCCATCGTAATAATTTCTATCCCATGCGATTGTCTTAACCTACTCATGACATAACCCATACCCCATAACGACTCTTCTGACTCACTAATTAAACTACTACTCTTGTAATCTTGCAAAGCATTTTCATATAAGCCATCATTTACGTAAGACATACCTCTGTGCATGTAAGCTTCTTTGTAATCATATTTAAAATTGATTGCTTTACTAAGAAAATCTCTCCTTAAATCTTCATTACTAGCATTCTGGGCTTTAGTAAACCAAAATAGAGCGGAGTCTTGAGCGCCAAGTTGTGCGGTCCATAAAGAGTCTGGATTGAAAGCTTTCTGCAATTTAACACGTGGTTTGTCGCGTCGAGTGGGACGATTTATTTTCCATGGTTCCTTTCTTTTAGTAGTATCGGATGAGGCGTCTAATTCGTCCTTGTTTTGTCCTTGGTTATTTATCTGCGCTGAAGTTATCTCTGACCTTTCTTCAGGTTCATGTTTTGATTTCCAACTCATCCAAACAGCTATTCCCACGAGAATAAGGAAGGTCGGTATATAGAACGGCGCGTAGCGTGAGAGATGGTTTGATAAATAGCTATATTTAGAAATCGGGTTGTTTGAAAGATAGTTATTAATTTCACCAGATAGATTTTCAAACTGTTCTGCATCAAAAGTGTCCTTTTGATTTTTCTTATACTCCAAAAGTGCATTTAACTCATAAAGAGCCTTCTGTTTTGCCACAGAGTTTTTAGTGGACAAAGCAAGTCCAACCAATAATGCTAGTGACTGAAGAATTCTGTCCTTTTCCTTTTGTGAGAAATCGGAGGAATATTTTATTAAAAGGGTGTAGTATCCAAAACACGTAGCAATGTCCTTCTCGCTATATAAGCTATTCTCTTTTTCTTCAATTTGAGTAGCAATGTATAGTTTGTCTAAATATTCAAAAGACAGGAAAAGGTCATCAATAAAGTTTTCATACTTCAATAGCTCATGTTTCCGACCAGTTATTTTCTCCTCTTTGAAAATCTCAAAAATGTCCTGAATTGTTCCAATGTGGATATTCGTGTTGTTTTCTGCCCAACCAAAAAACTGATTGTGTAACTCAGGCATCTTTTTCTCTCTATCAAGAATATGGTCTTTCAGTTTTTTCCGTGAATATGAACTGCCGTTGACTATAACAGTTGCTGGTGTGCCAGGAACAAACCTCACCTTTAGAACCTCACGAATATAAACGGCATAAGCGGCATAAAGAACTTTTTCCAGCCGAGCCGTGTCTGCTTTTCTTGCCTTTACTGGCTTGCCACCTATAGTAATAACATCCATTTCATTTAATAACACTACTATATTACTGAATTATCCCAATAGAGGAAAACCCTATAGGGGGGTATCGACAGGTTCTCCCAATATATGAGGAGACATTTGTAGTGCTTTTAACGAAAAAGCACCAATCGAAAAGGGATTGGCGCCCATTCAGTGCAAGTTCGCAGCGAGCACTGAAAGCCAGAAAACTGGTATGGGCACTATATCACATTCCTCTAAAGCGCGCAAGGGGCGTGGGATATACCATCCTGATTGGTTATTAATGAACTAAAAACTTTAATAACGATGAGGAATAAAAAAATCAAAAAATCACGACAATTTCTCAAACTGGTCGGCCACCTTCGGAAGATGGGGCTAACCGAAGAGCAAGCTGTTCAGCTTGCGAGACAAGGGTTACGAACCTCAAATAAGATTCCGTAAGAGGGCATGCATATGTGTCCAAATAATGGGAATGACTGAGGTGTTACCTGTGGTCAGACAGAGAGCCGTTTAAGGTTCTCTGTCTTAGGGCCACTAACTAATCAAATAGGTATAAACTAAAAAATTAATTTTTATGAAGAAAAATGAAAATACAAAAGATCGGTTTCAAGACGTCAAGGACGCCATTGAAACCAAACACAATGAATGTGTTGAAGATTGCACGAGAGAAGCTCGTTCAATGGCAGAGGCAAGAAATTTCGTAAGTGATGGGGAGACAATTCTGTTAAAGAAGAGGCTTCATGCTATTTATAGCGGGATTTTACAGCTTGTGTTTGAAGGCTATAACGTGATTATTGCTGGACTAAGTGGTTTCACTGAACAAAAGAAGTTCAATGAATATCTACTTGAGTTTGACGGCAAAATGAAGCATGTACAAGCTCTCATCAATGAGAAAGAACGGGAGGTAAAAAGAAACCTTGACCAAAAACTTGGGCTATTGGATTATGTAACGCTTGTAGCGTGGATAGTTTTTATTGCGATTACAGTTATGACGGAGTTCATCCTTGATAGTATCGGGATGCAGTCATACGGATTTTCAGAGTGGGCAGTACAATATATTGCCTGGAGCGTGGTAGTTGCTCGGTTTGCTGGTGGTATTTGGCTCAAGTTTCTTTGGACGCTAACGTGGAAAAAGGTTGTGAAGCGAGCTTTAACCCTTTTGACTGTGCTTGCCATTGTTGCTATCAGCTACGGCTTAGGTGAGGCTCGTCAGACAGCTATGGAGGCCAATGGATACGATGGACTTAGTACAAGTCCGCTTATCTATATGTTCTTCAGTCTTTTGGTATTCTCAACTACTACCTTTGGTATCTATCAATTAGCGGTGGTACTTGGAAAGGTTCGTAGCCATATGAGAAGAGCCGGTCTTGAAGGTGAACTCTTGGACTTACAAGATCAAAAGGAAGCAATAAAAAGAGAGAAAGATGCCAAGGAAGCTGAGTTAAAGGAGAACCAAATAACCCAGCTTCAAATCATGGCAGATTTTGAGCGGTTAAAGTCTCACGTGAATATCCTGTACAAGCAGGCATATCAAAAGCACGTTAACGTTTACCTGACCTTTAAGCATCATGACGGGAATATACCTGACTACCTTTTGGACGATACACTTCCACCTTTGGATGCTCCTATGGACCCAACACCGTCCTATTATGCAAATGGTCAAGCTGATACTGGAACAGGTTCAGGGCCTGCACGTGAACGTGCAAGGCTTCAATAAATGTCAAACTAAAAAACTGAATAATTATGAAAGCAATAAAAAAAATAGTGGCAGTAGTAGGCTTTTTCGCCCTACTTATGGCAGGTACATCCTGTGAGCACATTAATGAAAGTAAAAACTATCAGACACCGCCACCAGTTTACCTGACGGTGGTGGTAGATGTGAGCGACTCTTTAACGGTTGTGCCACAGGTAGCTCATGTTAGAAGGTTGATAGAGGGAAACAGCAAATCGGCAGTTTTTCTTACCATCCGACTTGCAAGCGATGTGAGAAATGACATAACATTTGAAGAGGCTTTCCCTGCATATGACCCGAGGGAGAGCAATGAGATGAGAAGAAATCTTGACATAGCTCACTTTTGCAAGAAAGTGGAGAAAGCCTTCCAAGAGCTTATTGCGCTTCAAGCATCATATGCTCATACATCTCTTTGGAACTGTGTGATGGAAGAAGCTGGTGAACTTAGACAACACCCAAGTGCAATTCGCTACTTGCACGTGTATTCCAATGGACTTGAGAACTCTGGAAACCTTAATTTCCTTGAGAGTGCAAAAAATGACGTACTGTCGCAAATAGAAAGCGAAGATGAGGGTGTTTGGAATGCTGTACCTGGTCATGAGCTTGTGAGTGACCTTTCGGGGATTGATGTTGTGTGGTATCACCGCCCGAGAAATAATCAGGCTGATAGGCATTTCCATAGTGTTCTTGATTACTTCAAGAAGCGCTTTGAAGAACGAGGTGCATCGTTCACACTTAAAGGCGGTGAGCTTACCCTAAAAGCAAGTGGTAATGAGCAATAACGGTACAGGGCAAAGACTGGTGCATGGTTTTTTTAAGCTCCTCTGGCGTTTAGTGGTTATAGTTATCTATGGCTTCTTTAAATTGCTGGGAGAGCTTGCTCTCGCTATTGCAGAACTCTTTAAAAGGGTATTGTCATGAGCTTTATTGACACAATTATTAAGCTGATTGTAACCGCTTTTAAACTTCTTTTTGAGCTTATTGGCTTCATCATGAGTGGCTTTCAAAAAAAGTCAGGCAAATACACAGGCGAGTTCACACCACCCCGCAGAATATTCAAAAAGCGGAGTGGTTCTTTTTCACTTGGCGGCACTTACTCACTTGATACCAAGGCAGGGTTTCAACATGCCATTTGTTTTGGCTCGACGGGGTATGGAAAGAGCGTTTGTTTCGTAGTCAATAGCCTATATAACCTATCAGGGCTTCATACAGGTGAAAAGCCACAGTCGATAATAGTAACTGACCCTTCGCGAGAAGTTAGTAAGCACACTAAAAGCTTTTTTGTTGAAGAGGGGTACAAGGTAATTGAACTCAATTTTAGTGATAAGAGTGGGAATATTAGTGATGGATGGAACCCCTTGCCAGAGGACGTGAATGATGTGGCAAAGTTTATGGATCGAATTGTGAGAGTGATGCACGAAGGGAACAAGGGTGATCAGTTTTGGCAAATACAAGCGGGTGCGCTTTTAACCACACTTGCAACTCCGCTATACAAGTTACCTGAAAGCCTTAGAAATATGGCTTCTGTCCATGGACTACTTAATATTCTAGCCTCAGATAAAAAAGAATGTGCCACTTTCATGTCGCGTTATGCAGACGATGAAACGTGGCGTGAGTTCAAGGCGTATCTGAATAATTCAGATAACGTTCAGAAAAGTATACTATCAAGTGCAAAGGCTTGTATTCACATATTTGGGCAACCCCACATCAAGCTCATAACCTCAAATGCTACATTCAGTCTTGCAGATATACGAAAAGAGCCACATATCATCTACCTACAATCGGATGCGAGTGATTTAGTAACACACAAGCTTTTGATATCACTGTTCTTTTCTGAGGTGCTTGATAGAACGCTGAGCAACTTACCTTCGCCTGACATGCTCAACCTGGCGTTACTCATTGACGAAGCAGGAATTTATCCAATTGACATCTTACCACTTGCCATTACCCAAGCCAGGAAATTTAGGTGCAGTATTTTCGCATTACTGCAAAACGAAGCCCAACTCAGTTTCCTTTATTCACCTGAACAAGAGGCGACGATAAAGACGAATTGTAAGACTAAAATATACCTGACTAACCAGCCGTTTAAAACGGCAAAGGAACTGAGTGATATTGCGGGTTTAACGCAATACAAAGACGAGAATGATAAAGAAGTAACGAGGCCGCTTATTACGCCAGACGAAGTACGGTCGCTTGACCCCGATAAGGCTATAGTGCTTCATGGGCATAACAGGCTTTCAATCGTACCGCTTCGCCCATTCTTTAAACACGGGCTTCACAAGCAGCTTTCAGAGCTTCCACAAGTTAAACACAAGCGAAAGCTACCTATTGAACCAGTTGCTCCCTTCCCAATTAAAGACTTATGTGCTCCAATGAAGCCTAAAGAGGAGAAAAAGAAAGATGAAGGATAACGAGAAGAAACGAGAGCAACGGAGAGAAGCCAAGAGACGGTATAGGGCTAGAACAAGGACATTTGGGCTTATCTACAGTATTGAGGAAGCCACACAGTTAGAGGCCGAGGCTAATAGGTATGGTTTTAAAGGGGTGCCTCAATATCTCAAGGCTTCCATTTCTTCACTTCGTAATAGTACTAGCTATGTTGTTCCCAAAGATACCTCGCTTCGTAACCTCATTCTTTCGCTTCGCAAAGCAGGAGGCAACATCAATCAGGTAGTGCGATACGCTCATGAACGACACGACATATCACCAAATGATATTGCGAAGCTAATAGGCCAGCTTTCAGAAATGGAAGCCAGTATTAAGGAAGCACTGACCTTACCACCAAACATTATTGATGTTCTAAACGAACATCTTAATCGTTATCCCGAAGATAGGGATAAGCTTATGACCTGGCTTAATGATTATCAAAATACTACCGATTAAGTCAAAGGGGCAGCTTGGAGTTGTCATTCCCTACATCGCAAAGGATAAGGGTAAAATTGAGGATTATAAGGCTTCACACTCCCTTTTTCATAATCTCCTTCAAACTGACCTTGAAAACATTCAACGCCAGTTTGAGAGCAATTTTGATGACTACGCCAGAAAACGAATTGGCAGAAATATTGGTCAGCACTGCATATTATCCCTTAGCCCCAAGGACAAGGACGTTGCCTCTCCCGAGGCAATGCAATTGATTGCCCAAGCTTTCATAGACCGAGCTTATCCAAATGCCCTTGCATTTGCGGTTGTCCACGATGCGGACAACCCCCATGTTCACGTTATCGCTTCGAGTAATGAGCTTATGTCAGCGAAAAGTACCAGGCTTGATAAAGCAGAGCTAAAAGCGGTTCACATGGATATGCTCGTTCACCTTAAATCGCTCTTTCCTGAATTGAAATCGAGCATTGATATATCGAGGTATGGCGATAAGCTTGGACAAAGTGAAGCGGAATATTATTTGAAAAAACGAAATCCCGAGCTTACCTTATCGAAAGATGAGCTAAAGGAGAAAGTTGAAGATATCTTTAGGCTTTCTTCAAGTTCTAATGATTTTTTCAAAAATATAGAAGCCGAAGGGTTTCGAACTTACTCACGGGGTGGTGAAACTTTTGGTGTTTATATGGATGATAGGCGGATGAGATTTTCACGGCTTGGGGTATCGAAACAAGATTTAGAAGAGCTAGACCGTCAAAACGAACTCATGAATGAACGCATGAATGAGATTGAGCACTTATTGAATACAAAGGGCGACTTTGAGCGAGGATTTGGTATGGAGAAGTTTTGACGGGCAAGATAGCGAATACCCCGTCTTGCTTCTTCGAAGGACTATGTATTCGCGATCTTGGCAGGTTGCACCTGCACCGCCCATTCATTAATGATTTACTAATTGTTTGATGAGAAAAACTCTTCCAAGCTTAGCTTATGCACATCCAAGACCTTTAGCAAGGTTTCAATAGTAAAGTTGGTGCCAGCTTCCATACGCCAGTATTGCATTCTGGGAAGCTCTTTATCAAAAGCAAATGTCTCATAAGACGTATAGCCTGCATCTATCCTCAATTGCTTTATTTTCTTAGCAATCTTATGTATTCGGGGGTCTAGTTGTTTCTTTTTCATTCCCCGAAGTAGAAATGAAAGTATCATATTTGTTACACCACTTATGGTACATTTTTATATCTTTACACCTCACCTTCAAAACACTGTACTATGAACCGCATTGTTTGCACTACTGCTTTAGTCTTTTGGGCTTGTCTGTTTTCGTTTGCTCAAACACCAGAACTTCAATGGGAAGTCAGATATAATTATCAAGCAAATGGGATTGACCGTTTTACCGATATGGAAGTTGATGGGAATGGTAATACCTATGTCTGTGGCACCAGTGATGGTATTGGTACCAGCTCTGATATTGTGGTTATGAAAATTGATCCTTATGGACAGGTACTATGGACTGAGCGATACAATGGTGATGGAAATGGTATTGATGAGGCAACGGCTCTTGTACTGAGTTCAGGCGGGGATGTGTTTGTAACTGGACGAAGTCAGAACGGAACATTTGATTTTATTATCCTCAAGTACAGTTCGAGTGGTTCGTTTGGGTGGGATACGTATTTTGATATTAGTAATTCGGATGATATTGGAAGAGATGTTGCCGTTGATGGCTTGGGGAATGTATATGTAACTGGTATTTCAGATAATAATGGGGTAATGCTTAAACTTAGTTCTATCAATGGAGCAATTAGTTGTAGTAAGTATACTACTAACATAAGTACATTTTTTACTGAGAATTTTGAGATAATTACTGAGTCAAATGGTACTCCAGTGGTGAGTTATGACTTTGGCAGTATTTCTTCAAATACGCATAATGCCCGGATACAACGATATAATTCGAGTGATTGCAGCTATGCAAACTATGCATATACTGAGGGGCAGACCATCCCAACTACCTTACATAAGAAACTCAATGGAGATATATGTTTGGCAGGGTATGAGGTAGATAATAATGGGGATAGGTTGATGCGGGTATTTCAGATGACTTCACCCTTTAATAATATATGGGGAGAGTATGATAGAAATGGTTTGGGCAATCAAGAACCGACAGGGTTTGCAGATGATGCATTTGGGAGTCTCTATCTATCAGGATATGTTGATATAGATGGTTCGGCTGGTATCAATGACAATATACTTGCTATTAAGTATAACTCTAGTGGTGATACTGTATGGACGAGGCATTATGGTGGTTCAGGAAACAGTGATGATGTTGCTCACGATATTGCTCTTGGGCCAGGTAGCAGCCCATCTGTTTATCTGACTGGATACAGCACAAATACATCTTCAGGCAAAGACATCACCACTCTTATATATGACAATAGTGGCAACTTGCTATATGACCTTGTGTATAACGGGAGTGGTAATGGAGCAGATATTGCAAAGAGAATAGATGTTGACAATTATGGTTCTATCATAGTTTCAGGTGAGAGTGTTGGCAGTGGTCAGCAAACAGATGGGGTTGTTTTGAAGTATTGTGCTCCTCCAACGGCGGTGGTAAGTAGTGATGTAGCTATTTGCGAAAACACGAATACTCAATTAGTCGCTTCTGGTGGTGCTGAGTACCTATGGTCACCAAGTGTGGGACTGAGTAATTCTTCCATTGCAAATCCAGTGGCAAGCCCCACGCAAACAACCGCATATATGGTTATTGTGAGAAACACGGCTGGATGTGCTGATACTGCATATACTACAGTGACTGTGTATCCACAACCTTCTAGTCCTACAATCACACCAAATGGGGCAACTACTTTTTGTGAGGGCAATTCAGTAGGGCTTTCTTCAAGTTATGGAAGTGGGAACACGTGGTCAACTGGTCATACAAGTCAGTCTGTTACTGTACTTTCTTCAAATACGTATTCGGTGGTATATACGGATAATAACAACTGCACATCTGATCCTGCAAGTATTCAGGTAACAGTTTACGACACGGTGCAGTTTAGTATTACAGAGACAACACCTGGAACTTTGGAAGCTCCGCAAGCTACATCCTATCAATGGTATGAGAATGGAAACCTTATTCAAGGTGCTACTAGTCAAACTTATGCCGTACAGAATAACGGGAATTATACGGTGGTCATAACAGATGTAAATGGATGTCAAAGCACATCAGAAGTGTATTCTGTGTTGAATGTAGGCGGTAGTTCGTATTCTTTACACGCTAATGTTTCCATATACCCTAATCCAAACAACGGAAACTTCACAATCTCCTTGAGGCAAATACCTTCACCTGCTTTAGTTGAGATTTCGTCGCTCTTAGGTCAGAAGGTTTACTCAAGAGTTGTGGATGCTTCTGATAATACTATTGAAGTGGATATGGGTGATTATCCAAAAGGCACTTACAGATTAAATATTGAGTGCCCACATGAAAGTTTTAATTCTCTATTTATTGTAGACTAGGTAATTCAAGAGCTGATGGCTTTAAATCTTCCCGCTAGAGAAAAGATTGGTACATATGATTTAGCAACGTATCAGATACAGGAACCGTACGTTTATCATTATAGATAAAGAATAGGTTTCTCATTGTGCCATGACACATCTCTTTTCTTCCGAAAAAGTGACCTTCATATATTCCGTGAGCCTCTTCTCGGAACTCTCCAATTTCTGCATGTAGAACGACGCCTATAAGATTGGGATACTTGTTTATTTCTGGTGCCAATAAAGAAATCGTTCTTTCAGCATCATGCACTAAGAAATGTAAAGCGTTTACCTGAATATATATTAAGCCAGGCGCTTTTGGGTCAAGTTGCTCTACTTCAAATTTGATTTTATTATTAGCTAAGATTCTTTTTGTTTCATCAGGGTCAAATGAAAGTCCAATAACATCAGCACGTCTATTGCCTTTGTTTTTACACCATTTCATGAGCTTTTCTTTTGCTTCTGGATGGGCTATAGCAATATCTATATACTCATCCTCATAGCTTACTATTGTTGTCTTCTCATAAGCTTCATTCTCTAACTCCTGTATCTTATTAAGAACATGTGGAAATTCTTCTTCAGGAATAATTACTTTTTGAAGACAAGAGTGTGGTAGGTTAGGTGGAATGTGATGGAGCTTGTGATACAACCTATTGAAATTATTCAGTATTTCTTTTCTGTTTCCGCTTTCCTCAAGGTAAGTAACTTCAATAAAGATAGTCTCCTTCTTTCTAGGAGAGTAAACTTCTATGTCATGTGTTTTCTTTCCTTGAATTTCATGAGGGAAATGTACTCTAAACCCTTGCTTTATATAGGAGTGAGCAATATCAACAAAGCTTGCACCTTCTATGCGATAGGTATCGCGAGGAATTAACTTTTTGAGCAGTTTAGGATAATTGCTTTCCTTATCGGCTTTTATATCACGCAAAGTCTTTACAAAGGTGTTTAGTCGCTCAACTTCTGGTGGAGCCCAGTTCATAACCCTTTTCCCCAAGAAATGGCTATAACCAGAGACTTTCAGAAAGCCTTTTCCTAATTCATCATTCAAGAATTTAAGTGATTGGATATATTCTTCTCTTACCTTAATAGGTAATTCATCCATTTTCTCAGCAAACTCAATGCGTTTGTGCCATTTGCGAGTAGCTTTATCATGATTGAAAATTTCAAAGTAATGCTCATTCATTGTTTCTTACATTGTCCATGGTTTTGAAATTACTTCAATGAATAGTCTAAAATACGTTTTAGATTTGAGATCTTAATTCCTTTAAATATGTTTGAGGGGTCAGTGTTTCCGAAAAGATAATGATAGTCGATACTATTTTCCTTCAACCATTTTATAGCTCTAGGATTTGGAAGTGATGCAAATGCAAACTCTACCTTACCTTTATTATCAGTAACCTTGGTCAACTTTTGTTTTCCTTTTTGATACTCTTTCTCAAGGTTACAATTATTGGGATTAACTTTGCACTCAATTAATTTGGTTACAGTTTCTGTAACTACAAGAATATCTATTTCTCCATTTTTTTTGTTTAAACTCCAAGATATTTTAGTATTAGGGCCATGATATTGAGATAGGGCATAATAGGTTACAAGTTCAAGGATTATTCCTTTAGCATCTCCGAAAATATTTTGTGTCTTAGCTACTTGTAATTTAGATAGTTCTTCAAGTTTTTTTGTTCTCTCGTTTATTACCTGCTCTGTAAGAAATTCGTTTTTATGAATGTGGTTAGCTAGGTACTTAGTAAAATCTTCCTTACTTACTTCCAATGTTTGCAAATTGACCTTTCCTGTCTTAACATATTTCTGTATTAAACCCTCTGCGTTTCTAAATTCTCTTCCTGCAAATCCAGAATAGTCTCCACAGCAGTCATAATATATAAGCCAACCACTATGGTAATGGTCTGCGGCAGCCTTTGTGTCAATTAAGATACTATAACTATATCTGTGTTTTCCTTGTTCAACCTCATGAATAAATCTAGCTACTTGGATTTTTTCAAATTCTCTCTCTCGATCTTTTTGCATTAAAGCGACAGTACCAGCCAAATTAGTCATGAATGCCGGGACACCATTATGCATTTCACCAGGCTCAAAAACTTCAGCAGAGTACCAGTAAAGAATAATATCAATTTTGTCTTTCGTCTCGAGTGATTTGTATGGGTCTGGCTTGCTGGGCTTCAGGAGCTTCTTAAAAATAGACTTGGGTATTTTCTTATGTTGAATAAACAAACTTCCGCCTGAGAGTATGCTGGTATTATATTCCTTCTCAATTGGAAGGACTATTTCCTCTCTTATCCTATGAAAATAGCTATCAAGAGACGTTTGTTCTTCTAGTTTAAATCGGTCTCCATGTATTAGTAATTCCATCTCACTCAAGCCTTCTGGAGCAGGTAAGTATTTATATTCGCTCCAACTATCTGCTGTGTGCATATTAACTAAAGAGCTTTCTTGAAACAGCTTCTTGCCAACAACTGTATACCACATATACTGAAGTGTATATTTATACCCCAAGAAGCAAGAGTTAAGTTTATCTTCGGGTATCCAAAAGTCCTTAAGGAGTTCACCATTATACGCTGCGGGTCCATTATTGAATGCTTGTGTAAAATGGATGAATAGATTGTCAATCAAAGGTATTTTTAGAGCACCTTCTAAGTCAATTTTGTTGTCTGGGTTGAGCTTGTAGCACTTTTGAAAAATCTCATCAAAAATATTTTTAACATTAGTTTTAAAACTTCGAATTGACTTTTCTAGGGCAGAGAGTGACTTGGCTTTAGAAATAGGCTTAATGTACTCTAATACCTCTTTTAAAAAAATTGTGCGTTCGCAGGAATTTGGAAGTTTTTCGAGTGGATAATAGGCATGACTTCTTGCGCAGGCAAGTAAAACCCCATGGGGAATTGGTAACTCTTCTTCCGTTGTGATATCAGAAAAGAACTTTGATAATGCGCACTCGAGAAAGAATTTGTAACCATTAAATAGTACAGGATCTGTTAATTCGAGATTATGATGCTCCTTCAGCCAAGCTTGATAACTCTTGGCATCTCCCACTAATTCAAAAATACGAAGGGTCGGAATTATGTCACCAGCAAACGTATGTGTTTCCATAAACAGAGCTAAACTTTGGTTTTCAATTCTATGAGAATATACACTTTTCTTTAATCATAAGCCAAAGTAAACTCAAGGCCAGCAAATCATTTCTTGAACAAGTAAAAATAAATCTTTAAGCGTCTCTAGATTACAAAAAGGCTTTGAGTATAAAGTTTTTGAAATACGTTGTTGTTTTTACTCTCAATTGCAACAAATACCGAGGTAATAGGTGTTGCTCAGTCAATTTGTTCATACTACCCAAACTTTCATAGAGGAGGAAAATATAGATATGAAACAAGATGTCACATACCTTGCTCGTACTAATTATCGTAATGGCAATAAGCTGTTTGGCATCAAACAAGCCGACCGTTTTTTGCATACATACATAATTGGTAAAACAGGAACTGGTAAAACCAGTTTACTGGAAACCATGATGAAGCAGGATATAGAAAACGGTAAAGGCTTCTGCTTTCTTGATCCTCATGGGGATGCTGTATCTAAGTTAGTCGCCCAAGTTTCATCACATAGGCAGCAAGATGTAATATATCTCGACTTCACCAATCTTGACCAACCATGGGGATATAATCCGTTAAAGAAAGTTGCATATGAACATCGCTCACTTGTCACTTCTGCAATTATCGAAGTGTTCAAGAAACTTTGGTCGTCTGCCTGGGGAGTGAAACTTGAACACATCTTGCGATATACCCTTTTAGCACTCCTAGACCAACCTGAAGCCAGAATATCTGATATTCCTAAAATGCTTTATGATAAAGAATATCGGAAGGAAGCTATTAACCACATTACAAACATTGACGTGCTTAACTTTTGGAAAAAAGAGTTCCCTCGTTATCAATATTTCGATACTCTGCCAGTGCTTAATAAAATAGGTAGTATGTTGGCATATCCTCCTATTAAGAGGTTTCTTGTTGAAAACACAAGAGAAATCTCTTTAAGACGTCTAATGGATGAAGGAAAAATACTGTTAGTCAATCTTGCTAAAGGAAAGGTTGGTGAAGATGTCGCTCAAATCGCAGGCTCACTATTGTTGACCTCTCTATCATCGGCAGCATTCTCGCGAGCTAACATATCTGAAGAAGAACGGGTGCCGTTTTTTATTTATGCTGATGAGTACCAGCACTATGGAACTCTATCCTTAGTAAATATGCTTTCAGAGCTTCGTAAGTATAAGCTTGGGATGATAATGACTAATCAATACATGCAACAGTTAAGCCCAGAAATCCGAAATGCTGTTTTAGGTAATGTAGGCACTCATATTAGTTTTCGAGTAGATACTATTGACGCCAAGGTTATGACTGAAAAAATGTATCCAGTATTTTCTGTTGAAGACTTCGTAAACCTTCCCAATTTCAATATTTATTTAACACTTATGATTGACGGTTCTCCTTCAAAGCCGTTTAGCGCTGTTACAAACATTTAATAAGGGTTGACTCAGTTAAAAAATCTACTCTATCATATAACAATAATACATGTATTGTTATATATTTATAAAGTCAAACTTGGTTGAGTTTGGTTTTGCACTTTTAATATTATTCATGGCTAAAATCGGCAGAAATGATCCTTGTCCTTGTGGTAGTGGGCTAAAATATAAGAGATGTTGTATTGATGAGCCATCTTCGCTCCCTCCTTTATCAAGGCTCACCAGTTTTAATCATAAATCAAAGGGGCGACAATACAAGAAATATATCTCAAATCACAATACAACTGAACTACTTAATTTAATGACAGGTACTCAGTTGCTACCAAAAAATCACGGAAAGAATATACGTATTGAGGGGATATGTTTAGAGATTATAAGACGTCTAAATGGAAAGAAAGAAGTTTCTATTAATGAATTCAAAAAATTAGTATCTAAAGAATTGCCTTTTAATTCTTTAGAAGACCCTCCAGAAAATGCATATACCGAAAATGTTATATTCCATGGTGGTAATTATGTTGCAATACCAGGTATTTCAACTGATGCAGCAGAAGTATTCAGAGCCCTGTCGGAAGTCATTTTTGCATCTAAGAATACTCTCCCAAATCAATACTTATATGAGATTTACAGCGCGATAGGTTGGGTTCTGGAGTTGGGACAGATTATTTTTAATAAAGCATCTTTGAAGCCATATATATTTTCTGAAAATGAAGATTCAGAAATTGAGTTTCCTAAAGAAATAATCGATTATTCATTCACTCAAGGTGAAATTAGGAGCCTAGGAGAAAAGCATAATTTCTCTTATGATGTTTTGAAAGACTTTATTCTTGATGAAACAGATAAAGAGATAACTAATAATAACCCAGATGAAAATCCGCTAATTCTTAAGCCTTTTTTTGTCTATCAATCTCACATACACTTTGTGACTCCTTCGACGCAGTTGGGGTGTTTGAATGATTACATATTACGCAAAGCTATTGAAATGAATTGTGGTGAGGAGCTGCATGAAATATACAATTGGAGATTGTGGATGGACATATTGGAGAGAATATATCGGATGGCATGGCTAGGCACAAATATTGAGCTTCCAGAAAGCAAAACCTCCCTTGGATGCACTGAGGGAGTATTCCATATGGATGACAATAAATTGGCATATGTGATTTTTATCAAGGCTAAAATATATGGAAAAAGCTCTGGTTTCAATTTTACTGAGGAAGCAATGAATTATGACCGAAGTGACCTTTTGAATAATAGAATTAGTGAAGTGCTTAGCTTTCTGAAAAGCAAAAAAGGTTTAGAAGATTATCAATTCTTAAATCTTATTATTATGGGTCATGCGGGAAGGAATATACCCTTAAATTTCGGAAGGCAAGACAAGGGAGTTGAGCAAGTATGGTTTACAGTGTTTGACTTTCTAAAGCTATCCAAATCTGAAGATTGGGACATCTTAAGTATTTGGAAGTTTGCGAGAGCATATAGATTACAAACTGCGAAAGCCATGATGTCTCCTTGGTCTATGGTGGACAATTACTGGTTATATAAGGAGAATAATGAGAGTTTTTATGTATCTGATGATGTTGCTCCTAATTACATCTCAATAACCGTCGGTTCTGGAACTGAATTATTGAGAGATGCAATTCTCAAAGAGAATTTGCATTGCACTCCTACCTTCCAAGATGGTGTCTTAGGTTTCCGACCAGTTATTAGGTCTTTTGACTTTGCTCCCATTTACAAACCAACTTTACAAATTGGCAGATTAGAACGAGTTTTAGAATGCTTTCCTTTCCCTTTATGGATGATAAATGAGCAGGATGCTGCGGGAGTGAATAGTGGTGTTGGTCTGCATTTTCTGAATGCAATTGGGTTTTGGTTATTCAAGTTAAAAGACCACCTTAAGAATTGGGATATCATTGGCACTCAACCATTCTATTTACAAGTAGTTCTTCCAAACGAGTTTTTTGAAGATGGAGAACGAAAAGTTAGTACTCATAAGGAAGTTGTTTTTGAAGCTGATTATAACACAAGAGTTTTAACTTTTATCATTCCCGTCGGCATTGAGGCGTATTTAAATAAACCTGACAATGAAGGGGAGAGAATTTTGATAAAACATTTAGTTGGTGCCTTTAATAAGATTGATGGTGTTGAGATAGCTGAAAGTCAAATCGAGGAAATGGTTGATGTAGTTATTCCCTTTGGGCCAGCGAAAATGTTACTTTTCGTTGACACAAGTAACAACATCTTAATTGACCCCCGTTGGTTAATTCCCGTAAGAAATGTAAGTGACGCGAACGTTTCTTTAATTTTGGATATCATACCATCTTTTGCATCCAAGCCTATTCCAAAAGACATTCAAAGCAAAGAAGAAAAGGTTGAGCTATGTAACGATATTGTAGGCGGATTGATTAAACAGTTAAGAGATTTGTTAGCTGAATATAGCCCATTTCAATTGCTTGATAGACTGATGCTTATTCATGAGGGGTATATACGAAAGAGAGAGTATCAGAAAATTGAAGTTCCTGCAAAAATTGCTTGTTTTGAAGAACATGATAAGGAAGTAGAAAAGTTGCAAAATGAGAGTAAACTTCTTGCAGTTTCTACGGTATCAGTCCGATGCTTAATTGAGTTTATTGCAGCAGACCCTGTAGTTGGAACTAAACCGCCTAATTTTGACGATATTGATCATATGTTAGCTACTATGTATCAAATTGTGGATTTTGGTTTTTTAAGTGATACCATACATCTAGGTTTTGATAATCCTGAAATGGGAATACTGCCATCAGAGAGGTTAGGTATCACAAAAGGGAGGCATCATGAAAACTTACAAGCTTTTGGCAAAGCAAAAGCTTATTCTGACATCCAAACATATCAACAGAATTTTGAAAAAAGTTATAATAAAGAAATTAAGAAAAACGAAGGTGAACCCCCTCCACTATCTATAAAGTTAAACACAGCATTTGAAACTGACTGGGGTATTTCATTGACAAAATTAATCTCAATTTTGCAGACATGTGCCATGATTGCTGAAAGGAATGAAAAATCAGTAATGGCTTTGTCTGCTGAAGAACTAAGAAAGGCTCTTCAACAGCACTTAAATTTAAATGATGAAGAAGTTTCAATAGGATTAAAAAGGTTGAGCTTGACTAAGCGAAAGAAGTTTGAACAAGCTCCAATAGGGTATCACCAAAACGATATATACCCTTGGAAATACAATAGAGAACTTTCTTTGCTTAGAAGACCATTAGTATTAATTAACGAAGATAATAAAGATTACTATTATTGGGGATTAAGGAGTGCTTATGCAGCAATAGACCAATTGTTTAGTCTAATTTTCTCTGGGAGGCTAAAATGTAAGAACGAACCTCATATTAATAGCCTTTTGAGAAGTATTACTCAGGAAAATGGCAAAGCTTTCAGAAACTTAGTGGCGGATTGGTTAAAAACACAAGAAAGCCTGACAACAATCGATTATGAAGTCTCAATAAAGCCAAAAGGGCATATAGAGGCCGATGTTGACCTCGGAGATATCGATATTCTATCCTTTGACGAGAAAAAAAATATAGTCTACCTCCTTGAATGTAAGGATACCGATCAACCAAGAAATATCCACGAGATGAAAGGAGAATTAGATAAATATTTAGGGAGGCATCATCAAGAAGGATTAATTCAAAAGCATGTTAAAAGATATGAGTACTTGAAAAATCATAAAAGCCAGTTGGCTTCTTTACTGAATGTAGGAAGCCCTGATGAACTAATTCTCGCAGCAATAATTATAACGTCTGAAGATTTACCGTTAGCTTATTTCCGAAATGAACTTGCGTTACCTTTTGTTTCATTTCCAGGATTACAAAGACTGGGACTAAATTGCTTAGTACAGACAATCAAAGAAAGTGAGTAGGTTATTATTTTCTGTTTCTTGCATGCTTAACTCGTGGTAAGGGTATATTTACTTCAATTGGGATAGCGTCAGAATGTACTGTATCCTTACTGTATTTATCGTCATTTTCTAATTTAATTGGAACCGAGAGAGGGAACATTACATCCTTACCAAGTTTATCGTCATTTTCTAATTTAATTGGAACCGAGAGAGGGAACATTACATCCTTACCAAGTTTATAGTCAGGACATAATACCATATCAGAATAGTAAGGTATACAAGCTCTTAAAGTTACTTCAGTTGGAGTCCCGATTACAGCCTGTACGGTGTTTACAATTATTGCTCTCTTGGCTTCCCATGTTAATTTTGCTAACTCTTCTGGTGCGGTTTTATTGAATTGAAGTATTTCCTTTTTTGAAGGTAACACAATATCCACATTGTCACTCTCTTTCGTGATGTTACTAATCTGTTCATTTAGAAGCTTGATTTTTGCTCTTATAGCACTGCTAAATTGCTTGAGTTTTTCTAAAGTTAATGCTCCCTCTCCGTAGGCAGTGAGGTACCTGTCTTCTTCTTGTTCCAGCTTTGCGATTTCTTTCTTGTATTCTTTTTCTTTTGCCAATTCACCTGCATCTCTCTGTTTTTTTGTATTCTTCCATCTCATGGCATGTTTTATTAATTCTCTCGGTGAGGTTAAAAGAGAGGCTAGCTTTTCCCAAACCATTTTTTCTACTAAGTCAGCATTTATCGCCCCTTCAAAACACGTTCGGGGAAGGGGAGCGTTGTAAACTCTATTACAACATCGATAATAACGGGTTTTGCCCCAACATCCTCCAGCGCGTGTTGTTCCACACACACATTTTACTTTGCTTTTTAAGAGATAGAGGTACTTTTGATTTCTCTTGGCCATCTCAAGATTTTTGCGTGCCTGGACTTGTACTTTATCAAATAGCTTTTTAGAAATTATAGGTGGTACAGGAATTTTGTACCATTCATCTTCAGGGCGTACTTTGCGGCTGGTCTTTCTCAATTTTTTGTACTCTCCCGTCTTTTGTGGCTTTTGTGGCAGAACTGAATAAGTTCTACCCCAATGGGCTTCACCAATATATACTTTGCACCTTAAATGTGCTCCAATTGTACTTGCGTTCCATATTCCTCGTTTGCTATTTCTGGGCTTTATCCCAGCTTCATACAGCCTTTTTACTATCTTTTTAATTGATAAGCCTTCTGCTGCTAATTCAAATATATATTTGATCACTTTGGCTTCTTCTTCATTGATTTCATAGTAGCCTTGCTTGTTGCCTTGCTTGGGAACATATGTGTAACCGTATCTACCATGTGTGGTAATAATGTGTCCTTCTTTAGCTTTTCTGACTTTTCCTAGGCGAAAACGTTCTGTGATTTTTGCTCTCTCATATTCAGCAAACAGACCTCGCACACCTTGGAGTATCTTGTCTTCATTATTTTTTGGAGCAGCCATGGTGACAAATAATACTTCAACTCCAGCTTCCTTAAATTCGTCCATCACGAGTTCTTGATAGGAATAACGACGAGCAAGGCGGTCAGGGTCATAAATAAGGACAGCTTGCCACTTTCGATCTTTAACATCTTGTCTCAGTTGGTCAAGAGATGGTCTGGCTAATATGTCACCGCTCCAGCCTTCATCCTTATATACTTCTCCGACGATATATTCATGCTTCTTTGCATACTCATAGCATGCCTCAAGCTGGCTTTTTACGGTCTGCTCTTCCTCTTGTTTTGTTGTGGATACCCTTGCGTAAATCGCTATTATTTTTCTTTGCATGTCGTTTTTTGATTAGGTTTTTAAACATTGCTTCAAAGAGAATGTCATATGCTTTTTCTAAGCTCTCTTTGTCTTCGACATACTCATACCGCAAAGAGGGACAATCACACAGCTTATTGTTGCTACACAATACTTTAGATTGCCCCTCCTTATGCACAATATTTTTACTGTTGTCAGTATCGTGTAGCCCCTTTAGTGTATCATCATCTTCATGTTGAGGAAAGTTCTGCTTACTCATGTTTTGAGAATACTCAATAGAAAAACTTGGGTGTAGTATGAACAAATTGACACTTCTTATGTCAAGAAAGTCATCCTAGCTTTCCTAAGAGAAGGGCTAGAACATGAGGGGATGAATTACAAGAGAACAACTCCTATTCCAAATATTCTATTTGATAAACACCTGCCATCTCTCTCCTTATCTGAGTTACGGGTACTATTAACCATTCTCAGACAAACTAACGGCTGGCATGACAAACGAACAGGTAAAAGAAAGTACCGAGATAGGATAAGTCATGGACAGTTTCAAAAGAAAACTGGTCTTTCAAGACGAGTTTTATCTAACGCGATAGCCGCTTTGGTTTCACTTGGATTGATAGAAGTTTCAACGTATCAAGGAGTAATTCTTATGAAGCCAAAGGAGCGAAGCGGTAAACATGGATTATGGTACAGAGCTACGCTTAACATACCTGTGCAGGAAAGTACACTAACCTATGCACAAACTACTACTACCCCTGTGCAGAGAGGTATACAGAACAAAACTAATAGAGAGAAAATAACTAATACAAAAACTAAGGCGGAAGAGATGCTGATTAAAAAGCATATTGAAGCAATCAGAAAACAACTAGGAATTGACATATGATTTTACTCTAAGGTTATATCTTCTTTATCAAGCTTTAGTATGCTTGCTCCGTGTGCTTCCTTTCATGCACACGGAGAGGTAAAGCAATACTAATGTTTGAGTGAGCACGCTTCAGTTTCTTTTTACTCGGAGAACCACTTATGTACAGCTTACCCACAAAACGTGTACAACCACGTCCGAAAAATTGACACCACGTCAATTTGTTCATACTACATTCAAACAAGTGAAGTCGATACCATACCCATATTAACAGGTAATTGATATCACTTCATATGAAGCATACAAACAACTTGCGACTTTATCGCAGACAATCATATCTCACGCAACCAGATATTGCGTTTTTATTAGAACTAAATGAAATAACAGGATTATCACGGTGTGAAAAAGGTGAGCGACCACCTTCCTTGGAACTTGCATTGGGTTACCATGTTCTCTTTGGGAAACCAGTTCACTCGCTTTTCACACCTAAAATTTCAGCGCTTCAACAGTCTGTAAAAGACAGAATTGAACCGCTTCTTGGCATTCTATACACAAAAGAACAAACGTCAAGGGTACGTCACCGGGTCGAGTATTTGAAGCTGCTTCTTAAGAGATTAAGTGAAGTATAGGCTTATGAAGAAAGAAATACCAAGTACGCTTGCCATTTATCCTAATAATGTCGGCTATGGATATGCCTTTTTTGAGACGGCTAACACCCTGACTGATTGTGGCATTTCATATGTGAGGCCTATTAGTAATGCGAAGTGCCTTAAGAGGATACGGCAGTTTTTAGAGTATTATAAGCCAAGTGTTATTGTTCTTGAGGATTATGAAGCTAAGGGGGCAAGAAAGTCTAAGCGAGTAGAGAAACTGATTAGAAATATTGAAGCTTTGGCAGTTGAGAAGAAACTTGAGATTAAAAAGTATTCTAGGGAGCAGGTGCGGTTTGTGTTCCAACAGTTTAAGGCAGAGACGAAGTACGAAATTGCAAAAGTATTAGTAACGTTCTTCCCGCAACTTAAGCATCGCACTCCTTCCTATCGGAAATTGTGGATGGCTGAAGATCATAACATGGGGATGTTTGACGCAATATCATTAGCTGTAACTTACTTTTACGTTATCGATTAACAACATAAATTATAATTTGAATGTTCTAGGCAAGCTACTTTCTGTCCTTATTCAATTTTGTTTGTCAGATAACTTTACTTCTAGTTATTTCGAACTTTGTGGTTGGCTTCCACTCGTATTTTTACATTTTATCTATAAATAGTAAAATTTCATTTTTGTTTTCTTTTGTTGTTAATGAAAGATAATTTGATTAACTTTGTTTTCAACCTTTTTTTTTAAGCGTGAAAGTTGGAATTCTACTAGATGAGTTTGAAAAGATTAGCTTTGACACCGATTCAACTATAGAAATCGCAAAGGAAGGTCTTAACAGAGACAATGAAATTTGGTTGTTTTTTCCAAGTTCAATAATCCTGCTAGAAAATAAAATTTATGCAATTGCGGTTCAATACAAGGATATTGTAAATAATCCAGACAAGAAAGGTGCCTGGGAGACTTCAAAGCAAAGAGTTTCTTTATTGGAATTTGAGGTGATTTTAATGCGTCATGACCCTCCTTATAATATGAGATACTTAACAAGTTGTTATATCTTAGAAAGAATAAAAGAGAGGGTGTTTATTACAAATGACCCAACTTCTCTAAGAAGTTGTCCTGAAAAGATGTTTGCCACAAAATTTCCAGACATCCACCCTCCCACTTTAATTACAAATGACCTCGATCAGATTATAGAATTTCGATTGACCCATGGTGATATCATCATTAAGCCACTATATCAATTTCGTGGAACTGACATATTTTACCTCAAACAAGATGATAGAAATTTATATAGCATCATTGAGTCTTTGGAGAATAAATACAATGAACCAATCATTATCCAAAAATATTTGCCTGAGGTGAGAAATGGCGACAAGAGGGTCTTTTTAATAGGAGGAAAACCTGTGGCGGCACTTAATCGCATAGCTAAAAGTGACGATTTACGATCCAATATGTTTGTTGGAGGAATGCCTCAGAAGGCAGAAATCTCAACCACAGATAAAAGAATATGCAATCTTATTGGCCCCGAGCTTTCAAAATTAGGACTAGATTTTGTCGGTATAGATATCATTGGAGGTTTTTTGACAGAAATTAATGTTACTGCAGCTACGGGCTTGGTACAGCTTCGTCAGGTTAGTGGGATTGACTTGTCTAAAGATTTTTGGGATTTTATTGAGTGTAAGATGGAAAATTTCGCGCCAACATA
>JANQJC010000033.1 GCA_028281825.1 Flavobacteriales bacterium
TAGCTATATCAAGGATTTTTGAACCCGATGAGCATACCCATATTGAATTGGTGAAATACCCGAATGGGTCGGGATTGATGGGTAAATTGGCAACCTTGGCGGCAGGCTCAGGGCATCCAATAGTCAGGACTATTAAAGCTATTTGGAATACTCTAAAGCATCCTATATTCTTCATGAAAGCCACTTTTGGGGCAGATTTTGCTAAAAATTCGGTTATTCTTTTAGTAATGCAAAGCTTGGACAATGCCATGAAGATTAAGTGGAAACGTGGTTTATTTGGAAAGAAGATGGTATTTGATAACAAATCTGGGCAGACGGTACCCGCCTATATAGATATAGGTCAGCAAGTGATGTATAAGTATGCTGACAAGGTAGATGGCATCGCTATGAATGCTATAACCGAGGTTCTTTTTAACATGTCTTCAACGGCTCACATTCTAGGCGGATGCCCAATGGGTGAAACTAAACAAGAGGGTGTAATAAATGATAAGTTTGAAGTGCATGGTTACCCTAATATGTATGTGTTAGATGGTTCCATTATCCAAGGGAATTTAGGGGTTAATCCAAGCCTGACTATTACCGCCTTGAGTGAATATGCGATGTCACTTATCCCTGAAAAAGATGGGAATAAACAAAAGAGTTTAGAAGAGATGATGAAAGAGGTTGGCTAAGTTATAGCCTCCTGTTTGCCATTGCTGATAGCTAGTAAACCCAAGAAGGTTAAGAAGCCGTTCAGTATCAGTACTTCAAAACCAAACTTGTAGCCCCATAACCATTCAACCGAATTAAGGTTAATGATGTAGGTAATGATAGGTGAGGCTACGCAAACTAATATGGCCCATTTGTCTCTAATTTTTAACTTGGTGAAAAGCCCAAAGGAGTAAAGCCCCAAAAGTGGGCCGTATGTATATCCCGCCGCTATAAAGACTGACTTTACCACACTATCGTCATTTAATTCTCTAAATACAATAATCACAATTGCTAGAAGGACAGAGACTCCAATGTGTACGATTCTCCTGATGCTAGTTCTTTCTTGCTCCTCTTTCTTGTTTATGTCTATTATGTCTACACAAAAGGAAGTAGTAAGGGCTGTTAAGGCAGAGTCTGCGCTGGAGTAGGCAGCGGCAATTAGCCCTAATATGAAGAATGCTCCAACAACTGGACCGAGGCCACTGTCCAGTGCTATCAAACCATAGAACTCGTCGGTTCTTTCAGGAATAGCGATGCCTTTTGCATTGGCAAAAATGTAAAGCAGCGCACCCAAGGCAAGGAAAAACAAATTCACGAAAACCAATACTCCACTAAATGAGAACATGTTGAGCTGTGCTTCCTTGATGTTTCTGCAACTCAGGTTTTTCTGCATCATATCCTGGTCAAGCCCTGTCATAACTATAGCGATAAATACCCCGCTGAAGAACTGCTTGTAGAAGTATTTAGAATCTGTAGGGTCATCAAAAAAGAAAACACGAGAGTATTCACTATCCGCAATAGCACTAACCATTCCTGACAGGCCGAGATTGAGTTCTCTGCCTATTAAGACAATGCTTAAGCCAACGGCCAGAAGCATGAAAAGGGTTTGTAGGGTGTCCGTCCAAACGATGGTTTTGATGCCTCCCTTGCGAGTGTATAACCAAATGCAGAGAATAGTGATGCAGACAGTTCCAGCAAAGGGTAGGTGGTAGTCACCAAAAATGGTAAAGCGCTCAAAAACGAAGCGTTGTAATACTATTGCAACGAGAAAAAGGCGGAATGCGGCACCTATGGTTCTTGAAAGAAGGAAAAAGCTAGCTCCAGTTTTATAAGACCAGAAACCGAAACGTTGTTCCAGATAAGTATATATGGAAGTAAGGTTAAGCTTATAATATAATGGCATTAATATGGTAGCTATCACAAAATAACCCACCAGATAGCCTAATACTACCTGCATATACGAGAATTGACTTGTGCCTACCCAGCCAGGTATGGAAATGAAAGTGACCCCAGAAAGTGAGGCACCTATCATACCGAAAGCCACCAAATACCATTTAGATTCACGGTTGCCTATAAAGAAGCTGTTGTTGTTTGCTTGCCTTGATGTATACCATGAAATAGCAAAAAGCAGGGCGAAATATCCAACGATGAATGAGAGTATGAGCGTAGGCGACATTCAATAGAATTATGAGGACGAATTTAGAATTATGAATTTAATTAGTAGAGTTGAGTATTTTTGCAACGTGAATTTTTCCTCAAAATTGATAGAACAAGCGGTAGAAGAATTTTCTCAACTGCCAGGTATAGGCAAGAAGACTGCTTTTAGGTTTGTACTTCATTTATTGAAGCAAGACAAACAGAAGCTTGCCAATTTTAGCGATACCATTCTTCGCTTGAAGGATGAAATAAAATACTGTAAAGTGTGTTGTAACGTAACTGAGCATGAATTGTGCGAGGTTTGTAGTAATCCATCAAGGGACAAATCAACCATATGTGTTGTGGAAGATATTAGGGATGTGATAGCGATAGAGAATACGGGATATTTCAAAGGGATGTATCATGTATTGGGGGGTATCATTTCTCCTATGGATGGAATAGGGCCGAATGACCTTTATATCTCTCAGTTGGTTGACAGGATGGCTGATGGTGAAGTGAATGAGGTGATTATGGCTTTGAGCACTACTATGGAAGGAGACACAACTAACTTTTATATCTACAAAAAGATAAAAGACTTTCCAGTAAAAGTAAGTACTATTGCACGTGGTATAGCTATTGGTGGTGAATTGGAATATGCGGATGATGTAACATTAGGACGCTCCATTGTGAACCGAGTACCTTATGAAAATTCACTGATAAAATAAGCGACTTAAAATCTTTGCGAGACCAACCGCATGGCATGAAATTATCCATCATCATTGTAAACTATAATGTAGAGCATTTTCTTGAGCAGTGCTTGCATTCGGTTCGTGAGGCTTCAAAGAACCTTTCGACAGAGGTGTTTGTAGTGGATAACAACTCTGTTGATGGTTCAGTGGATATGGTGAGGAAGAAATTTCCCGAGGTGAAGCTGATAGCCAATAAGGATAATGTAGGTTTTTCCAAAGCAAATAACCAGGCCATTAAAGAGTCAGAAGGTGAGTACGTATTACTTCTCAATCCAGACACTGTAGTAGAGGCAGATACCTTTGAAAGGGTGGTGAGCTTTATGGATAATCACCCTGATGCTGGTGGTTTAGGCATACAAATGTTGGATGGCACGGGTAAGTTTTTGCCCGAATCAAAGCGAGGCTTGCCAACACCTTCAGTTGCTTTTTATAAAATATTTGGCCTCTCGGCATTATTCCCAAAATCAAAGCGATTTGGCAGGTATCATTTAGGATATTTGGATAAGAACGAAACACATGAAGTAGAGATATTAGCTGGGGCATTTATGGTGCTTCGCAAGAGCGTGTTGGATAAGATAGGCTTGCTGGATGAGGATTACTTTATGTATGGTGAGGATATTGACCTTTCTTACCGAATTATCAAGGCAGGTTATAAGAATTACTATTATCCTGAGGCGAGAATTATTCATTATAAGGGGGAGAGTACCAAGAAGAGTAGTGTGAATTTCGTGTTTGTGTTCTACAGGGCCATGGCTATTTTTGCTGGGAAGCATTTCTCACAGCAAAATGCGAGGATGTTTTCCTTTTTAATCAACCTGGCGATATATCTGCGCGCCGGGGTGGCTATCTTCAGGCGTTTCATAGAAAGGATAATTGTTCCATTATTAGATGCCATTATTATATATGTAGGGATATTCTTGTTGTCTCAATACTGGGAAGAGACCATCAAAATAAATGAAGGAGTTCATTATCCGCCAGAGTTTTACCTGTTTGTAGTGCCACTTTACATCTTAGTATGGCTAGGTACCACATTCTTAAGTGGTGGATATGACAAGCCCGTACGTTTACTCAAAATTATTCGTGGGTTGATAGTTGGTACAGGACTAATCTTAATAGTCTACGCGCTTTTACCAGAACATTTCAGGTTTTCAAGGGCTTTGATATTACTGGGTGCTTTTTGGTCTATTATATCCATACTTGGCACGCGAGTTGCGCTACACCTTGCCGGATTGAAGAGCTTTAACTTAAAAGCTGGTGCTGACAAGAAGATTGTGATAGTAGGGGAGAAGGAAGAAATTTCTCGTGTTAGTAACCTGCTTACACAAACAGGGATAAAGCCTTCCTTTGTAGGCTATGTTCATCCATCAGAAGCGAATGGTGTAAGTAATGATTATATAGGCAACTTAAGCCAGTTAGGTGAGGTGGTAGATATATACCGTATTGACGAAGTGATATTCTGTGCTAAAGATTTGCCAGCGCAATTAATCATTGACCGCATGGCTCAACTCGGTAAACCTGAGCTAGAGTTTAAAATAGCTCCACCCGAGAGTCTATATATAATAGGGAGTAACTCAATCAATACCGCAGGTGATTTTTATACCATTGATATCAACTCGACCAGCAAAGCAGCCAACAGAAGGAATAAACGCATGTTTGATTTGTTTTTAAGCTTGTTTTTACTGCTTGGTTACCCCATATCTTTCTATCTGGTGAAAGCACCATTTGGGTATTTGAGGAACATATTTCAAGTGTTGTTTGGCAGCAAATCCTGGGTGGGGTACCATAAAGATGGTGAAGGGCTTCAGCATTTACCTAAATTGAAGCAAGGAGTACTTAATCCGCTGGATGTGTTGGACAAGAAAGTAGCTGACCCTATGGCTATAGCCCGCCTTAACATGCTTTACTCTAAAGATTATCGTATTGAGAATGATATCAATATAGTTTTCAAAGGTTTCCGTGAAGTAGGGCGATAATACCCCTAAAAAAGTTTAGTTGGGAAATTTTTTCTACACTTTTTTGTTCCTGATGCTTGTTTGGTTTTCAATGCCCAAACTCTCTGCACCTCCTCTCCTGATAGGGCTTTTGTGATTTTTTATTTGTGATTTATTGCATATTGGTATTCGGTTTGTGTCTGTTTATGTGTAGTTTAATTTATGAACTAATTAAAAATTGAAAATCATGAAAACGAAAGAAAGAAAAATAATAGGTGGAATGAGCATCGCATTAGCTCTGGCTGGTGTAACAGCATTTAGTTTCGCTGAACCCGAAAGGGCATACCTTGACCCAGCAGAAGAAGTTAATCCTTTGACTGCCAAGTATGAAGAGGAGAGGCGTTTGAAAGACCAATATAGGTTCTCAGAGACTAATGATGATGTTGAAACAGCCATTGAAGCTATATACTTCAGTAAGGCAGCGATACACGAAAACAAGGAAGACCTGAAGGAGTGTAGAAAAGCTGACGATGAAGCTGGTGTAGCTGCCGAAAAGCAAGAGCTAAAAAGGGCAAAAGCTGACCTGAAAAGGGATAAAGGCTATTATAAAGCCGATATGAAATACCTGAAAAAGCAGCGTAAGATGGAAATCTGTGAGGCAAAAGAACAGGTAAAAGAAGATAAAAAAGCTCTTCGTGAGGCGCGTAAAGATGCCAGAAAAGAGTTAAGGAAAGATGAGTCTTCTGCCTTGATACCTGAGTCATTTGAAGTTGTAGCTGCCCAAGCTAAACTTGAATATAGTGAGCAGGCTTTAGAGAACTTGAAAGGTTCTTATGCAGCCAACATGGCAGCCATTGACCAGGAGTGGGAAGAAGAGCATGCAGAATATGTAGCTTTTAAGAATGGCGAAGAGCCCACATCTGAAGATAACTCAGAAATGGCTAGTAAGTAGTAAACAATCACAAATGCCAATCACTTGGCTTAACCAGCCGTTAACTTAGATGATTAGCAATGACGCGCCCCCGAAATTTTCGGGGGCGCTTTTTTTGTAAAGCCTTGCCAACTGCTAATTGCCAATTACTAGCCGAAATTAAAAACTAATGGCTATTTTTGCGCAAAGACTAAAACAGAAAATGGCACAGGTTGAAATGGTAATGCCCAAGATGGGTGAAAGTGTACACGAAGCAACTATCATCAAGTGGTTGAAGAGTGAAGGCGATATGGTAGAAGCCGAGGAATCGGTGTTGGAGATAGCAACTGATAAGGTTGACTCAGAAGTTCCGGCACCAGTTGCTGGTAAAATCACTAAACTAATGTTTGCTGAAGGCGATGTTGTTCAGGTGGGTTCTGTAATTGCCATGATATCAAGCGACCAGGAAGCTGCCGCACCTGTTGCGCCGACTCCAGCCAAAACTGAGGTTGCTGAAGCGGCGCCTGTTGCAGCAGCAAGCCAAGCTGCTCCTGCCACCGTTTTAGAGAAAAGGTCTGAATCTGGAAGGTTTTATTCTCCATTGGTGAGAAATATTGCCAAGGAGGAAGGTATCACTATGAATGAACTGGAAACTGTTCCTGGCACTGGTGAAGGAGGAAGAGTGACTAAGAAAGATATCTTGGCCTACTTACCTAATCGCGGTAAGCAAGTGGCACAACCAGCCAGCAATGGTGTTGACAAAGTAGCTGCTCCACAACCGCAGGCACAACCAATTCAGCCAATACAGAAGCCTGCTGTTTCAACAAGTGCTGGCGATGAAATTATTGAGATGGACCGCATGCGCAAGCTGATTGCCGAGCATATGGTGATGAGCAAGCATGTTTCTCCGCACGTTACTTCTTTTGTTGAAGCTGATGTGACCAATCTTGTGCTTTGGAGAGAGAAAATGAAGGATGAGTTTCAACAAAAAGAGGGGGAGAAGTTGACTTTCACTCCACTGTTCGTTGAAGCAGTAGTAAAGGCTATCAAAGATTTTCCGATGGTAAATATTTCTGTTGATGGTGATAAAATTATCAAACGGAAAAACATTAATGTGGGTATGGCAACGGCATTGAAATCAGGTAACCTGATTGTTCCTGTGATTAAAAACGCTGACCAGAAAAACCTGCTTGGTTTAGCTAAAGAAGTTAATGACCTGGCTAATCGCGCTCGTGATAATAAATTGAAGCCAGAAGAAATACAAGGAGGTACTTACACCATATCCAATGTGGGCACTTTCGGCAATGTGATGGGGACGCCCATTATCAACCAGCCACAGGTGGCAATATTGGCACTTGGGGCTATCAGGAAGAAACCAGCAGTGATAGAAACTCCGTATGGTGACACGATAGGTATCCGACATATGATGTTCCTTTCTCACTCTTATGACCATCGTGTGGTGGATGGAGCTTTGGGTGGCACATTTGTAAAAAGAGTCGCTGAATATTTAGAACAGTTCGATATTAATAGAACTATTTAAGATAAAGTGCGTAAGATGGGGTCATAAAATGACCGTTTTCGACTGCGGTTACCTTGATAAAAACCATATGATGAAACATCTCGTCACTCTAGCGGTATTGCTATTATTGGGTTCAACGGCGTTTTCCCAAAAGTATATGGAAGATAAAGAGGATTACCTGAAAAAGGTATATCCCGTTGCCAATGAGCACTTGGCCAATGGCAGAATTGACCTTGCACTCAAAAACTTTAAAGGTTTGGATGATATCCTAAAGGATAATGCCAATATTAAGTATAAAGTGGGTAGGTGCTATCTGGAAACCAATACCCAGCAGGCATTGGCAATACCTTACCTTGAGAAAGCAGCGCAGTTTGTAGACAAGAATTATAAAGACAGCTACAAAGAGACGAAAGCACCCACTAAAGCTGTATACTATCTGGCTTTGGCCTATCACTTTTCTTTTGATTTGGATAAGGCAATTGCTTCATACAAGGCATACAAAAAACATATTGAAGGTGACCCCGAGGAAACAGCCCATGTAGACAGGCAGATTGAGATGGCGAGTAATGCTAAGATAATCTATCCTTCACCTATTGATGTAAAGGTAGAGAACTTGGGTAAGAAGATAAACACGGCCTTTGATGAATATGCTCCTGTTGTTGATGCAAGTGAATCTATCATGATATTTACTTCAAGAAGGCCAGGTAGTACTGGAGGGTTGACTGCTGACGACGATAAATACTTTGAAGATATTTATGTTTCAACCAAGAAGGAGAGCGGTGAGTGGGGTGGTCCAGTAAACATTGGCCCTAATATTAATACGGATGGACATGAGGCCACAATTAGCCTTTCTGCAGACGGCCAGCAACTGTTCGTGTACAGGGATGATTGGGGAGATGGAAACTTGTATAAAAGTGAATTGACCAGTTCAGGCTGGTCGCTTTTGCAGCCTTTGAGTTCTTACATTAATACCAGAAGCAGGGAAACGCATGCAAGTGTGACCCCTGATGGCCAATTGCTTTACTTTACCAGCGATAGAGACGGTGGTAAGGGAGGAATGGATATATACTACTCCCGCAAATTGCCAAATGGGGAATGGGGCAAGGCTACCAGTATTGGTGAGGCAATTAATACATCTTATGATGAGGAGGCCTGCTTTATCCACCCTGACAGTAAAACCTTGTTCTTTAGCTCAAAAGGTCATACCAGTATAGGTGGTTTTGATATTTTCTTTAGTGTGAAAGATGATAAAGGAAAGTGGTCTGCTCCCAGAAATGTTGGGTATCCTGTGAATACCCCTGGTGATGACTTATTTTTTGCAACCACCCCTGACGGTAAACGGGCCTACTATTCGTCATCAAAGGATAGCGGTTTTGGTGAGAAGGATATCTACCTGATTACGCTTGACTTAGACAGAGAAGTGCCATTAACGGTTTTCAAAGGAAAAGTATTGGCAGAGGCATCAGATGTGGTGCCGAATACTACCATTACGGTTACTGATTTAAAAACTGGAGAGGTGACTGGAACATATAAACCCAGAGCTGGTACAGGACAGTTTATTTTAATCCTTCATCCGGGAGAGGAGTACAATATTGCCTATGAGGCCAAAGGGTATGTTTTTCATTCGGAGAATATGCGCGTGCCTGATAATTCCAGTTATTTTGAGATCAATAAAACAGTTGAGCTCAAGCCGATTAAATATCAAAAACAATAGACGAATCGTAAATTAGCTTAGCTGATTGATTCAATAGTGAAAAAAACCATTACTTTTGTAGGTTTATGGAATTGTTGATAATTCTTCATCAAATATTTGGATTATCAAGCAATCAAGTTTATTTTGGCAACAATTAAACCAATACCTGCAAAAACGCGGTTGACCAATATGAGAAGTATTTTGATAGCCCTTATGTTTCTTATGACATTTGGGGGCGTAGTTTCTGGGCAAGGGTTGAGTGAAGGCAGCTTCAAAAGCCAGTTTAAAAAGGTTGAGGGTTTGCTCTATGATGAGTTATATACCCAAGCCCTTCCTTTAGCAAAAGAACTTTACATATCAGACTCAACTAATGCTAATGTTACCTCAATGTTGGGGCAGGCGTATTTGGGTGTAGGAGACCAGAAAAAAGCTATCTACTATTTGGAGAAAGCTGTTCCAATGGTTTCGCTGATGTATAGTGAGAGTGACCCTAAAGAGAAAAAGGCACCGGGAGTTACTTATTATTTTCTTGCTAAGGCATACCATTTTGATTATCGTTTTGAGGATGCAGTAGCCAACTACTACAACTATCGCTCTTTTATTCCGATGGAGGATATCGATTTGTACAATCGGATAAAAAGGGATATTGAAATGGCTGAGACTGCCAGTATTATCTATGAGAACCCTGTAGAGATTGAAGCAAAGAATTTAGGCTCCAATATCAATACTGAATATCCTGAGTACAGCCCTGTGATAAGTGCAGATGGCTCAACCCTTATTTTTACTTCAAGAAGAAAAGGTAGCACAGGAGGTAAGAAGGATATCGATGGAATGTTCTTTGAAGATATCTATGTATGTCGCAACCAGGGTGGTAGTTGGTCCGCCCCTGTGGGTATTGGCTCTAATATCAATTCTGATAAGCATGAGGCATCTATTGGGCTATCGCCTGATGGTACCAAGTTATTCATATACAAGTCTGAAGGAAGTGCGGGTGATATTTATCTGAGTGAACTAGAGAATAATAATTGGACGGTTCCGAAAAAACTTGGTGAAGGAATTAATACCAAGTATTGGGAAACACACGCCTCAATCAACAGAAGGGGTGATACTATTTACTACGTGAGCGATATGAAGGGTGGCATAGGCGGCAGAGATATTTACTACTCAGTGCTGTTGCCAAATGGTGAATGGAGTTTGGGTCGTAACTTGGGCAGCACCATTAATACTGAGCTTGATGAAGAGGCTCCATTTATCTCTTTTGATGGTAGTGAATTGATATTCAGTTCAAAAGGCCACAATAGTATGGGGGGCTTTGACATTTTTACCAGTGCTTGGGATGGCAGTACTTGGTCAACGCCGGTGAATATTGGTTATCCTATCAACTCACCTAAGGATGATATTTTCTTTGTAACCACACCTGATGGTAAGTATGCTTACTACTCTTCTCAAATGGAAGGTGGATATGGTGAGAAAGACCTCTATCTCATCAATCTAAAGTTCAAGGAGAAAGAAGTGCCTAACGTGACTGTGATGCAAGGAGAGATAAAGGTGAGTGGTTCTCCAACCACAATTAGTGATGCGAGTATTGTAGTTACTGATTTGTCTACTGGCAAGATGGAAGGTATGTATAAGCCAAGGCCGGACAACGGAAGGTATATCTTTATTCTGGAGCCTGGCAAGAATTACAAGGTGACTTATAGCTGCGCTAATTATGCTCCGGTAGAAGAAACGGTTAGAGTGCCAAAGGATTCTAGATATGCAGAAATAAATAAGGTAGTGCTGATAGACCCAGTTGAGTTTGGTGCACCAGCAATGGCATCAAAAGAGGAAGAGCCAAAAGAAGAAGTACTACCTGAGGAAGAAGAGACTGTAACACTAACAGAACCACTTGTTGATAATACAGAAACAGATGCAGCGATAGCGGAAGCAGAAGCTGCGCTCAAGAAACAAGAAGAAGAGGCTGCCGCTGCTCTAGCCGCAAAACAAGAATTGGAGAGAAAGAAAAAGGAGGAAGCAGCAGCTCTTGCTTTGGAACAAGAAAAAGAGAGAAAGGAAGAAGCTGTTAGGATAGAAAATGAAAAGAAAGAACAAGAAGAAAAAGAATTAGCACAAGCATCTCTGGTTAATGTACAGGCAAATGAAGAACTAGATTCACAAATCGCTGAGGCGGAAGATTGTGAGGCTTCTAAAAATAGAGAGGCCGATAAAGTTGCTCAGGAGAAAGCGCCATTATCACAGAAAGTTAGTGACTTAGAGCATAAATGGAAAAGTGCAGATGATGAGGCTAGGAGCCTAGAAGCAGACGCTGCTGACGCTAATAGCTCTCTTGAAGAGAGTAGGGCTGAGGTGAGCAATGCATCTCCTGATAGGAAGGCTCTTTTAGAGAAAAAGATTGAGCTTC
>JANQJC010000034.1 GCA_028281825.1 Flavobacteriales bacterium
CAAGCTCAAGCTCGCGGTTGGTTTTCGTGGGCTCTTTTCTTTTGTAACTTTTCTTTGGAGAAGCAAAGAAAAGTGGGAAGAATAGTCAAGAAAAAAGTATAAAGTAGATTCTTCTCTTCGCTCAGAATGACAAATTTGGGATTGCCACGCTACGCTCGCAATGACGTATACAGGCCTTGCTAAAAGCTAATTTCTAACAGCTATTTCAAAAAAATATTATAATCCATACATAAACATAACTTATTTTTATTAAATTTGTAACGTACGTGATTAATTAACCAAACCATGAGCATACGCACACAAATCGAGACCATCGCAGGGCAACTAAGCCAGGCAAACACGTTTATTTTTGGATTAACAGGCTGGCAAAACCTCCAGGCCGACGAAACAGCCACATTCCCCGTGGTATTTCTAGACAGCCCCATCACCAGCGACGACGACTACAAGCAAGGCGGCTATGTAGAAGTCAACTACAAACTCAACATGATGTTTGCCTTCAAAACCACCCTCGACGACAACCAAACACAGCAAGACGTGGCCATCACCAATGCCCGACTGCTTGCCCGCGAATTTGTGTTGCGACTCAAGGCAGCCAAGGATAGCACCGGTACACACCTCTTTCGTAACGTCACAGGCACCCGCCGCACCGACTTCCAAAACATGTTCGACGTTAACGTATCCGGTTGCATCCTTGAGCTCAGCCTTGAACCCATTGATGAAAGCTCAGTTTGTGTGTAAGTATTAGCCATTAGCTTTTAGTCAAACCTTCTAAACTTTTACACTTTCTAAACATTCAAACTTGCCAACAGCTCAAAAAATGACCGAACAAGAAATATTCAAAACCTTCGCTACCAAGCTGGTAGAGCAACTGCAAGCCGCTACACCAAAGGCATCGGGCAAAACAGCCCAAGCCATTGGCTACACCCTCACAGGCAGCGGCATTGAAATCACAGCCCCAGAGCACCTCATGGCACTGGTAACAGGCCGTGGCCCCAGCAAGGGCAAAGGCGGCAGCCTTTACAAAGGCATCTTGCAATGGGTAAAAACAAAAGGCCTATTACCTAAAGAAAAGAACATGACACAGGAATCTTTGGCCTTCGTCATCACCCGCAAAATACACCAGGAAGGCACCCTGCTCTACCGCAAGGGAGGGAACAACAACAGCCTCTTATCCAACTTGGTACGCCATACTGACATCACACCATTGATGGACCAACTGGCCGCCCATTATACTCAACAATTCACACAACAACTGACAAACTAAAAACACCCTGCCCATGCCATTATACCTATTAAACAGGCCCATGGCCGTAGTACACACCTCGCTCATCAGCCGCTGGAATGCCGTCCACAACCCCATCAGGTTGGAGTTTCAGCGCAAAGACTTTGACGGCAACCTCATCAAATTCGTGTCACAACCCAATTCCCCATACATCGGCAAGCTGCGTGTTGAACGCCTCAATAGCTTGCTCAATTTCACCAATTTCATCAATCAAGGGGACTTGGTTTACATCGGTGGCTCCCCGTTTTACAACAAATCTGTTGAAGTGCTCGAAGTATATCCCGACGCATTTATTGTAGGCATGGATTACCTGCACAATCCTTACGCCCGGTTCTTCAACCTCATCACCGCAACACCCGACTTTCACGTAGATATCGAACTGTGGGACAGCGAAAAAAACTTCACCTATGGCACCTGGAAGGGCACGCCTAACTCACACGGCTATGTGAAAGCCGATGTATCAGGCCTATTGAAAAAACAACTGGAAACCACCGATGAGAGCGACTTCTTTTACCGCAACGCCAAAATGAAAAAGTCATACGGCAAGGTGGAGTTCCGCTACCGCGAGACGCTATACGGCGCTTGGCACGATGGCGGCTACCTTTTCTGGTGGACCAACGCTGCCAAGCAAATACAAGAGAAACACTCGGGCAACATGGCTGAGTATGTGCCTTTTAACACCACAGGGCTACACGAAGACGAGAAGATGAAATTCCTCATCGAGGGGCGCCCTACCCTCTTTGTAGGTTACCCCTTCGACCTCTACTGGATATACCCCGATGGCTTTGACAGTCGCCAAATTGAGCGCCACCAGCAAAATAGAGACTTCAACGGAAACACCACCAGCGCTGAGCTCAACCACACCCTCTACCACTCTGACAGGCACGGCGTAAACACCCTATTGCCCGCACAGATTGATACCAATGCCACCACCATAGATGTGTGGCTGGAGCAAGGCACCGAAGTAGCTGACGATGGCTATACACTACCCACCTTCGTTACGCCAGGCTTCACAGGCAGCATCAATGTGGCACGCCCCATGCCCACAGGCGGCGCAGTAGGATAAATCATCACTCACCCAAAATAAACACACAATCATGGCTGAAAGAATAAGCGAAATAAAAACCATTGACATTGAAAGGTGCATTCCACCCAACCCCGTTTACCTGCGCTGGCTTAACACTCTCGGCGGCTGGACAAGCTGGCTGTTTGGCACCCGCCAAATAGTAACCTATGATGTGGACGGCAAAGAACTCTTCACCAAAAACATCACCGAACTGGAAAACATGAATGGACTGGATGAATGGGTAGGCAAAGAAGCAGAGAAAGTCCTCAAGCTGGGTTATGAAAACCTGCCCACCAACAAGGTTGAACTTATCAAAGGGATACTATACAGCCCCAAGGTATACCAGGTAGAATGGGACACCACCGTCAATCCACCTCTTATCAAGCGCACCGTGGTAAGAGTAAAACCCGGCAGCTTCAGCATCATTGATACTGGCGACAACCGCCACGACCTCGAGATACAAATCATCTACCCACGCCTGTTCATTCAACAACAGTAAACCCAAACTCCGTCAAAGCCCTTATCCCCAGCCCTTGGGGAGAGGGATATAGGGAGAGGACACAAATTCCCAAACACCTAAAACCCAAAACGTGACCTATAAACTCAAATACACCCTTCTAAATCTTCCCTCAAGGGAAGACTTACAAAGCCCCTTCCTTAAGCCTGTCCCGAAGAATTTCGGGAAGGGGAAGGGATGGGGATGGGGTGTAAAAACAGGCTCGCAATGACGAACTCAGTTTTGATATTAATCACCAAACACCCCATAACCTAAGTCTTAATACCTGATACCTAGTACTTAATACTCAGAATAATGCCCATAGAACTATACATAGGAGACGAACTCCTCGACCTGAAACCCAATGAGGTAATCGCCGTTACCAGGCAAATCAACGACATCGCTGATGTGAGCAAGATAAAAGCCGATGGCAGCAATCAGTTCAAGCTACCCAAAACAGCCAACAACAGGCGCATACTGGAAAACGCAGGCGAAGTAACCTCACTCACCAATATGCCTTACCAACTCAGCAATGCCAAGGTAATACAAGATGGGATAGAATTGATGCACAACGGCAAAATGATAGTAGAAAAAAGCGATGATTACTACCATGTGCAAGTCGCTTCAGGCAACAAAAACTTCTTTGACCTCATTGAAGGCAAAACCCTCAAAGACCTCGACCTGAGCGATTATGACCACGAGTGGTCGCTGGGCAATGCCCTGGCTTCAAGAACATATACTGAGGGGTATATCTATCCGGTGATAGACATGGGCAACCTCAAACTAGCCATAAACGATTTCGATATCCGCTATCAACTGCCCACCCTGTTTGTACACACCATTTGGCACAAGATAGCCGAAGAAGCAGGCTTTGAGTGGAGCGGCGACTTTCTGGAAAGCGATATCTTCAAAAACCTGCTCTTTTTCTACAATCAGGGTAAAAACCCCAAGAACTCGCAACAGTATGCCGCCAACCAACTCTTTAGTGCAACCGCACCAGGCGGGGTGTATGACAACAACATCACTTTTAAGGTAGACTTCACCAGCATCAACTACGACCCGGGCAGTAACTTCAGCCTGCCATCAGATAGGTATGTGGTGCCTGCTACGGGCAAGTACAAGTTCAGGCTTTACCACCACGTTAAGTTCTCTTATGATGCTACCGTCAACCCCAAGATAAGGGTCAAGCGCAACAACTCCTCCACCATTCTTGAGGTAATTCCAACCGCCCCATTGGCACTGTTTGGCACCTCGGTTGATACCGCTTTTATCGACTTGGATAAAGACGACGAAATAGAAGTATACCTCACTACAGCCAATGGAACCTACGACACCCAAATTGTGAGAATAACACTCTCATGCATTGATATCGACGAACTTGAAGTGGGTTATGCAGGCCTATGGGAGTGGTCTGAAAGCCTACCCAAAATGTCACAGAAAGACTTTATTAAAGGCATCGCCCTCATGTATGGCTTCATCTTTATCCCCGACCGCTTTCACAGCATACTGCATGTAAAACAGTTCAACGACATCACCAATAACCTGGGCAAGGCCATCGACTGGAGCGAAAAGCTAGACCTGCACACCACACCCACCATTCAATACCGCTTTGGTAGCTTCGGGCAAAGCAACCACTTCAAGTACAAAGAAGACAAAAACCCCTCGTGGATTGAAAACACGGGCAATGGCACCTTTGCTGTGGATGATAAAAACCTGCCCCTCAATGCCACCATAGTTGAACTGCCCTTCGCAGGCACTCCCGAGCTACCCAAACTGGAAAGCATCAGCACCCCTGTTATTCAGGTGTTTGACGAAGATGAAGACGATAACACCCAATTGATGCTCACCCACGCCGCAGAGCCAAGAGTCATTATGCTGGGCAGGCGTGACCTCGATATCCTCAACGATGAATACCTTGACTACAAAGATGAAGACAGCAGCCAAACCATTTACGACAATGCCCCCCTCTGCTATTTTGACCACCCAGACAAAGACAACACACTCAGCTTTGACCACGACTTGCTAAACACCCACTATGCCACTATGCAACAGGTGCTAAACAAAGCCAAGAAGGTCACCGCCTACTTCAAGCTCACCCAAAACGATATCGCCGAGCTAGACCACTTCACCCCTATCTATATAGAGTACTTCGGCCACTATTTCTACGTGAACAAGGTCCACAACTTCGTGCAAGGCAAACCCACCAAGTGTGAGTTGATTAGGTTGTAGAATATGAGCTATTAGCATCTAGCTGTTAAATAGCAAGAGAAAACTCGTCATTGCAAGAAACCAGAAAACATTCAGGGGACCGCGGCAATCTCAAATTAATACCCCCTTAAAACACCAAACTACAAAATAAGCAAGTCAGCAATCTCTCCCGCTTGTCCCGAAGGATTTCGGGAAGGGGAGATTAAACGCAAAAAATTGGAGCACATAACTAGGTGGGGGTGTAAACAGAATAAGGTAGGGGCACCAATCCACCAAGTGCGAGTTGATTAGGCTCTAAACAGCGTTCGCGGGCATAGAGCCGATATCTCTTTTGGTTGCTGGTTACTACTTCACTTGGCACTTAACTATACGCCCCTTTTTCCTGCCAGCTGCTGTAAACCCTTCAATATACCTACCAATTCGGTCCTTGCTTGCATAGCACTTTGATTTTTCATTGAGCAAAGCGTTTGTTACTGAATCTCTTTGAGTGCATCCAACACAATATCTAGCCACTTTAATTTCAAGGCGATTTTTCAATTGCTCTGCAGTAAAAGTCATTGAGGTATCCAAAGCTATTTCTTTGTGAGTAAGCCGCATGGTAAGTTCATCACCAATGGCCCTAAAGTCAACCGCTAAATGAAAATTACCTGATTGATTGGTGTTAGTATTTTGGTTAAGCTTAACAAAATTTAGTTCAACACCTTCTTGGGGGGTATCACCAAAATAAACAGTCCCTGCTATGCTTCGCTCACAATCAGTAAAAGTAGATATTTGAGCCGGTTTTGAAAAAAACACAATTACAAAAACGGCCAAAGCACCTCCAGCTGATACTGCTATTGGATGTTTAATTTCTACAGTTATAAAACCTGGTATAGTAGCTGCAAAAGCTGCTGCCGCAAGTGCAAGTATCACTAAAAATATCCGCTCTTGAGCAGGGGTAGGGCACTCTACTACAAGTACTATTATCAGTAAGGCTACCAAAAAAAGGGTTCCTGCTATTACTCCATAAGCTATCAAGTGCTTTTTTGTCATGTTTGTATGTTTTTTACCTGAATCCAATACATCTGTATATAATTTGTTCTCCTTGAACTTTTTGCATATCTCCTTTCTTTCTCTCCTGGTGGCATTTTTGTTAATACTTCTTTGAATTGCTCCGTAGGCATTTCTTGAAGGAACAGTTTTTACAAGTCCAAACTTCTCATCTATAGTTCTAATAACTTGCCAATGCTTTATAATAGTATCGATAATGTTAAGAACATCCTCATATTTTTTGTTTTTATAGTCTTCTGTTATTAGGGGGTCATCCGAATTATAAATATCTAATGATTTTTCAAAAAAATTAAAGAAATCAACTCCTTTATCATGAATTGCTTTTTTAATTTCGTTAGCTTTATCCTTAGAAACATTACCTTTAAGTTCTTCAAGTTTCTGATTAAGGGTATTTTTATACTCTTTTTTGAATAACTCTATCTTTTCCTCAGTAACTTCTATATTCATTATTTATCTTTGAGTATATCCAATATCTCATCCAGAGTATTGTTAACATCACTTAAATCATAGGACTCTACAACGTACTCCTCAGAGTAAGATATGTAGCGCTTTATAATCGACCTATAAATGGCATCTGATTTTTGCGCCTGGTCATATTGAGAAATTTCGCGCAATATCTCTTCAACTTGTTCAGCAGAAGGATACGAGTTAGGAGTCCCAAACTTGTTAACCAATTTGCGAATTAACGCTTCAAGCCTCTCTTTGTTTTTATCATTATAATCCATAACATTTATTTATTTAGATACCCAAACTTAAAAAACAATACTCAAAATAACAAACCCCATCAAAGTCTCAATACTAACTTCTCTTATCTTACGTCTTATAAACAAAAAAAGCCCAGTCAACTCCCCCATCCACAGGGAGCCAACCGGGCTTTCCGTTAAAGCTGTTAGGGCTTAGTTAGGCGAATGCAGCGCCAACCTGTTACCTTCCGTATCCATGAAATGGGCCATAAAGCCATTCTCACCAATACCAGTTTTTGGCATCAACACCTTGCCACCGGCAGCCTCTACTTTGGCCAGCGGCCCTGCCAGGTCATCACCACCGTTAAGGTAAATGATAGCGCCTTGAGCACTCGGCTCAAAACCTTCACCTGCCACAATAGCACCCGTAACACCATTCTCATAGTCGCCAGGCAACACGCCATATTTAAACTCTGGGTGTGGCATCTCTTCGATTTCAGCGTTGAATAATTCGCTGTAAAACTTCTTTGCCCTGTCGAAATTTTTCGCTGGAATTTCAAACCAGTTAATTGAACTTTTCATTTTGTTTTGTTTTTAAGTTTAGGGCAAAATTAAGGGGGTATTATGACAAGGGTATGTCAGGGGTCTCCAAAAAGTTCAATTTCAAATGCAAAATATTTTTTAAAGTCGAAACCTCGGTCTTCAAAAATGGTGTTTTGCGGCACCCAATTATGTATCCTGTCAATGCGAAAAGCCCTGAAATCATTGCGCAAATGGCACCAGGCTATCATTATCCAGTTCTCGTTCATGTAATATAAGGCCTGTGGCTCCACCATGCGTTTACCGGGCGAATCATCTGTTGGTTTTTGGTAATCTATCTCTACCAGGCGCATACCCGTGATGGCACTCTGCACCTTCGCCAGCATGTTGCTGGTGTGCCCTCTTCCCCATCCGTCCATCACCATAATGCGCTCACTCAGCAGCTCACTCTTCTCTTTAATACCATACCTAAAGATGCCCTTTATCTTGGTCAGCGCCTCCATAAAGTGCTTATTCAATGACTCGTCTTTGCTCAGGCTCACCAGTTGCTCGGCTGTTATCAGCGCATTGGCCTCCTCTTCAGTAAACATAAGGGGTGGTATCGTATAGCCCTCCATCAATGAGTAGCCTTTGCCCTCAATGGTCACTATGGGCACACCACTTTCTTCAATCGCACGTATATCGCGATACACAGTGCGTACACTCACATCAAACTTCTCAGCTATCTCAGTAGCCGTAAGGATGCGTTTGGAGCGCAGCATAGTTAGTATTGCTGTTATCCTTGATAAGCGTGATACCTCTTTATCTTGCATGGTGTCCGCCTTTAAGCTAGGCGGTAATACAAACCTAGGGAAATTTTGGCGGTCCTGCTTCTGTGCCTATTCACTAAATACTGGTTGCTCCCTCAATAACCTCACAATCATATTACTGGTTATACACTTAATATGCTCTGACTCCTGACCTTCCATACTTTTCGCTGAGCACCAATCTGTTGAACCTGTATTGATTACAATGCCACTTTTTTTGTTTTTCCTAAACACGATAAAAGTACCATAGTTATGCTTCCCATTCCTATAAGCCCTATCAAAGCCAATCATTTCCAGCTTTTCAAAACCAAGCATCTCTTTGTCTATAATGGGTATTGAATCACCTGTTAAGCCTTTCACAGGAGACCCATCCCATTCGTCAGATGGCATACGCAGCACTTGACCATTTTGCAAGTTAGTTCCTTCAAGCAATGGCGATTTATCGAGCACTATTTTATATCCATCCCAGCCTTTATCTTCTTTTTTTCCATAACCTCCATGCTCAAAATCCGCACCTATACTGCCAATGATAGAATATTTAAGACTTGGACTATCCCATGTTACACTTTTCAACAGCGGATTATCCACACTGTCTTCATTAGCCTCACGATAGCAAACCATTGTATTGTCACTACCATACCTAACTTGCCACCACATGGTATTACCCGATAGAATGATAACATCACCTCCATCATCCACAAACTTGTCAAAATTTTTGCGCGCCCTGCGGGTCCAATACTCACTGTGCCCCACCACCATTAATACTTTTGTTCCTTTTATGTTTTCATAGCTATCCATGTCACTATCACTAATAAAAGCTACATCATAACCCTTAAAGCTTATCCATTTAAAAAACTCAACAGAACTGTGCTGGTTGGCAAATGGTATAGGCCTCATAAAGGATACGATATCGGCCTCTTCATTATCCGTGCTTAAATAACTGTAAAGGCTTTTACCACCCGCAGTGCAATAAGCATTCAAAGTATTAGATGGATATAACACTGTTATATCTCTTGCCTCTCTTGATTTAATGATTAATGGAACCTTACCACCCACAAGGTAAATACCAGCAGGCAACTCAGGAACTCGATATTTGTAAGTAACCTCATAACCAAAACCATCTTCCCAGGGTTGATTGCCAAGTGTATCTTGTGGACAAACCATTGTTCTGATTACATCCACTGTCTCATCGGCGAGGTTTAATATATTGATATTCGCCTCAGGCCTGTTTTGATTATAGCTTAAGTAAAGGTTACACTCATCTCCAGGGTAATAAGATAACCTATCCGCGTATCCATTGAGCAAGCGCAAGGTCGTATCTACCTTTACGACAGGAGCTAAAGTTTCAGGTGTTTTATCATCACAACTCATTATAGCTACCATCAGCACCAATAATGCCATAAATGGATAATTGACACCACCATACCTACCTGTTTGTCTCATTGCATAACAAGATTTCACTATACTATTACAAGTGCTGTAAACATTGTAAACATAAGTAATAAAGTGGGTTTTGCTTCACCTTTAGGTTAAGCGGCAACACAAACCTAGCGATTTTTTAATTGGAGTATAGAGGTCAATCATTCTTCTCTATATGAAACTGCTCCCTGAAAAACTCCTTTTTTATGGTGCCTGTTTTCCTGAGTGTGGTAGGTTTTACACCAGCTTTTTTCTCTCTCATAACCTTAGTATGCTTTTCATCCAACTTTATCACATTGGTTTGCTTCTCACCATTTTCCCCTTCAAAATCATAAATAAGAAGCCCAGGCATATCCTTCAACATAAGCAGGTTGATAGTACTATTACCCACAAGCGAAGGCGCATCTAAACCCTCTAGAAAGCCTTCTGGCAAATCATCAACCGAACCAGAGTGTACAACCATAGGTACTGGTGCATACTTCATCAGCCTTTCTCCAACTACCGCCACAAAACCTTCCAATACAATACCCACCACCCAATTGTCTATCTCTTCTGGGTATGCCTCTCTTAATGATGTGAAATATTCTTTGGTGTTTACCATCGGTTTGTGATACTGCCTAAAAGCCTCATATGCTGTATAATACAGTATCATGTGCTCAGTATTATTGCTATCTATAGCCTCATTCGCCAGTTTTTGCAGCACATTGCCATACACGGCTATTTCCTGCAACGTTAGCACCCCTGATGCTTCTGTCAGCTCAGATATAGGTTCCAATGGCACAAGCTCATCTTCACCCATGTCACGGGCTTTTGTTTGGTGCTGTATTGTCATTGATACCAAAGCCAACTCTTCTTCCTCCCCATCTGCAGATACATCCCTTATGGCTATATTCCAGTCATTTATTTCCTCTGCAAAATTCTCCCTTATCTGCCCAAAATAACTGTCACACCCTTCAGCTGTTGGGTATTTCTCTTTTAAGGAGAGGTAGGTAGCGAAGTATAAAACCAAAGTTTGGGTACTCACTGTCGAGTCATTGCTCAACAATTGCAGGGTATTGCAAAAATCCACAACTGCTTCATCGCTGGGTTGAGCATGGCTACTAATAGTGATTAAAAAAGCAAGGGCAAAAATTAGTTTTTTCATATCAGTCAGTTGTTTTAGGCTTTGGAAAAAGTGAAACATTGCTGTACTTGAAACCTGACAAACCAACATTATATCCTTCTATATACTTAGCATATTTTTCCCTCAAATCATCAAAATAATGTCTTGCGGTAGGTGATGTCACATGATTTTGACTAAAGGCTTCATAAGCAATATTGTAAAGTATAAATAGCTTTCCATCCTTGTTGCTTAATGCACTGGCTGTTAGCTTCTGAAGCAAGTGACAAAAAATGGCTATTTCTGCGGAAGAAAGCAAAGAATCGTTTTTCATACTTATATACCAATCCCCATATGGAGTACTGCGCTTATGATGATGGATGCTAAATGACTTGTAAAACTCAAAATATTCTTCCCCGATGTAACTATTTCCAATTCTTACACGCATATATCTAATTCCTTCATTATCAAGTATCTCTCTTATGTGTTCGAAATACTCCTTGCACCCTTGCGCTACAACATGTTCTTTTTTCAATGCCAGATAACTAAGATAGTGGAGCAACACTGTCTGATTGTCATCGGCTTCTGAAGTAAGTTTTTGCAGCATATTACAGTAATCCACTACTTCTTGGGTAGGACCTTCAGCTTCATCATTCTGGCAATACCCTGTTATGGTCTGCAATAACATCATCGAGCCAATAAACATTCTCATAATTCAGTCTAGGGATTAGTCAAACTGTGGTTTAGGCATCTTATTCTTCTTCACCTCTTTCTCCTCTCCAGGTTTTTTCTCTTCTTTCACTTCCTTTTGGGCGGGCAAGGTATCCAGCTGTAATTCAGGCATTTTACTCTTATCAACTTTCTCTTTTTTAGGGAGCTCTTTATACATCGGAAACTCATCCTTGCTATTAATAGTGGTTATAATCAGATAAGCACCCACCACCAGCGCCACCAAGCCCGGTGATGCAGTAACCAGTTTGGCAGTAAAACCAGCACCCTCTGCTTCAAAATTGGCATTGTTCTTCAGGGTAAAAAAAGCCACCCCCAAGCCCAGGAACATCACCGCAAAACCCGAGAACAAACCCACGCTTCGCTTTATCATACTCAAATGCAGGTGATAAGCATAAAAACGGTACTCAGGGTCGGTTACCTGCTCAACTTCGGAGTTAAAAACACTCTCTTTATACCACTCTATATTGCCCACCAAAAACTTACCGATGATAATCAGCACTGCTGTGCAGGCAATGGTTAAAAACCACGGGATATATTGTTGCCATTTGCTTCCTTCCATAGTGTTGGTGATTGGTTAGTCACACCAAACCTATGAAACAAAGTTTAGAATAACAAACTCAAATCAAAGTGATTACAAGATAAAACTGCACATTACCCCTTCCCCTTGAGGGGAAGGATGGGTTGGGGTGTAAAAAGTTTTAGTACATAATACCTGATACCAGCAAAACAAAAGGCCCGGCACACATTCACAGCAAGAACTAACACCAGGCCCAAAACAGTTTCCTGTTTTTTTAACTAATCTATATTATCACAAAGCTATTTATGAATATCCTAATTTACAAATATTACTTTACAAAAATTAAAACAATATTATATTATCAATCACAAAGCCGTGATTGTCAGTTACTTGCAATAAAAAATCAGGAGACTAATTCAAAGCTGCTGATAAGTGGCTCCAACTCACAGATGCGCTCTTTGTAGTTTTTTGCGTCGTCTACAGATATATTAAGGGTATAAAAAAAGCCAACAGCTTCGTCTTCCACGGTCACAAAAAGGCTGTGCGTGAAAATCTCATCATCATAGCTCACCAAATACCATCTGCATTCCCGATTGAGCAGTTCCACCTTCCCGTTTTCCATCACGTTAAAGTCCTCCCTTATTTCCTTATCCATTTCCTCCCAGCTGGGCCAAGGGTCTTCCATTTCCATAGGCACGGCAGTATATCCCCTCAGTGCCCCCGTAGTATCTGTTAAAGTTAGCCCGTAAGGATTCTCCTCAAAGCCCACATCCACCGCCCAGCCTTCATCATCCACCAGGTATATTTTAAAAGCCTCCGATACATCCATTACCGATGCGCCAGACATGGCCACCTGCTCACATTCACAGTCCTCAAAAAACATGGATTGCTTATGGCTCTTTTCGCACCCCGCCAACAAGGCAACCACAACCAGTGTTATCATCTTATTATACCTCACGGCAGTTTACTTACAGTGTTTCTCTACCAATTCAACGGGGTCGTCAATGCCATATTCCTTTTTCCACTTGCTTTTATACACATAGCCATTGTCAAGGGCTTTTTGCCAATACTGGCAAGCTTCGGCGGTTTTTCCCCAGGCAAAATAGCTGTTAGCGATATTATTCAGGGCATATATATTCACATTATCATCATCAATGTGGGTATTGGAGTCAATAGCCCTTTTATAGTCATCAATAGCCCCCTGGTAATCACCCAGGTAATACTTTGCCAATCCGCGGCCATTAAGCGCCAACTCATGCAGGCTATCTATCTGCAATACATTATTAAAATCTTCCAGTGCTTCCTGGTGCATACCCAGTTTATTGTAGCAATTGCCCCTGTTGTTGTGGCTGCCCGTGTAGTGAAACTTGCGCTCA
>JANQJC010000039.1 GCA_028281825.1 Flavobacteriales bacterium
CAGGCCTATTGTTTATGGTAACAAAAATGCGGCCTATCAGGTAATTTGTTGCCATCCTGGGCAATTCTATGCTGAGAATGCAACGATGATAGATGGCAGGTTTATCAATGATATTGATGTGAAGGAGTCAAGAAAAGTGGTGGCGTTGGGAGAACCTATCAGGAAAGAGTTCTTCCCAAATGGAGACCATATAGGGAAGCTAATAAAAGTGGACGGGATATCCTTCACTGTCGTTGGTTCTTTTAAAGATGGAGGCGGGGATAGGGATAATAGGCGCGTTTATGTCCCGATGACTACTGGGCAAAAGATATTTGAACCGGGCATACAATCCGTTCATGCCATGAGTATGACTATCGGTGAAGCTAATCTTGAGAAAAGCATAGCCATCACTAATGATATCAGGAAAAAGTTGGCGGCATTGCATGTCTTTTCGCCAGAAGACAAAAGGGCTGTTTGGATAAACAACACCACAGAGCAATACATACAGGTATTGAATGTGCTTAATGCCATCAGCCTATTTGTATGGATAATTGGCATTGGAACTATTGTAGCTGGTGTGGTAGGTGTAGGTAATATAATGATGATAGTGGTGAAAGAGCGTACCCGTGAGATTGGTATTCGGAAAGCACTGGGTGCTACTCCTGTTTCGGTGGTTTCAATGATAATAATGGAGGCAATATTTATCACGAGTATTGCGGGATACTTGGGGCTGGTGGCAGGAGTGTTCACGTTGGAGGCAGTGAGCAATGCTATTGAAGACCCAGGCATTTTTAGAAATCCAGAAGTGGAACTGGGCACTGCTCTGGCTGCAACAGCGGTTTTGGTAATTGCTGGAACACTAGCTGGTTTGTTCCCTGCATTGAAAGCAGCATCAATTAAACCTATTGAGGCCCTAAGAGACGAATGAATTCGATACTTGACATAGAAAGATGGAGGGAGATATTTGATACTCTTGGGTCAAACCCTCTTAGAACATTTCTCACAGCGTTTGGGGTTGCTTGGGGCATTTTTATGTTGGTGATAATGTTGGGTGCAGGCTCGGGTTTATATAATGGTGTTACCAAAGAGTTTGATGGGTTTGCCACCAATAGCCTTTATGTATGGGCACAAGGTACCACCATGCCTTACAAAGGTTTGCCTCCAAGGCGATGGTATAACTTGAAGAATGGGGATACAGAAGCAATAAAGGAAAATATACCTGAGGCTGCTATAGTTGCGCCTCGTGTTGAATTAGGAGGTTTTAGAAGTGGAAGCAATGTATTTAGAAAGGACAAGACTGGAGCTTTCAGGATAATAGGCGACTTTCCTGAAATCAGGGCGCTTCAGCCTATGGAAATTCTTCAGGGCAGGTACCTCAATCGAAATGATATTGTGGAAAAGAGGAAGATTGCCATTATTGGCACTAGGGTGGTGAATGACCTTTTTGAACCAGGTGAGAACCCTATTGGTGAAAGCATTAGAATGAATGGGGTTTATTTTACTGTGGTGGGGGTTTTCAAAACCAAAAAAAGCGGTCATGAGGCTGAAAGCGATGCACAATCTATTTTTGTTCCATTGTCCACTTTTCAACAAGCCTTCAATTTTGGTGATAATATTGGTTATTTCGGTATTCTACCTCTAGAAGGGGTAAAGACATCAGTGGTTGAAGAAAAAGTGGTTAATCTCATTAAAAAGCGCCACCGTATTCACCCAGCTGACGAGTTTGCAGTGGGTAGAAACAACAATGAGGAAGATTTTGCCGAGTACGCTAACGTTTTTTCAGGAATTAGTTTTCTTACCTGGTTTGTAGGCATCCTAACGCTTATAGCTGGAGTAATTGGTATCAGCAATATTATGCTAGTAATCATCAAGGAGAGAACCAAGGAAATAGGTATTAGAAGGGCTATTGGAGCTACACCTATTAGCATAGTTAGTCAAATATTGCTAGAAGCTATAGTGTTAACCTCTTTGGCTGGTTATATTGGGGTAGTGCTTGGTATATGGATGGTAGAACTATTAGGGCCAATGATAGAGGATGAATCATTTGCCAATCCCCAGGTAGATTTTGGTACCGTGATGATAGCATTGGGGATTTTGGTGTGTTCTGGTTGTTTGGCAGGATTTATCCCTGCCTATCGAGCCTTAGAGATTAAACCAGTTGATGCTTTAAGAACAGAGAATTAAAAACTAAACATAAATTGAGATGAAGGCTTTTTTCCGCGTACTTTTTTTGACAGTCATATTAGGTGGGTTCGGTTACACCATGTACTACCTGTATGCTAAGTCACAGGAAAAACCAATTGAGTTTAATACTGTGCAGCCCTTTACAACTAACATTATAAAGAAAACCGTCGCTACTGGAACTATCACTCCTCAGAAAGAAGTAGCTATAAAGCCTCGTGTCTCCGGTATTGTAGAAGCCATTTATGTTGAAGAGGGGCAAATGGTGAAGAAGGGCGATGCCATAGCCAAGGTGAAGATAATACCAGATATGTTAAACCTGAGTAATGCAGAGAACCGCGTTCAGGTGGCTAAACTAGCATTGGATGATGCACAAATGAGTTATGAACGCCAAAAGAAATTAGTAGACCAAAAAGTAGTCGGCTCAGCGGAGTTACAGCCTTTGGAAACTGCACTAAGTAATGCTCGTCAAGAACTATTGGCAGCTGAGAATAACTTACAACTTATCAAAGAAGGAGCATTGAAAGGGCAAGGTTCAGCATCCAACACACTCATTCGCTCAACTGCTAATGGAATGGTGCTTGAAGTCCCTGTTAAAGAAGGTAACTCGGTGATTGAGAGCAACACTTTTAATGAAGGCACAACTATTGCCAGTATTGCTAATATGGGCAAAATGCTTTTTGAGGGCAAGCTAGATGAAAGCGAGGTAGGAAAAATAAGGGAAGGGATGGACTTGCTTATCACCATTGGAGCTTTAGAAGGATATACCTTTGATGCCAAGCTAGAGCACATATCTCCCAAAGGTGTTGAAGAGAATGGAGCAGTACAATTTAAGATTAAGGCGCCTGTTCAACTGCAAGAGGGTATTTTTGTGCGCTCAGGATATAGTGCCAATGCTGATATAGTATTGAAAAGAAGGGACAGTGTATTGGCAATTAAAGAAGCACTCTTGATTTTCGAAGGCCCAAAAACATTTGTTGAAGTAGAAACTTCGCCACAAGTATTTGAGAAGAAAGAGGTGGGGGTAGGTTTATCAGACGGTATTAATATCGAAATACTCGAAGGTATTGATAAAGACACTAAGATAAAAGACCCCAATAGCGCTCATGCTGTGGAGTAACGATGAAGCAATCTCTGATTGATATAAAAGCCGCGTTTGAGAATGCGTTAAGTTAGGGTCGTCATTCCGACGAGATAGCGAGGAATCTCTCAGACCATATAGTAGACTCTTCACTATCGTTCAGAGTGACATAATGTCTCAGCTTTGGGCTTTATTTGCCAAGACCTAAGACCCATTACTATAGACCTATTTAGCTATCATTACCTTTTTAGCTCCAATTAATTCTCCATTAGCTTTGAGTAGGATGAAATAAGTACCTGAAGCCAGAGTGTTGGCATCGATACTCATATTCAAGGTATTTCCAGAAGCGATAAAGGCTTTGGATAGCACCAATTGCCCATCTATTCCTATTATATCTATGGATGTATCCGAACCTTTATAATCGCTCATATCAGCCTGTACCGTGAATAAGCTACTTGCAGGTTGTGGAAAGATACTCATGGAAACAGCATCGCTCAACTCTCCAATTCCATTTGGCGGCGGTTGAACAAGCAGTGCGCTATCGGCTACTACCACTAAATGGCCATCCTGACAGCCACTTTCATAAGATATTACGGTCACAAAATCCAAAGTTGAATCGGGTTGTACAGTAATATCCCATTGGTCAGAGCCATTGGTGCAAGGTATTTCGCACCACCTTACTTCGGGATTTCCATTATCCCCGCTTACTTCGGCATTCAAAGTAAATGGAGGTGTGTTGTCACCGTAATAAACAGTATCGCCAGTGGTTACTTCTACTTCAAGAGGGCAACAGAAACTCCTGTCTTCCAGTAGTGCATGCATTCTTAGCATCATCCTGTAAACCACACCATAGATATATGGCAAACCCAAGTCTTCGGATGGGTGATTTTTTCCTTCCATGGTGTACAGGTAGCTACACACCCCTCTGTCTCGGGCAATAGAATCGACCACGTAACTACCTTCTAAATTGAAAACACCAAAGGTTATTCCTCCAAACGGTCCAGAGTTATAAGGTACAACATCATCTTCATCGCCATGTGCAGAGATAACGGGAACATCTCCCTGCTCAATCCAACTTGCGTCGATTAATGCACCAGCTACATTCACAACAGCCATGCAATCCCAACTGTAATTAGGATAAAAACCAGTAGTACTGTTAAACCCACCCAAATCATCCAAAGGGTCGCCACTGATGTACATTTCCTCCATTTCTGATACCGTATCACAGTACATCATCATCAAGGCAGTAATGGCTCCCGCAGAGGCTCCACCTGCAAATATCTTATTAGTGTCAATATTGTAATTATTCCCTAGCTCCGCATAGTCAGCCTTCATATACTGAACGGCAGCCCTATAATCTTGCATCGGCCTGAAGAATATTCTTGCATGTTGCCCAACGGCAATCTCCAGGTAATCAATGCCCACCCTGTAATCCATAGCGGCACACACATATCCTGCACGCGTAAAGTGCTTGCACACTTCCACCACATACCAATCATCTTTGCTGCCCTGCACAAAGCCACCGCCAAATGCAAACATAACCAATGGCCTGTCTGTAGCAGTATCACCAAAAGGTTGGTAAATATCCATGTACAGTTGCTGGGTGTCGCCCTCAATTGTCAGGGCCTTTCCAAAATGGACCGTCTCAACAGTTACAGAATCAAAAACAGGAGAAATGTAGCGGCAGTCATCACAACTTTGGCTATTGGCAGAAAAGTTAAAAGCCAACAAAAAAGCCGCCAGAAAAGCAAAAGCATAAAATCTCATCATAGGTACTGGTTAAAGTGCGAGTACCAATTTATAAAATTTTAGATTTTAGAGGAGAGATTTAAGATTAAAGATTACTTATAGAATAGCTAAGTTTGCACTAGATGACAGTTTCAGGGTTATTATGATAAGCTCAAGGAGCTAGGAGTAGATGAAAATAGTTTTTATCTACATGGACTTTATGGGGCTAGGGATGATGACAACAAGCTTTCCTTAGTTGTTAGAAGAGGGAAATATGCTTTAGAATATGAAGTATACTATAAAGAGAGAGGTTCTAAAAGCGGTATCCTCATGTTTTATAATGAAAGTGAAGCTTGCGAATGGATATTGAAACAACTGACTGAAACAAACAAAGCCTAGCTCCTAAAAATCCTCACTCTCACACTTCGTGCTTACACTGTATCATCTAGCCCCTTGCTTAAACTTCCTAATCGCTTTTACAGTGAAATCAGAAAGCACCAGTTTGCCGCTCATTTCAGCGCGTTCTTCCAATAGGGTATCCCAGTCTTCTGTTCCTTTCCACATAGCTGTTTTGAGTAAAGCCATAGCTTCTGGGTTGCTCTTGGCAAGTTTGTGAGCTAGTTCTTCAACAGCACTATCCATTTCATCAGTAGTTTCAAAGGTTTCTACATATAGCCCTTTTTCTTCAGCCCACTCGGCGTTTTGCCATTCAGTAGCATTAATAGTTAATGCAGAGAATGCTGAAGTACCCACTTTCCTCTCAACGGCAGGGCCAACCACAAAGGGGCCAATACCAATGGCTAATTCACTTAGCTTAACTGAAGCATACTTGGTAGCCAGGCAGTAATCCACCGCTGAAGCCATACCAACCCCGCCACCAACAGCCTTACCC
>JANQJC010000068.1 GCA_028281825.1 Flavobacteriales bacterium
CTTGACTTTTTGTTCACTTTTTGGCCAAGCAAAAAGTATAAGAAACATATACCGTAATTCTTGTTCGCGGGCGCAGACCCGCGACCTCCCAATAAGAAGCAATCCCAAAATCAAAAGTTAAGTTGTCATCAGCTAATCACCACACCAGCTAATTAGTTTACTACATCCTACATACTAATCAGCGCCAACGCAACACCAGCTATCACCGTCATAAACTTAACCAGGTTAAAACGATGCCCCTCGCCTGCCTCAAAAAGTATAGTGGTTGATACATGAAGAAATATACCTACTACCACCCCCATCACAGCGGCCGAAAACCCACCTTCATGCACATGGCCTGAGCCAACATCTACAAAATGACCAACTATTGTCCCGAGTGGGGCTATCAAAGCAAAAATGATTAACCACACAAATGCCCTTTGTTTAGATACCCCCGATTGCAAAAGCAAAGCTACTAAAACCAAGGCAACAGGTACCTTATGTAAAATGATGCCCGTTAATAGTGGTCTGTTAGAAAGCAACCCACCGTTTTCTGCCTCAAAAGCCAGGGGCATCCCCTCTAAAAAAGAGTGAATACCCAAACCCAATATCACTGCATAGGGCACTACCGATTTAGCGCCTTCTTTTTTGTGCACATGTATATGCCCATGCTCAATACCACCAGAAAACATCTCTAGCACCAACTGTATCATAAAGCCTACCAAAACCCAAAGCCCAGCCTGGCTGCCAATGTTTGTATATATATCTGGTAAAAAGTGAACTAGACTCAATGTTAATAGGTATGCCCCACTAAATGAGAGTAGCAACCTCACGCTATCCTTTTTAAAAGGGGTTATAAACATTGCAGTGCCGCTAAGCACTACAGCACTAAAAAGCACCACACATGTTAAGTAAAGCGCTGTCATTTGCTCGCTACAATAATAAGCCTCGGTGATTCACCCTCGTTAAAACCATCCAATTGATAGTTACCATAAACCTGTTCTACCCTCAAGCCCGCCTTCTTCATCATTTCAGTCAATTCTTCAAGGGTAAAAGCCCTTACTTTTTCTTCAAACACTTGCTGCTCCTCCCCGTCTGTTATTTCTATACGTTTAAAAATCCTCCCCTCTTCATACCTTCTATATATATGAAATGAAACATCATTCACTACCTTCTTCTCTTCCATCACAAGGTTATCCACTACCCGTTTGCTATTGAAAAAGTCTAGCACAAATTTACCACCATATTTTAATGAACCGGCAACAGAAGCAATTGTTTTCTCATGGTCGGTATCATCGTTAAAATAACCAAAGCTGGTAAACAAGTTTAGTATACAGTCAAAGTAGTTATCCCAATACAGGTCGCGCATGTCGTGCACAAAAAAATCCAGCGTTTCATTCCTGCTGCGCTTGGCCATCTTTATGCTTTCTTCAGATAGGTCAATACCTATCACATCATATCCTAATTCATTAAGATATATAGAATGCCTGCCCGCCCCACAAGCTAGGTCAAGCACCCGCCCTTGCTCAGGCAATTGAACAGCCTTTAGCAAGTTGTCTATAAAACCATGGGCTTCGCACTCATCCCTGTCTTTATATAGAACATGATAGTATTTCGTATTAAACCAACACTCAAACCACTCTTCTTGTTTGGTTTTTTCACTCATTGGTTACCTTTTTTCGTTTTGGATTAAAAACTGTTGCACAAAACTAGTTTTTAAGATGAAAATGAAACTTTATTTTCGTTAAAACGTCTTTATGAGCAGAAAAATCTTCTCTAACCAGTGATTTTAACACCAACAAATCGTCATTTATTTGTTCTAGCATTTCATGCTATCGCATATTATACAGGCAATTTGTTGCGTTATATCCACGCCGCTGTGATAGATAGCCTTTCGCGTCTTAATAAATTGATGGAACGCGGTTCGATAATTAGTTTTGCCCCTAAACATTTTAGAAATGTTAAAGGTAAAAACGGCCAGTATAGTCAGTCAAAGGCTAAACATCTAATTTTTCATAACCTATTACATCAATTAAACGTTTAAGGCTGTGGTTATTACCGAACAACACAAGAAAATGATCGATATCTACGATCTATATAATAAGATGGAATGCAACAACATTATGTTGTCATTCAAAGGGGATATCACCTCTGAATTGATGACCTCCATCTTACAGATTATGGAATCGAGGCTTGAAAACATGGGCGAAGACCCAAAAATCAAGAAGAAAGTTTATAATGTATTGGTAGAGTGCCTTCAAAACCTTTATCACCACATTGACGAAGAACCAGATATAGAGGACACCATCCCTAACGGAAACAAGTCTGCTATATTTATGATAGGCATCAGCCCTAGCGGTTACACTATCATGACGGGCAACTATATCAAAACAGATAAAGTCTCCAGCCTTGGGCAAAGGCTAGATAAAATAAACTCTTTGGAACCTGACGCGTTAAAAGCATTATACAAGGAAGTTTTAAACAATGATATAGTATCAGAAAAAGGTGGTGGAGGCCTTGGTATGATTGACATAGCGAGGAAGACAGGCCAAAAACTGGATTACGCCTTTTCAGAAGTTAATAATGAATTTTCATTTTTTAGTCTTAATATTAAAGTCTCACAATAAATTAACGTAGATAGATTATGGAATCAATTGTAATTGAAGGAACACCGAAAACACCTAGCGTAAACTTTGATTCAGAAAGTGGAGTATTGCAACTAAGGGGGCGTTCAATCCCTGAAAACTCGATTGAGTTCTACAAGCCATTGGTTGAATGGTTAGATGAGTATGCAGGAAAGCCTCAATCAAAAACCGCCGTTAACATTCAATTAGAGTATTTTAACACCAGTTCATCAAAATGCCTGCTCGACCTTTTCAAAAAATTGGAAGTAATGCACAAAAATGGCAGTGACATCCTTGTAAAATGGTACTACGAAGAAGACGATGAAGACATGCTTGAAGCTGGTGAAGACTACCAGTCGATAGTTAATGTACCGTTCAAAATGATTGAAACAGAGGACTAAACACCCCCACCAATCTTTTGTACCACTGGTGTAAATTCGATATACAAATTATTGAAAAGCCATCCTATGCTCATGCGGGTGGCTTTCTCTTTTCATACCCTCCCCTCTTAATAACTCATTGAAAAGTTTTGACCCTCGGTCATTCTTGGCTTGTTTTATTTTTTCTACTTTGCAACCCGCAATCGTATGGTTATGAAGCTTTTATTTCAATCACTGCTGGTTTTCGCATCACTATTTGTGGCATCACTCAAAACAGTATCAGCGCAAGATGATTACAAAGAGTCTAAAGCCAAGCCACGTATCGGCCTCGGTGCGGGTGTCATCACCTACCACGGTGAGGTGAGAGACGATAACTACAAAAGCTTCTTGAGCAACAGTCGTGCTGCTGAACTTACTTTTGCAACCAGCCTTTCCCGCAGTTGGGAAGTGGAACTGAGAGGGCTTTATGGAGTCATAAAAGCTAACCCCAGCGGTATAGACCAAGTTTATAACTTCCGCTCCACCATTTGGAATGGTACAGCCAACATCCTTTACAACTTTAAGAATTGCTATAAACTACCACCATCAGCTCACCCTTATATATCTATCGGCATCGGGTATATGGGCTACGACTCAAAAACAGACCGGTATGATGCCAACGGCGAACGCTACTATTACTGGAACGATGGTAGTATTAAAAACCTACCCGAAAGCAGCTACTTCGCAGAATCAGCTATCGACCTCACCCGCGACTACGAATACGAAACAGCCTTCAAAGACCTTTACCCTGCTGTAAACTATTCCACCAGCACTTTTGACATACCCATCTCCTTAGGTTATAATTTCAGGCTCGGTTCAGTGGTTAGTTTACGTTTAGGCTCTACGTTGCATTACACCTTCACTGATAATATCGACAATTACACCAGTAATATTGGAGGTGAAAATGAATTCATTAAAGATGCCTTGAGTAACGATTTTTTCCTTTTCCATTCTTTCTCTATCCAATTCAATTTATGGAGAGACAAGAGTTTCACCAACGTAAAATCTGAATACTACCGCGATGTGGAGTTTAGCGGCATTGACGAAGAAGACAGCGATGGTGACGGCATATCAGACTGGGACGACCTTTGCGCTGGCACACCCAAAGGCGCTAAAGTTCACCCTAATGGATGTCCTGTTGATACCGACGGCGATGGCGTACCCGACCATGAAGATGTTGAACCCAATACCCAATATGGCTACCTGACCGATGAAAAAGGTAAGGCCATCAAATTCCAGGAGCTTTATGAGCAAGCCAATGATACCATCGTTCCACTCAGCCGGGATTTGGTTTCAAATACTACCATTAAGGGCAATAAAACCACTCAAGCAAAATATACCGTTCACGTAGGTACATTCTCTAATAACACCATCTCAAAAGACCTCAAGGCACTACTTAGAACCATCAAAGGATTAGAAGAGAAAAAGGTGAACGATACCCTCACCATATTCACTATGGGCGCTTTCGAAGACTATGACAGCGCCGAAGAAACACGTAAGAACCTTATCAAAAAAGGTATTGATGGTGCCTTCCAGGTAAAAAATGATGTGGTTTACGATATTGCCATGCAGCTACACAAGATTGAGCGTGGCGCTGCAAAGTCTGATAATCTCTACTTCCGTGTTGAGTTTGAAGAATACCGCAATGTGATACCATTCGACCAGATAAAAGAATACACCAAAAAATTTGGCCTGGATACACGGGAAACAACTGGAGGACTCAAAGTACACGCTATGGGCGTATTCCGCACCTTCTCTGAAGCAGCCGTCATTCTCGGAAAACTCAGGGAAAGTGGAATTGAAGATCCACAAGTTGTAGCCTACCTCAACGGTAAGCCACTCACCATTGAAGAAGCACTGCTACTCTTCCAAAAAGAAACTGAAAAAGAATAAACAATATGATATTTGTAAAACTATTTGAATGGTTCTGTGCATTTGTATCATGGATACAGGGCTGGAAAGTAGTTGGAGGTATACCACCAGAAGTGAAGAAAGCTGTGGTAATTGTTGTACCCCATACTAGTAATTGGGATTTTGTATACGGCATGAATGTAAAGAACAAGTACAATATGCAAGCCACTTATTTCGCTAAGAAAGAGCTTTTTAAATTCCCTTTAAAAACCATACTGGAAAAAACGGGAGGAGTGAGAGTTGACCGCTCAAGCCCAAAAGATATGGTTAGTCAAATTGTGGAGAAAGTGAATGAGGCTGAAAGTATGTATATAGTAATTGCACCTGAAGGTACACGAAGCCATACCCAAAAATGGAAAACTGGTTTTTATCAAATAGCTACTCAAGCCAAAATACCTATCCTACTGGCTTTTATTGACTATAAGACAAAAACTACCGGTATTGATGAACTCTACCACCCCACTGGTGATAAAGAAAAAGATTTTGAATACTTTAAACAGTATTACAGTAAAGTCTACGGCAAAAACCCTCAGTATCATAACAAGGAGAAGCTATTATGAGCTATAAGCTAAGAGCAGTTAGCTCTTAGCAATCAATCCCCTAATTAAGTCATTGCGAGGAGAAACGACGAAGCAATCTCAAATTTGTCAGTCTGCCAGGGAAAAGTGGTAATAAAGAATGGCCTACTATACTATCCGTAGTAAACATTCATAGCAGTGTTGGCCT
>JANQJC010000069.1 GCA_028281825.1 Flavobacteriales bacterium
TTGAAATATAGCCTGTCACCCACCACGGATGTGTTGCAAGCCGTCCACTTCGTGGACTTCGGGCAATCCATCCACAGGCCAGCGCTGCCAGGTATATTTGCTACGGCAATTTCAGGAATGCCGATTTAATACATCTCACTTAACAAACTTTGTGATAAAAAATTAAATTTGGGCAGCCCTATTCATTGCTATGTCCATATTTCAACGCTCGGTTTTGAAGAAGTACCTGCAAGCGCAGGATGCCACTAAGGTTAATGCTGCTTATGAGGTGTATAAAGCCTATTTCCAAAATAGGGAGATACAGCAGAACATAAGGGTAGCGAAGGAAGAGCAGTTTCAGGAGGGGTTTTTGAGAGAATTGTTTGTGAATGTATTGGGCTATACCCTTAATCCGCAGCCTGAGTATAACCTTACTACTGAACTGAAAAACGAGAAGGGAGCGAAAAAGGCAGATGGAGCCATACTGCAAGAGGGTAAAGCTGTTGGTGTAATTGAACTAAAGGGCACTGATACCATTGACCTGGATAAAGTGAACGAGCAGGCTTTTAACTACAAAAACAACCAAAGCGCCTGTGTGTATGTAGTGACGAGCAACTTTGAGAAGCTCAGGTTTTTCATCCATAATGCGGTTGATTATGTGGAGTTTAACCTCTTTACACTTAGTCGTGAGGACTTTGGGGTATTGTGGTTTTGCCTGCAAGCAGATAATATACTGGGCGGCTTGCCAGCCAAGGCGAAGGAAGAAAGTTTGGTGGCTGAAGAAGCCATTACCAAAGCCCTGTATAAAGACTACAGCGATTTTAAAAACGCCCTGTGGCAAAATATGGTGAAAAACAGCCCCGAGGCTGACCAATTGCTACTGTACCGCAAAACACAGAAGCTACTAGATAGATTTTTGTTCATCTTTTTCTCTGAAGATAAAGGCCTGTTGCCACCCAATAGTATTGGTGAGATACTGAAGCAGTGGGAGAAGCTGAAAGAACTGGATGAGTACCGCCCGCTGTACGAACGTTTTTTGAAATACTTTGGATACCTGAACGCAGGTTACAGGGGCAAGCACCACGATATATTTGCATACAACGGCGGTTTGTTTTACCCCGACGAACTGCTGGACAATATAAAGATAGACGACGATGTGCTGCATCCGCACGTGAGCAAGCTGACTACCTACGACTTTGAGAGCGATGTGGACGTGAATATACTGGGGCACATATTTGAGCACAGCCTGAATGATATTGACAACATTACCGCCCAGCAAGAGGGTAGGGAAGTGGACAAAAGCAAAACCCGCCGCAAGAAGGATGGCGTGTTTTACACGCCTAAATACATTACCAAGTATATTGTAGACAACACACTGGGCAAGCTGTGCGAAAAGAAAAAGCAGGAACTGGAGATAAGCGACGAGATATATGAAGGTGCCAAAAAGCGCAGCCGCAAGCGTATTGAAAAGCTTGATGCCTACCGCGAATGGCTGCTTGACCTAAAGATATGCGACCCTGCCTGTGGCAGTGGGGCTTTCTTGAACCAGGCGCTGGAGTTTCTATTGGCTGAGCACCAATACCTGGATGAACTTACCGCCAAATACCACGGGGCAAGCCTGGTGCTTAGCGACATAAAAAACACCGTACTGGAGAATAACATATACGGGGTTGACCTAAACGAAGAAAGCGTGGAAATAGCCAAGCTAAGCCTGTGGCTACGCACCGCCGAGCCAGGCCGAAAGCTGAGCAACCTGAGCCATAATATTAAATGTGGCAACAGCCTGATTGACGACCCCGAAGTGGCTGGCGAAAAGGCTTTTAACTGGCAGGAAAACTTCCCGGAGGTGTTTAAAAAAGGCGGCTTTGATGTAGTGATTGGGAACCCGCCTTATGTGAGGCAAGAGTTTTTCACAGACATAAAACCTCATTTAGAAAAGAAATATATTGTCTATGATGGAATTGCCGATTTATACGTTTATTTTATAGAAAAAGGAGTAACTCTGCTTAAGCTGGAAGGAATGTTCGGGTTTATTGTTCCTAACAAGTGGCTGAAAATTACATATGCACATTCTCTTAGGAAATGGTTAAAAACCAAAAAGGTAATTGAGTTAGTTGACTTTGGTGATTTACCTGTATTTGCTGATGCAACAGCTTATCCTTGCATATTAACCATAAAGAATTCTGAGCCTGCGGAAAGCTTTATGGTTAGTCAACCGGACAATCTAAACTTCGGCAACCTAAATCTGTATGTTAAAGAGCACTCTTTTGATGTCAATTTTAATTCTTTGGAGGAGGCGGGTTGGAATTTGGTTAGTAACACACAAGTGATGTTATTAGAAAAATTAATGTCGAAGGGTATCTCTCTTCATCAATATACAGGGGGAATTATTCGAAGGGGTGTTGTAACAGGATATAACGAAGCCTTCGTTATTGATGAAAATATTAAAAATGAACTAATTGCTAAGCATAAAAGTAGTAGTGATATTATCAAACCGTTCTTGGCGGGTAAGGATGTAAAACGTTACTCCATTGATTTTCAAAATAGGTATTTGATTTTCACACGTAGAGGAATTAATATTGACGAATACCCAGCAATTAGAGAGTATTTGGAACAATTTAGAAATAAACTTGAACCTAAGCCTCTAGACTGGAAAGGTAATTGGGAAGGGAGGAAACCTGGTTCATATAAATGGTATGAAATACAAGATAGTGTTGATTACTATGCTGAATTCGAAAAACCAAAAATAATATACCCTAATATATGTGCAGGTCCAGAGTTCAGTTATGACGAGAGTAATTTTTATAGTAATCAAAAATGCTTCATCCTCCCAAAAGGAGATAAGTACCTTCTAGGAATCCTGAATAGTTCAATTTTTTTATTCCTGTTTAAAATGATTTTGCCAAAATTGAGAGGGGGATATTTTGAGCCAGGTTATATTTATTTAAAGAAGTTCCCAATTATCCCTCCAACAAACGAGCAAAGTCAGATAGGTGTCATTTCTAACCGAGTCGATAGCGAATTAGAATTACACTTAAGCGTACAACAAGTAACCGCCACCTTCCTCACCCACCTCCAATCCAAATTCGAGATAGAGAAGGTGAGTAAAAACCTGGGGAACTGGCCTGATATGGATTTTAAGGGTTTTTTAAAAGAGTTGAAGAAGCAAAAGGTGAAGCTAAGCCTAACGGAAGAAGCCGAGTGGCTCACTTATTTTAATGAGCAAAAAGCCAAAGCCAATGCCTTGCAGGCTGATATCAACCGCATTGATAAAGAGATTGACCAAATGGTGTATGAGCTGTATGGATTAACGGAGGAGGAGATAAAGATTGTGGAGGGGAGTTGATGCAGTTTGGGTAGGGGTGTGAGTAGGGAGGGAATGCCGAATAAAGGAATGGATATTGCTTCGTCGTGCCTCCTGGCAATAATGGTGTTTGTTTCTTTCTTTCTTATACTTTTTGCTTGACCAAAAAGTATTCAAAAAGTCAAGGCTGCCTGAAATTACCTTGAAATATAGCCTGTCACCCACCACGGATGTGTTGCAAGCCGTCCACTTCGTGGACTTCGGGCAATCCATCCA